>NZ_CADCWT010000382.1 GCF_902806485.1 Candidatus Frankia alpina | reverse complement strand
AAACGTTACCAGGAAAGGCTCACTGTCCGCGAAAATTCGACCAGTCGGCCCGGAATATTCCGGGTAATCGTGGTCTCGCCTTCGCCGACGGGCGTCGAGTGGCCGCCGGATGACTCCGCTCGGTGCCGGGTTCAACAGCATCTGTATCGCAAAATTATCCAGATTCCGGGTGGATCGACCGAGCTACCTTTTTTGCGGGGTCACCACCGAAGACGCCCGCCGGACGGCCGCGGGGGGTATCCTGCCGCAGGGCGCGCAGTGGCCGGTGAGCCCCGGTTTGCAGCCGCGCCAAGCCCCACATCCGCCGCCGTGGCCGTGCTTGCTCTCGTCGGCCGGCCGGTGGATCGGCGCGCCGAGCGCGGCACGTGGGGCATCCCGCCGGCTGGACTAGGCTGGCCGTGGTCATCTGCCGGCCGCCCGCTGTGGTCTCGCCGTGCGCCCGCCGCTCCTTTCCGGGCGGTGGCGCCGCGGAACCCAGCGCGCGAATGGTTGAGCCGCCGCGGCCGCATCGGCGGTGACCGGCTAGTGATCCGCGGGCGGGTGCCGCGGACGAGGGGTGATGGAGGGCACGACGTCGTGGCTGCTGACGGTTTCCGTCGCACCCGGGCCGGGATCGAACTGCGGCTGCCGCGGTGGGAGTCGGCGTTGCTGTCCCAGCTCGTCGGTCAGATCGAGGCGCTACTCGAACCACCGCCCGTCGAGGATCCGCTGGAGGCATTGGTCGGACTGCGTGACACCGCCCCGCCGCCGCCGGAGGACCCGGCGATCGCCCGGTTGCTTCCCGACCCGTACCCGGAGGACCCGATGGCCTCCGGGGATTTCCGCCGCCGCCGCACCGACGATCTGCTCGCCCGCAAACGGGACGCGGCCCGCCGGGTCCTGGCCGCCATGCCTGCTCCTGGGGTCGCGCTCGTCCTCAGCGAGGACGCCGCCCAGGACTGGCTGACCACCCTGAACGACCTGCGGCTGTTCCTGGGTACCCGCCTCGCCCTGACCGACGACGACTCCACCGACGAGTTGGAGCTCATGGATCCCGAGGATCCTCGCTACCCGCTGGTAGCGACGTACGTCTTTCTGACCGGGCTGCTCGACGAGCTGACCCGGACGCTGGACTAGGCCGCCGGTCGCGATTCCGGCCGACCGGGACGGTCTCGTCGCCAGGACCGCCCAGACCGCCCCTTCCGCGTCGTACGGTGGGCCAGTGCTGAGTATCGACCGTGCCTGTTACGAGGCGATCGTCGACCATGCCCGCCGTGATCATCCCGACGAGGCGTGCGGGGTCGTCGCCGGCCCGGCGGGTTCGGATCGGCCGGAGCGGTTCATCCCCATGGAGAACGCCGAGCGCTCGCCGACCTTCTACCGCTTCGATCCGATGGAACAGCTGCGGATCTGGCGGGAGATGGACGATCGCGACGAGGAACCCGTCGTGATCTACCACTCGCACACCGCGACCGAGGCCTTCCCGTCCCGCACGGACATCTCTCTCGCCGGTGAGCCCGGCGCACACTACGTGCTGGCCTCCACCCGGGAGTCTGACCAGACCGAGTTCCGGTCCTTCCGGATCGTGGACGGCGTGGTCACCGAGGAGCCGGTGGAAATGGTCTAAGGACCTCAGGCGCCTGTCGTAACGTCCCCGCCCGCGTAACACCTCCGCCCGTCCGGGCGGCGCCTCGGTCGAGCCCGACCGCTGGCCCCCGCGAAAGGAGCACCATGGCAGTCCAGGTCCGTGTGCCGACGATCCTGCGCACCTACACGGGAGGTTCGAAGCTGGTCGAGGGCACGGGCGACACCGTCGCCGCGCTCTTCCTCGACCTCGACTCCCGGTACTCCGGGCTGCGTGGCCGGTTGGTGACCGGTGAGGACGGGGCTGAGCTGCACCGGTTCGTCAACATCTACGTCAACGACGAGGACGTGCGGTTCCTCGGTGGGCTCGACGCCAAGCTCCGCGACGGCGACGAGGTCACCATCCTGCCCGCGGTCGCCGGTGGTTCCACCGACTGCTCACCCGGCGTCCCCGCCGGTCAGCACTAAGCCGATCGGCAGGTCCGACTCATGCGTTTCGACTCCCTGGCCGACTCGGTCGGCCGGACCCCGCTGGTCGGGCTCCCGCGACTGTCCCCGTCACCGCAGGTCCGACTGTGGGCGAAGCTGGAGCAGGACAACCCAACCGGTTCGATCAAGGACCGGGCGGCGCTGTGGATGATCGCCGACGGCGAGAAGCGTGGCCTGCTCACCCCCGGCGCGACCGTTCTGGAACCGACGTCCGGCAACACCGGCATCTCGCTGGCGATGGTCTGCCGGCAGCGGGGTTACCAGCTCGTCTGCGTCATGCCGGAGAACACCTCGGTGGAGCGTCGCCAGCTGCTGCAGATGTGGGGCGCGGAGATCCGGTACTCGCCCGCCGCCGGCGGCTCCAACGAGGCGGTCGCCGTCGCGAAGCGGCTCGCCGCGGAGAACCCCGACTGGGTCATGCTCTACCAGTACGGCAACCCGGCGAACGCTCAGGCGCACTATGAGACGACCGGCCCGGAGATCCTCGAGGACCTGCCCGCCATCACCCACTTCGTCGCCGGCCTCGGGACGACCGGCACCCTCATGGGCACCGGCCGCTACCTCAAGGAACGGGTGCCCGGCATCACGATCGTCGCTGCCGAGCCCCGCTACGGGGAGCTCGTGTACGGCCTGCGCAACATCGACGAAGGCTTCGTGCCCGAGCTGTATGACCCATCGGTGCTCACCTCGCGTTACTCCGTCGGTCCGCGCGAGGCCCTGCGCCGCACCCGGGAGCTGGTCCAGGAGGAGGGCATCTTCGCCGGGATCTCCACCGGAGCCATCCTGCACGCGGCGTTGGCGCAGGCCGAACGGGCGGTCCGGGAGGACCGGCTGGCCGACATCGCCCTCATCGTCTGTGACGGCGGCTGGAAGTACCTGTCCACCGGTGTCTACGCCGGCACCCTCGAGGAGGCGGAGGCGGCACTCGAAGGCCAACTGTGGGCGTGACCCCGCAGATCGCCTTCGGCGATTTGCGGGGACCTCTCGCCCAGTAGGCCGTCGCTTCTAATATTCG
>NZ_CADCWT010000381.1 GCF_902806485.1 Candidatus Frankia alpina | reverse complement strand
GACGGCACAACGGGGCCAATACTCCGCGTAGCAGATCGCAACCTAGAACGATCTTCCCGGAGCCCTGCCGGAAACCGGCCTGACGGGCAGAACGCCACACCGTCCACCCGGCCCCGTCAGCCCACCAGACCGTCAGGCCGTCCTGATCGACTCGGCAAGCACCCCGGCGGCGGCCTGGCCGATCACGGCGGTCCCCCGATCGAGCACATCGGCGCGCCACCGCTTGTCCGGCGGGTCGAAGGCCTCCCGCATGAGCTGCCCGATCCGGGCGACCCGCTCGGCGTCCACCGGCTCATGCTGCTGCCACAACCAGTTGTCCGCCTGCAGCGCGCGCAGCACGGTCAGCCCGTCCTGGGTGCCGAACTCGCAGGTGATTGCCGTGATCTCCGCCCCGCCGAGGTCCTGGAGCAGGGCTCGGGCGGAGTTGCCGCCGATCGGCGTCGAGCTCGACGTGCCCTCCTCGGAGTTCGTCAACGCGCCGCCGTACCAGACCCGGGCCCGCCGCGGCGCGCCCGGGTCCAGGCCACCGCGGAAGATCGGCTCGGCGGCGGCCCGCTCGCCGAGCCCCGTATGCAGGTCGATATACGCGACCCGCTCGTATCCCGTCAGGTACTCGCGGATGATCGTGTGCCAGGTCTGATGGGACCAGCTCGGCGCCGAACCGCCGTAGAACAACCCGTCCGGATGGGTGTACTGGCCGGAGGTGACGATCTGCTGCACCTCGCGCACCCCGAGCCGGCCGGCGTGCGCGAGGAGCAGGGCGTCGGCCTCGGCGTGCCCGGGACCGTCCCAGTCCGTGGGCAGCAACGCGGAGTGCAGCGTGCCGTAGCCGCCGTCGGGCGGCACTGCGGCATGGTCGACGAAATTGCGGTTGACGTCGATGTTGTCCTCGTTCACCCGGCGGCGATGAGAGAAGCCGAACGGGTTGAGCGCGTGCACCAGGACGACAGGCAGGCCCGTCCACGCGGCCTCGTGCAAGGCCCGAAGCTGACAGGCCGACCCGGCGAATCCCTCCGCGCCATGGGTGCCGCTGACCAGGACGAGCACGCAGGGCCCGCGGCTCGCGCTGATCCGGGTCACGTCCGTGCTCAGCGGCTCACCCCGGGCCCCCCGCAGCTCCCCGAGCGGGAACGACTCGAGATGCGCGCCACGATCGCGGGCCGCGGCGAGAAAACGCTCTCGCGCCTCACCATAGTTCGCGGAGAAGTACATCTGCCCCCCTGCGCCGTGGTTGGTTCAGGCCGTGGTTGGTTCAGTCGTTCGATGGACCGACGGCTGAGACCGTGGCCGCCGCAGCACCGTCCGCGACGTCGCCCGCGCTGGCGCCGTCCCCCGCCGGCTGCGCGTCGAGCTGAGGCCGACCGCGAATCTGGCCAAGCGCCGTGACGACACCTGTGATCGCGATGAGCAGCACGAACAGCCCCCGGTAGCCGTTCGCGTGGACGACCGCCCCGGCGACGAGCGGAAAGGCGAGGATCGCGACCTCGAACAGCAGGCCCGCCATCGGCAGCATCCGCACGCGTTCCTCGGGGCCGGCGAGGTTCACCGCGCGGGCCTGGAAAGCGGGCAGGCCCAGGCCGTAGGTGCAGCCGAGCAGCAGCGAGGCCAGGCAGTACAGCACCGGGCTCGTCCCGACGAACACGAAGGCCACCGCCGCCGCGGTCATCCCCACGGTCGTCACGGCGACCACCCGATCGGATGCACTGTCGGGCAGCATCCGGGCGAGACCGAGCCGCACGGCGATGACCGCCACCGCGTAGGTCACGTAGAAGATGTCGAAGTCGAGCTGCCGACTGTCCGCGAAGGTGGTCTGGAAGCTGTTCATGGTGGTGAACACGCACGCGCTGAGCAGCACCATCGCGAGCGGGACCACGCTGGGCGACCGCAGCGCGCCGCGCCACCCGGTCCCCGCCGCGCGGCCCGGGTGCTCCGGCTCCCGCACGGGCTGGGGCCGGGGCTTCTCCTCGGCGGCGTCGCTCTGTGCACCGGCCGTCTGCCCGGCGGCCAGGCGCCGCAGCTCGATGGTGAGCGGGACGACCAGCACGGCCGCGGCGAGTGCGAGTGCCGCCCCGACGGCGAACACCTGCTGGTAGGACATTCCGGCGTCACGCAGGGCGTTGCCGAGGACGGGACCGATCCCGAACCCGGCCTGGATGGTCCCGGTCGCGTAGCCGATGAGCGTGGCCCGATTTCGGTCCGTGGCGAGCTCGGAGGCGATCATCGGCGCCGCCGTGTACGTCACCGCCCAGGCCGTGCCCAGCACGATCGCCGCGACCACGAGCGCGCCATTACGGGAATGCACCCCGGCCATCAGCGCCGCGGCGCCCGCGTACACCAGGCAGGCCCCGGCCATCAGCAGTTGCGGAGGCACTGCGCGCGGAAACCGCAGCAGCAGCGCAAGCGCGGCGGCGGTCGGCACCACCGCCGCGGCGGACAACGCGCCGTAGGTTGCCTCACTGCCGCCGACCGTCTTCACGAACGGTCCGAGCAGCAGCACCCCGTATGCCGATGACGCCAGCAGAACGCAGGTCAGCAGCAGCCAGAGCACCGTCTGCTCGCCGCGGACGGAACGACGGCGCTGCAACCGCGGGGCGTTCGCGACGCCGTCGCCATGCCCACCTTCGATGACTCGCCCCGTCCTCCGGCTGCATCAGTAACATCAGTAATCAGCATCTGCGGAGACCCCGATGGGAATGACACGCAGATGCGGATGAAACTTAGCACATTGGCCGAATGTTCGGATAGGGAAGGCCGCTGCCCACAGCGGTCGGCTGCCACCCGCGTTCGGCGCACGCGGGTGAGGTAGCCGTTGGTGAGCAGCCAGGTGATGTTCATCCGGGCCGGCGCGCCCGGATGAACGAGCCGTCGACCTGGCATCGGGGGCGGGCCATGGCGGCGGGCAAAGGCCACGGTCATCGGGATCGACCGACGACCGCCGGTTCGTCCGACCACTGGTTAGTCTGCTCCGCATGGCCGAGATTCCCGATCCCCCGCCGACGCCGGACCTGCGCGTCTCCGACGCGGAGCGGGAGGAGATTGCACAGCTCCTGCGCCAGGCGGTAGTAGGA
>NZ_CADCWT010000380.1 GCF_902806485.1 Candidatus Frankia alpina | reverse complement strand
TCGTTCGCAGACGCGGCGGGCCGATGCGTGTTCGCCGCCATTGCGGTGATCAAGTGTGTCGAGGAAGTGGCGGAACGCCTGGTCGGTGCGGGTGGTGTCGGCGGTGGCGTCGAGGTCCATGAGCAGGCCGCGGATGACCGCGAGGACGAGGGTCGCGAGCTCGTGGCGGCCGATGCTGCGCAGGCCGTCGGCGAGCGGACCGAGCCAGTCGGTCGTCGCGGTACGGCGGAAGCCGGGCCATAGCTGCTGCACCGAGCTCTCCCGCAGTTGGCCGAACATCCGGAGGAACGGCTGTCCGTCCGGGCCGGTCATCGAGGTCCAGGCGTTGTGCAGCGTGGTGGTGTAGGGCTCGTCGGGTCGTGCGTGCAGCAGGGCGCCGAAGGTGTCGAGCTGGCGTTGGCGGGCGTGGCCGAGGACGGCCCGTAGCAGGGCGTCGCGGGTGCCGAAGTGGTAGATCAGCATGCGGGTTGAGGTGCCAGTGGCGCGGGCCAGCGGCTCGAGCCGGTCGGGCAGGCCGTGCTCGAGCGCGTAGTTGGTGCACGCGTCGAGCAGCCGCCGCCTGATCTCTGGCTGTGGTTGCCGTCCCATCGCCGCATCTTTTCGCATAACGATCGCTACGTCTACTGTCGATTAGGACGTAGCCAAGACAGCCGGGGAGGTGGCGATGAGGGTCGTGTTCGTGCACGGGGCGTGCGTGCGGGACGGGTCGTGGTGGTGGCACCGCGCGGCGGGGCTGCTGCGGGAGCGGGGGGTGGCCAGCGTGTCCCCGGCGCTGCCGAGCTGCGGCGAGGCGGACGTGCCGACAGGGGCCGGTGGCTCGGGGCTGACCGAAGACGTCGGGCAGGTACTGCAAGGACGGCGACGAACCCACCATCGTGGTCGCCCACAGCTACGGCGGCATCGTGACCGCGGAAGCGGCCGCGGGGGTCGGCTCGGTGCGCCATCTGGTGCTGATCTCCAGCTACCTGCCCGAGATCGGGCAGAGCCTGTCGGAGTTCGGCGATGGCACCCCCGCCCCGTTTTTGGACGTCGACCCCGACGCCGGCACGTTCGGGGTCCGCCCCGAGCTGCTCGTGGACACGTTCCTGGCGGACTGCGACGCAGGCGTCCAGACGCAGGCGCCGGCTCACCTCGCCCGGCAGAGCGTCCAGGTGACCGGGCAGCCGGTCGGCGCGGCTGCCTGGCACCACGTGCCCTCCGCCTACCTCGTGTGCGCCCAGGACAGGGGCACCCCGGCCCGCCTGCAACGCGAGTTCGCCCGCAGGGCCGGTGGGGTCGTCGAACTCGACACCGGCCACCACCCCTTCCTGTCCCAGCCCGCCGCGCTGGCCGACCTGCTGCTGAACCTGGAGGGCACCGGCTGACCTCCGGGCGGCCTTCGATCCCGGTGTGCGCGGCCGCGAGACGGCGCGCCCGGTTCACTGGCCGACGGCGCGGCGGCGGCGCTTCGGGTCGGCCAGGACGGCCGCGCTGTAGCCCGCGTCGTCGGGGTTGAGGTTGGTGCCGGGCGCCACGACGCGGTCGATGCGGTCCAGCACGGCGGGTTCCAGGGTGATGTCGGTGGCGCTGAGCTGGTCGTGCAGATGCTCGGCGGTACGCGGGCCGATGATCGCCGCGGTGACCGCGGGGTGCGTGGTGACGAACGCCAGCGCCAGCTGGATCAGTGTCAGGCCCGCTTCGTCGGCGATGCCGGCGAGTTCGGTGGCGGCGTCGAGCTTGGCCTGGTTGCCCGGTACGTCCAGGTCGTAGTGGGAGAGCGTGGTGCGAAAGGGCATTGTCTGTGTGCGGTGGCTGGTCGGGTCGGCTGCGTCGCGGTGCCACCGGCCGGACAGCCAACCCCCGGCCAGCGGACTCCAGGCGAGTACCCCCATCCGGTACGTCTCGCAGGTGGGCAGCACGTCGGCCTCGAGGCCCCGGACCAGCAGGGAGTAGGGCGGCTGTTCGCAGGCGAAGCGCTCGCGCTGGCGTCGCTGGGCTGTCCACTGCGCCGCCATGATCGCCGAGGGGCGAACGTCGAGGACCCCGCGTAGCGGATCTTTCCCGCCCGGACGAGATCGGACAGCGCGCCCAGGATCTCGTCGAGGTCGGTCGCGGCATCGGGCCGGTGCACCTGGTACAGGTCGAGGTGATCGGTGCCCAGGCGGCGCAGGCTCTCCTCGCAGGCCCGGACGATCCAGCGCCGCGAGGCACCGCGCTCGTTGAGGCCGGGGCCCATGGGACTCGACACCTACGACCGCGATGCCGGCCCAGACGGGTGGAGCGGGCACCGCGCCGGTCACCGGCACGCTGATCGCGGCGGCGGCCACGGGGGCGATGCCCGTGAGCAGCCCGGCGCGGCCTGCGCCGACCCTGCGCACGCACGTGTACCAGAGGAGGAACGCCACCGCGGTGACGGCTACCGCGAGGT
The DNA here is from genome assembly GCF_902806485.1 of Candidatus Frankia alpina. GTDB lineage: Bacteria > Actinomycetota > Actinomycetes > Frankiales > Frankiaceae > Frankia > Frankia alpina. The sequence goes on along the minus strand of NZ_CADCWT010000380.1, from coordinate 710 downwards.
AGCCGATCGCCTCGCGGACACGCCGAGCAGCCACAGCCACAGCCACAGCCACACGGATGAGCGTGCCTGCTTGTCAGCTTTCTGGGGTGATCGGCTTGTGCCAGATCAGAAGGTAACGCCAGAACAGCAGCCGTCGTACGCGCGCGCCGGGCAGGACGGCGGCGGCCTGGCGGGTGGTCAGCGGCGGGTCCATGACCACGGGCATGCTCGCGCGCGCAGGGTCCTTCGCGAACCAGCTGGTGCTTCCCCGCAGCCTGTTCGTGAAGAACATTGCGCCAAGCAGGCGATGTCCGACTGCCGCGGCGATCTCGACCGGCAGTTCCCGGCGCAGGTCCGTCCGGGGCACGGCAACGACGGAGAGGACCCCGCCGGGCCGCAGGGCGGCGGCGAGCACCGCACATGCGTCCTGCAACGGCATGTGGTGCAGTGCGCTGATCGAGAAGATCGCGTCGTAGTCCTTGCCCGGCAGCGGATCGACCAGCACGTCGGCGAGAACGCAGTGCACGTTGCGGGGGGTGCGACGCCTCGCCTGCTCGATCATCTCTGTGGAGCGATCGACGGCGTCGACCTGCTCACTGCGCCGGGCGAGCCGGGCCGCGAACGCGCCGGCGCCACAGCCGACATCCAGCACCCGTCGGCACGGCTGCGGCCTCTGGCGCAGCAGCAGCCGGTGGTAGTAGGCGTTGTGATCCCAATTGAGCACAACCACA
>NZ_CADCWT010000379.1 GCF_902806485.1 Candidatus Frankia alpina | reverse complement strand
TGGTGGGGTGATTCGCGCGCTGGCAACGCGGTTGCGGCAGAGTGGGAGCAGTGACGAGTTCCCCGACTTCGGCTTCTGCGACTGCATCCGCCGCGAGCCGGGCGGTGCCGGCGCTCGCTACAGGCGCTGCGCACGTCTCCTGGGGTCCGGTGCTTGGTGTCGAGGCTCTGGTGTGCTTCGAGCCCGGCATGGAGGAGATCGATCGTCGTGAGCGGGTAGGTCTCGGGGCCGCCACGGATATCGACGTCCTCGATCTGCTCCTCGGCCTCCCCCTGGGCGTCCCTGTGGTCACTGGCGGATCGGAGATAGAGGTGCTCGTACCGCCGGAGCCGCACCGGTCCGGCCGGCTGGCCGCCCGGACCTGGTGGTTCACCGAGGAGGTGCACCGGACGTACCTGGCGGGTGGGGATATGGGGCTGCGGCCGGTAGCGGCGCTGGCGAGTGGGCGACCGGTAGGTCCACCCATCTCTTCGCGTCCTTCGGTGGCTTGAAGGCCCCGGCCTGTCGAATCCGGATGTTCTCCGTCTCGTGGGCGTTTACGGCATCCATGCAAAGGCGGCGCCACCAGGCCTGCCGGTTGCCCAGATCGAGCCGGCTGAACAGGGCGAGCCGGCTGAACAGGGCGCCCAGCAGCTCGTTCCACACCGCGGCGTTGTGGGCGTCCGCTGATCGCCGAGTGGGACCTCGACGCCGACGGGCCGGCCCTGTTCGTCGTGGCGCTGCGCACGATGGCGATGAAGGTGGATACCCTCGCCGGGCGTCCCTGGCAGGGCACGCGCCCGACCAGCGGTCCGGGTGTCCCAGCCACCGAAGCTGCCATGCAGCTCAACGCGCTGGGCCTGACGGTGGATCAGCGGACGGTTCTGATCGCCGCCTCGGTGGAGAACTTCTGCCCGCGACACTGTGACGCACTCGGCGCGTTGTAGGTCAGGCTGTTCGGTTGACGGCCGAGGCAGGGCCCGGGGACAGCCGGTGGGATACCCCCGGGCTGAGGTCACACCGTCGCGGGATCGTCCGGTGCGGGCGCCTTCTCTGCCGCCGCCTGACCGACCTTCACGCGGTTATGGTGCGCGGAGTGCGGTGATCGACTCGACGAGTCCGTTGTGTTCGAGCTGCCGCAGGATGTCATCGACGGACTCCGGCGGGTCCGTTCGAGAGTCAGCGATCTGTCGGATGGCTGCGGCAACCTGCTGCACTCGGATGCCGACCTGGTCCAAGACGAACGCATCGGGTGACTTGGCTTCGACGCCCCATAGTTCCAGGCTGGCGGCAGGAAAGTCCTTCAGGTTCCGAGTGACGATGACCTGCGCACCGGCCTTGATCGCAGCGGCCAGCACATGCCGATCTTTGAGGTCGGGGAGTTTGAGACCCTCGATCAGCGGCTCGTAGTCAGACACCAAGACGTCTCTGATGGCCCCGTTCATGAGGCTGCGGAGGCGCTCGAGCTTCTCGGACGGAATGTCTGGCCGGGTTCCGGTCGATCGCGGTGATCGTCTCATCGAGGATCTCATTGGTCCACTTCGCCTGGACCAGACCTGACTGTGCGATCCGGATCAACAGGTCGCGCAAGGTGTTCGGGTAGAGCACGTTGGCGTCGTAGACCACCGTGAAGGCCATGGGTCAGTACAGCCCCAGTTCCTGAGTCAGCTCGGTCAGATCATCGGCCGCGCGCCGCCGCTCCAGATCGTCGCGGCTTGTGTACTCATGAAGGTCACGGAACTTGATCCGCCGGTGGGTGCCGACTCGATGGTAGGGGATCTTGATGGTAGGGGATCTTGTCGGACTCGAGCAGCTTGATCAGGTAAGGTCGCGACACGTTCAGGAAGTCGGCTGCCTGCTGGGTGGTCAACTCGGCAGAGTCGGGCATGACGTTGACGCCCTCCCCCTGCGCCAGAAGCAAAAGGATCTTGGCGAGCAGGACGGTGGCCTCCCGCGGGACAACCAGGGCGTCAACACCGGCCAGCTCGCCCTGAATTGTGTCCTGATCGACGCCAGGGTGCGTCGTGAGGTACTCGCCGATGCGGCGCGCTGCCCGCCGGGCAAGCTCCGCACCTGGGTCCCGCCTGGCGGCGTTGTCAACCGAGCCGGGCATCTCCGCCACCTCCATCGACATTCGCAGCCCCGTCCGCTAGTGCTCAGGGCTCCAACCGCATCATCCGCAGCAGACGCAATATTCGTAAGCGCTGTGGGTGAGTCGTCATCCGGCCGTGGCTACGGCCTGCGTAGCGAGCGCCAGAGCGTGCTGTCGTCGCCTCCACCATCGCGGCCGCCGTCGCTCCTCCGGCCTGGCGGCCGACCCGCGACGTGCCAGCCCAGACAGCATCCATCCCGCCGTGTGGCTCGAACCGGGCCAGGTCACGGAGCGTCACGCCGACGAGGGAACGCCCGGTGCCCGGGCGCGCCGGACCGCCCAGCCTTCGATCAGGCAGGACAGGATCGGTCCCGATCTCTCCCGAGGCCGCTCCTGCCTACCCCGCCCTGTGTACGCCGTTCTGGGCCGGCACCGGGCTGAACCTCCACATCACCGCCCCGCCCGTTCACCGCCCCCGCCACGAGCGCCACCGACGCCGCGACGGCAACGCTTCGGCGACCGCCCCGGGCGGTAGACGCAGGTCGTACCCCGCGTACTGCTCATCTCCGGGATACAAGATCGTCGGAATGAAGCAGGCAACGAACTCGTCGGTCGCCTCTGCTGTGTACACCCGGATCCCGAGATCACCGAGCCGTCGCGGAATCACCTCACCCGGCTCGCGCGCCACGCCGTACCGCCGCACCCGCAGGCCCGGCGCATCCTCGCCGCGTGCGGCCCGGCCCTCGACCGAGGACTGCGCCCGTCCCGCGCCGTTGACCTGGGCTGGCACACCTTCCTGCTGTTCACTAAGGACTATGCGCTGTTCTGCCGGCGCGTTGCCGGAACGTTCATCCACCACGTCCCTGACGACAGGCTCGTCAGCCCCGACCGCCAGGATGTTCGTCAAAGGCGTCCATGGTGAAGGGGTGCGCAGGAAGCGTCTGCGCGCCGAGTACACGAACGGACTGCTCGCCCCGGGAATCGTCCCGACACCACGGATCGTCGTCGACGCCGACGGCTGGCTGTTCGTCGGATTCGACCACGCGGCCG
>NZ_CADCWT010000378.1 GCF_902806485.1 Candidatus Frankia alpina | reverse complement strand
AGTGGGTTCGGCGTCCGGTCTGTCCCTACAGAAGGACCCAGGTAGCACCGTTCCCACGCACACCCCCGCTCCCGACCCCCTCACCGACCACGGAACGTAATCGTCGACCCGACCCCGACCCCGACCCCGACCGGGACCGGGACCGCGACCCGGGCCGGGATAGAAGCGTGCGGACGTGGCAGCAGCGACGGTGACGGTGACGGTGACGGTGACGACCGCGGCGCGGTTCCACGGAACACCTTGATCACCGATCGGGGGCGGGTCGGGGACGGGGTTGTGCGCCGGCCGGGAACCGTCCGCGGGCCGGTCCGGCACCGTTCCGACCTGCCCGAAGGGTACTTCGCCGTCACCGGACCGGCCGTGGAGCCATCATAATGATCAATCAACCGGCATCGCGCATTAAAGATCAGTAGCTTGGACGGGTGTCAGATTCCGTGAGCTTCGACCGCATCGCCCACCGGTACGATGCCACCCGGGGCGGCGAGGAGCGGGGGCGGCTCGTCGCCGAGGCGGTCGGTCCTCGGTTGCCCGGGGAACGGTTGCTGGAGATCGGCGTGGGCACCGGGCTGATCTCGCGCGCCTTCGCCGAGCGGGGCCGGTCCGTGGTCGGCGTCGACCTGTCCGCTGCCATGCTCGCGCATGCCCACGAGCGTCTGCCCGGCCGGATCGTCCGCGCCGACGCGGCGGCCCTGCCGTTGCGCACCGGGGCCGTGGACGCCTGCCTCGCCGTGCACGTCCTGCATCTCGTCGGGGATCCCGATCGGGTCCTCGCCGAGGTTGCTCGGGTGCTGCGGCCGGGTGGCCTGCTCGCGGTCGTCGGCGTCGCGGAGCACGCTCAGCACAGCGACGTCACCGCCGTGCTGCGGGACCTGAACGAGGCGCTGTATGCTGATCTGATCGACCCCGCCGGGACCGGCCGGAGCTCCTGCTGCCGGCCGCCGAACGCAGCGGGCTGCGGCTGGTCGAGGAGTTCTTCTTCGCACAAGAGGAGCGGGAAACACTCACGCCGACCGAGGCCCGCGCGCAGATCGAGGGCCGGCTGTGGTCGACCCTGTGGGACCTCACGGACCGGCAGTGGGCGACGATCGTCGAACCGGCCGTCGCCGCGCTGCACCGGCTGCCCGAGCCCGACCGGCCCCGGCCGGGCGGCCGTCGTTCCCACGCGATGATCCTGCGACTGACCGACGCCGCCGGCCAGGGCGCGCCACCCCAGTAACCCTGACCAGCCAGTAACCCTGACCAGCCCTGCAGTGGCGCGGGTGCCACACGACAGCCGCCGCGGGATCTCACCTCAGGTGCCGAGCCTGCCAGGGGACAGCGAGCGGACCATCGGCAAACTCGGGGTCGGCACCGCTCCGAGCCAGAGCCGCACCTCGCGGGCGGTGCACAGCCGTACCACCCGGGCGGCCGCACCGTGCGTGTCGAGAGCCCGCAGCAGACGGGCCCGGCCGTCCCCCGGGTAGTTCCACAGCCAGCGAAGGAACACCAGGTCCAGCTTCTCAGGGCAGCCGGTGGCGGCGTCGGGACGGTTGCGGCCATGCCAGCGGGCCCAGCGGCGCACCACCCGGGCAATGGTGATCCGCCGCGGCAGGTCGAGGAAGACGATGAGCTCGGCGGCGGGGATACGCAGATCGAGCGTACCGCCGTAGTTGCCGTCCATCACCCAGGCCGGTTTCGCAACGAGGCTGGCGACGACGGCGCGCCACTCTTCCACCGGCGTCGCGACCCAGCCGGGCCGCCAGAAGTGCCGGTCGAGGTGCACCGCCGGCAGGCCGGACTGCCGTGCGAGCTCACGGGCGAGGGTGCTCTTGCCGGCGCCGCCGCTGCCGACGACGAGGACCCGCTGGACGTCGGGGGTCATCGACTGCGGGCCCTGCCGGCCCGTCCCGAGCGCATTCACAACGCCAGTGTCCCACCGGGGCGATCGTTCCGCGCGCGGAACGTGCCGCTTCGACCCACCCGTGCCCACCCGGATCGGGGCGTGCCAGGCGGCTACCCGGCGCCGAGCCTGCGCTGCGCCGGCCCAGCGGTCCCCATCAGGCGGTGAGGGTAATGAGAGCTCAACTGGGACGACTCAGCCGAGACCGCGGGAGTCCTGCTTGAGCGCCGTGTCGATGGTGAGGGCGGCGGCGACGACCAGGCTGTGCAGCGGCTGCGGCAACGGCCGGTGGATCTGGACGACGTAGTTGTCGGCCGTGGTGAACATCGTCCGCATGAGGCCCTCCCAGGTCTTGGTGACCCGGGCGACCTCGACGTCGGCGTGGTCGACGATCGAGAAGTTCCACGCCCGCCAGTTCTCCGCCTTGATCGCCCCGATCGTCGTGCCACCAGCCTGCAGATCGAACCTGATCCGACCGAAGACGTTCTGCTGCGCGATGACGCCGATTTCCGCGCCGTCCGGCAGCGAGACGATCACCTTGGACTTGAGCACCTTCGCCGGTCGGTGCAGGCGCAGCTGAACGGTGCCAGCGGCGTCGCGGACCTCGAGACGGTGGGAAAAGTACTGGTCCCAGGAGGTGAGCACCCGTGCAGCCTTCTTCAGCGCGCCCTGGCCGACCTCCACGACCGAGCCGATCTGGCGGCCGCCCTGGTCGAACACCGCGTACTCGTTCGTCACCTCGATGATCTTGGTCTTCTGGTTGACCACAAGCACGGGCTCGCTGAACAGCGTCCCGCCGCCCGGCCCCGCCGGTTGCACACCGGCCTGTTCCTGTACCTGCCGTTGCACCTGCTCGGCGTTGTAGTTGGTATGCACCGCACCCGGCTGCACGCCCAGCGGCGTGCCCCACGTCTGCCCCGGCACGGCCGCGCCCTGCCCCTGCCCGGCCCCGCCGTACTGGGCAGCCTCGCCGTACTGAGCAGCCTCGCCGTACTGGGCAACCCCGCCGTACTGGGCCTGTGGTGCCGCCGGCTGAATGTGCTCGGTCCACTGCTTGCCGTCCCACCATCGGGAACCGTGCTGCCCGCTCGGATCGGCGTACCAACCTGGCGGGACGGTCTGCGTCATGGCGCCACTTTGGCACCTTCCACCCGCACAAGGCCACACTGGCGCCGGTGTCCGGGTCCCGACTTGACATCCTCCCCTCCCTGGAGGGAGGGGATTCCCGGACCTCGCGATACGGGTTCCTGCTTCATAGACAGACACCTTCCCGCTCTAGTAGGA
>NZ_CADCWT010000377.1 GCF_902806485.1 Candidatus Frankia alpina | reverse complement strand
GGTCTAGAACGGGTCCGTCTAGACCCACATGGTCTCCTAGCCCCCCTCCGCACCCCGCCTGACCTGGCCTCTAGACCCCTAGACCCCCTGCACGACGATCAAGAAATCGGGGTCTAGGGATCTGCGGTGCCCCTGCCGCACCACTGCGGCGTTCCCAGGCCGCAGGCGCCGACATCGCCGGGTGTCGCACGGCCCCGCCTGGCGATGTCGCGAAGGCGTCAGGCACCGTCCTGATCCGGGGTTACTCAGGCCGGTTGCAGCCCAGGAAACCGCAACCCGCGGTTTCCTGGGCTGCAACCGGCTCTTACCTGCAGGTTTCCACGTTTCCTGGTTTCCCGACGGGGGGCCCTACGCGTGCGCGTGCGAGGGAACTCCAGTTTCCAGCCCACTGCAACCCGGCCCGGACGCCCCGCCGACCCCCCACCTGGGTCCGGCGGCCGACATGCCAACGCCCCGCCGAGGACGGTCCCGGCGGGGCGTGAGACGACCCCGACAAGATCAGCCAAGGTTTCCCGGCCCACGCGTTTCCAACCCAGACTGCTCTGTCACCCTGTGCTGCACTTGCCACTGAAGGTGGCCGTCCACCTTCCGCTCGAGTACTGATAATTTAGTAAAAGAGTCTGTGCCGGCCCCTGTCCGACACAGACTCGCCACCTGGCGCTTGGGCGTCCGCCTCCGCCTTAGCAAGGGTGTCGCCTGTGCCGGTGGCCGTCACGGCCGCTCCGTTCGGGAGGGTGCCCACGGCGAACGAGGTGCCTCCCGTTGCGAACAGGGTGCCGCCGATGACAACGGCTGCGGTCAGGGCCTTTGCTGCCCGAGTTTTCACGATGAGCCTCTCGTCCAAGCCGCCGACGTCGACCTACGTGCCATGATCGGGTGAATGAACTTTCCCTGTCCCGGTTTCCACCGGGTTGCGACCCTGCTCGGAGGCGAACTCGGTCGTCACCTGACGACCGAGGCGGTCAGGCGGGTGCTGGCCGCGGCCAGTCGCAAGGAAGGTTCAGACCTTACCGCCGGGAGGGTTGGGTGACGCGGTCTGCGTCGGGCCCGCGGTCCGGGGTGGCGCATACCCCGGCCCGATGATCTGCGCGGAAACGGGAGGGACAGGCGCCGGCGAGACGTGCCTGTCAGTGGGCATTGAGGTCTGGGGAACTGGCCTGCCGCTATTTTGCGTGAGGTTCTGGCTGCAGCCACCGAGGACCAGTACCGCCAGGACGGTGACGACACTGATCGTTATCGTCCAGGCTCGACGCCGGCTCAGGTTCGTCCCAGCTACAGGATGTCTCCGACTCTGTATACGTCGGAAAGACGTGGTGCCCATGACGCTAAAGTCTGCACCCGGGAAGCCCTAGTTGCGAATCACAGCATTCTGCAACTCTACGTATGCATCTAGATACGTAGAGTACGTACCGGTGCCCCGCGGAGGGCCGGCTCCACGGGGCGCTGGACGTCTCCAGGCAAGATCAGCCTAGAAGATCTCCTCGCCCTCCGGAACGACAGGCGGGTTGAACCACGCGGCGACGCGACGCGGCGGAGTCTGCCGAGCCGACCGGCCGGGGGCGGGCATGGATTGCTGAACCTGAGCGCCAGTCTTCACGCGGCACGCCCCTGAAGGCCCTCAGAGGCACGCAGCCCACAGGTGGCGCATGAGTAGCTTCGCTGACTGTCAGGCCGGCAGCGACGCCAGCAGACACCAGCACGGGCATCGCCTGCTCGACGGCGAGAACACCGGCGGCGGCATGCTCCGCCACCCGCGCCCCGGCCCAGTAGACAGTCCGCGCCCGCTGCCCCCGAGGCCGGCTAGCAATCTGCTCGTACAGCCCCCGAAGAATCGCCTCCGCCCTGGCCGCCCGATGTGCCTCAGGGACAACCCGACCCACAACTGGATGCAGACGCGGCGGCGGCTCCGTGGGTGAAGAACTGGAGGTCAGGGGGCGATTCAGCCGAGCTAGCTGGCCCACCGGCCAGTCAGCGAGGCACTCGGCCAGAGCCTCCCGACACAGACCATGCACACCACCCACCCAGGCGTAGCGGTGCCCGCACGGATGGCGACTCGGCGGCGCAACAACCAGGCCGCCATCACCGCGAACATCCAACCCCAGGCCGTACACGTCCGCGGCCGACAGAAGCGGAACACCGGGATGGCGGTAATACAGGTGCACACCGCCGGAGCCGGTCACCACCGTCACCGTCCCGGGCAGGCAGCCCACCCTGGACTCCAACGCGGACAGCGACGCCACGCCGCCCTTGTCGACGTCCAGGTCGAGAACGCCCAAGCCGGAACGGGGGCCGGTGACGATGCCGACGTTCGCGTCCGGCCAGCGGCGCCACCAGTCCTTGATCTGCCCGGGGCTGGTGCTGGCCGCAGATGGCCAGTCCCGAACCAGGGGCTGCTTGCCCGGCCGAACCACCGCAGCGTCCGGCGAAGCGACGGGGACCACCGGCCAACCCAGCCCGGCATAGAACAGGGCGGCACGGCGCAGGCTCAGCCGGTGAGCAAGGGAAACGGAGGGTGCTTGATCGGCTTGCATGAGTAACCCTTCGGGGCTCATGCCGATCACGTAGAGATGTGGTCGCCCATCCATGCCTGACGTTCTTTGAGCTGTCAGGCACTATGGGTGCCGTGCCTCCCTCGGCGGGGAGCGCACACGACCGGTCTCACGATCGGCGACTGATATGCAAGATCCGTAAGGACAGCCCAGAGGCAAAGAAACCTCTGGGCTGTTGCATTTTCAGGTGATCATCTCTGTCCTGCTCCTCGGTTGGGGGCCGCCGGGCCGCCCGGGGGTGGACGGCCCGACGGCGGTGATGGTGTCAGCCGGTGTCGGTCTGGGTGGTGACGCGACGCCAGGCGGCGCGCAGCCGCATCTCAGCGGCACTGCGCCCGGCAGCGCGGAACCGCAGGGCCATCTCCCGATAAGACAGCGGCGGGGTCTGCGAGCAGCGAATCTCGTCCACGACGGCGTCGAGCTCGGCGTCACTAAACCCGCCGTCGTCGGGCCGTGCCGTGGGTGCGGGCAGAGCCACAGCAAGACTGGACGACTCCCAGACGGGAAGCTCCCACCGAGGCGTGACGCCGGGTGTGACGCGGCTCGTCACGCAGGTCAGAGCCCTGCCGGTGTCCTCACCGTCACGGGCGTCGGCGAGGGCCGTCCAGGCGGCGGCGAGGGTGTGCGCGGTGCGGGC
>NZ_CADCWT010000376.1 GCF_902806485.1 Candidatus Frankia alpina | reverse complement strand
GCAGGACGAACACCGGCGGACCGCCGACCGAGAACGACGTCACCGACGCCCGCAGGCTCCTTACCGTCCTGCACGGCGGGGCAGGCGGCCTCGGTGACGCCTTCCGGGAAACGGCTCTCTGGGACCACCTCAACCCGGGATACGACCCGGACCGCCTCATCCGCATCCTGACCGCTCTCCAGGCCCTGATCCCCGAACAGATCGCGCTCTGGGAGAACAGCCTCTCCCCGGCCAGCGCGCGGGAGATGTGGAAGTCCTTCCTGTTCGGTGACCATTGCTGTGCCTGCGAGCTTCGCTGCCACACCTGCCACACGCTCGCCGACACCCTCGGCTACGAACGCGTCGGCGGCCGGCGGGCCTGGCGGCGACGCCCGGAAAACCCGGACACCGCCCGGCAGTGACCGAGAACTCCCCGCCGCAGGCGACCATGCCGATCTGACGGCCGGGCTCCCCATCGCATCCTCCCGCGACCCACGCCGACAGAAACGCGCCACGGTGGGGAGCAATCGGATGTCCCTTTCTCCGGGACGTCGCGTGCCCGCCTTTCCGTTCTTCATTGCCGCGCGCCGGGCGCCGGCCGCGCCGTATGCGCGACGAATCCCACGAACAGGAAACACGTCATGATCGACCCGAAACCCCCCGGGATTCCGCTGTCCATGGCCCACCTACCGACCGTGGGCGGCCTCGCCGTCCCGTGGATCACCGCCCGTACTGGCGACGGGCGCCACCTGTTCGGTGCCGTCGATGCCGACCGCAAGGACCAGGCGCTGCTGAGGCGTCTGTGCGGCGTGTGCGGCCGTCGCCACGACGAGCGTCTGGTGCTGCTGATGCGTCTGTCGGACCTGCCTCGGCAGAGCACCGCCGAGCCCGCGCTTCACCCGACCTGCACGGCCTACACCATTGCCGCCTACCCGATGGTCGGGGGACGTCTCGACCACTACAGGACCACGCCGCAGGTACTTGACTCGACGATGATCCCCCCGGCCGACTCGCCGGCCCGCCGGGGCGCGCCCGCCGAGCCCTGGTTCGCCGTCTGGCTACGCGGCTACACGGTCATCACCGATCACGGCGCCCTCGCCGCCTCCTACGCCGGCAGCACACCGCTGCGGATTCGCCCCATCAACCTGACGGCACCTTTCTCCGCATGACCCGGCCCGGGGCACGCCCGGCGCTTCCTGGCCGCCGCGACGCGGCCCGCGCCCGCCACACCGGCCCCGTCCCGCCCCTATCCCGCGAAGGGAGGCGATCGCGCATGCCCGCGACTTCCCGCCGACCGCCCGGCGCTGGCACCCCTGACGCGACGAGCCTCGCGGGGGCCGTCGCGCGTGCCTGGCACCGTGCGAACCGCGGGGCCTCACCGCAGATTCCGCTGTCCACCGTCGCCGTCCTCGCCCTGATCACACCACCGCCGGGCCAGATCTCCGCCACCGCCGATCTCATCGCCGGACTGGACACCGAGCAGTTCCGCCGGTTTGCGCGACTCCAATGGACGATCTTCGTGCGGGCGCGGCCCGACCTGCTGTCCGCCGCCTGGCCCCTGGTCCAGCCCTGGCTCGGCGCCGACCCGCCGGACGACGCCACCATTGACGCGGCCCGCCGCGTCGCCCACGCCGCGCTCGACGCCGGACAACTGCACCTGACCGGCACGCTACGACGCCGGGACGTCGACCTGTTCGGCCCGCTGCTCGTCGAGCTGCGCGCTGACGGCGCGCGTCTGGCCGCCGGCCAGTTCTACACCCCCGGCCACATTGCCGACACCCTCGCCACCGGCCTGATGACCGGGGTAGAGCCGGGCGAGTCGGTGGTCGACCCGGCGGTCGGCACCGGCGGGCTGTTCCGCGCCGCCGCCCAGTCGCTACGCGCCCAGCACATCGATCCCGCCAGCATGCTGTGGATCGGTGGCGACGTCGACGAAGTCGCGATTGCCTGTGCCGCTGTGAACGCGGTGTTGTGGCAGCTCGGCCCGAGCGTCGTGCTCGGTGTCGGCGACACCCTCACCGACACCTGGCAGACCGCCGCGATCGCCCAGCGCCGCGAGGTCCTCCACATCGCCGAGCGGTTGCGCGCCACCGCGTTCGCCGCCGACGTGCTCGGCACCGTGGCCCGTCTGGTCGACGCGGCCAGCACCGAGCGCCCCGTTCCCAACCCCCGAACCTGACAACCAGCCCCGTTCCACCGGCGAGAACGAGCCACGTGGGAGAGACCACGCACGTCGGCGCGCCTCGGTCCCCGCGCACGCACCCGGTCCGGTCGGTGCGCCCGCCGGCACTCCGATCAGCCTGTCCGCCGTGTTGTCTCCGAAAGGAGCGCCCGCCATGTCGTCGACCCCGCATTTCATCGGCTTCGCCGAGCTGCTCGGCCGGCTCCGCCACGTCCTGACCGTCAACGGCGAGGACACTGTCACCCGGCTCTTCCCCGTTCTGCCTATTCACCCGTACTTCGACCGGGACGGCTGGCCGCTTCGGCTACACGCCCACGTCCTGTTCGGACTGGACGGCCACCTGGACCCGGGCAGCCTGCTCAACCTCGAACCGGTCGCCGACGTCCTCGGGGCACTCAGCTACCCGCTGACCGCCAAGGCCGCCGCGCTCGCCAGCGAGGCTGAGCAGCTCACCTTGCAGGGCTGGACCTGGGGCCACGCCGTCACCACCGCCATCCTGCGCACCGTCGAGGACGACGAGCCGGAAGACACCCGCATCGGCGACGCCGCCGTGATGGCCGTGCTCTCCCACCTCGCCGCCCGCCACGCCACCGAGATGACCAGCCCGCACCGGAGCACCGCGCTGCTCCACCGCGGCTACCCGACCGGACTGCTCGGCCACCTGGCCGCCTACCTGCGCATCGACGCCGTCCACGCCTCCGTGGTCGGGGACCGCAGCGCTCTCGCCCTGTTCGGCCACCTCGGCTGGACGCTGTCCCCACGCGCCAGCGCGGTCCTCTCCACAGCCGAGCAGGTCGAAGCGGATGGAGCTACCTAGACCGACGTCGTCATCCAGGCCAGGGCCACCCCTCGGGACCACCTTCACCGCGACCCCTGGGAACGCTGAACCGCGCGCGGTGTCCGCGACCACCTGGGTCGACAGCCCGCGAGCGCCGCGCTGTCGACCCCACCGCTGCCGCGAGGCGCGGCCGCAATACCGGGAACTTAGGTTCTGATCGTGTAGGTTCGGTGGGTGCCGAGACGTGGT
>NZ_CADCWT010000375.1 GCF_902806485.1 Candidatus Frankia alpina | reverse complement strand
TCACAAATCGACGCCGGGAATGGCTCAATGTATCGGGTGCATGTTACTCGCTCCGCTCCACCGACTATGTTGAAGAAAGCCTGACCCGGATCTCGTAGCGTCACGGGTGGTGATCTCGGTCCCGGATCGTCGCCGGCCGGCGCGGCCTGCCGTCTTTCTGCCGAATGTCGGCACAGCAGATATTCCCGCCGTCCTACCACGGCGGGAACGACCGGCTCGGCAGGAGGCTGCGATGCCGGCCGTTTCCTGCGGCTGGGCGTCGGGGTCCGCCGGGACAGGCCTGGCCGGGGGACGCCCGGCCAGGTTCGATCCGTGGGCCAGACACGTCCCGTGGGCTGGTGGAGCGGTGGGGAAGGGATGCGGCTCGTGTTCAGCGGTGGTTCGCACGCCGACCGCCGGCGTTTCCTCGTCGTCGCGCCGACCGGCGCCGTCGTGCTCTTCCTGCTCGCCGCCGTCGTGCCCGGTTCGCCGGGCTATCTGCGCTGGGAGACCTGGGTCGGGGTACTGATCGCGACGGTCAACATCCTGATCGGGTGGATGGCGAAACCACGTTGGGCCTGGGTGCCGCTGTTCGCCGTCGCCTCTCTCGCCATCTCGCTCGGCCTCGGCCTCGCCGCGTCCACCTCCGGCCGCCAGACCGCAATGTATCTGGTCTGGTTTCCGCCGATGTGCGCGTATGTTGCTCTCTTTACAATCCCCGGTGCGATTCTGGTCATCGCCATGATTATCGGGGCGCTCGCGGCCGGAGTGGCGGTCGGCGGCGACCTGAACGAGACCGCCGGCCCCGCGGTGTCCGCGGCGATCTGTACGATCGCGGCCGGATCGATCGTGAAAGGTTTGTTCCGCGCGGGTCTGCTGCAGAGCTACATGGACCCGCTCACCCGCCTAGCCAACCGGGCGGGCACCCTTGAACGCGGCGAAAGGGCCGTTGCGGAGATCCAGGCGGCCGGACGGGAGGCGATCCTGGTCCTTGTCGACATCAATCGGTTCCACGAAATCAACGATGCGTTGGGGCACGTCGGCGGCGACCGGCTGTTGCAGATCATCGCGCGGGCGCTTGCCACGCTCGAACCGAGGCCGGCGTTCGTCGGTCGCGCCGGCGGGGACGAGTTTGCCCTGGTCTTCCAGGGGATGCCGGCCCCGGCGACGGTGGCTGCCGCGTCACGCCGACCGGATGCGGCGCTGGCCGCGTCCACCCCGGCGGAGACGAAGTGGCGCTGGGCGCTCGGGCAGCAGGTTCTGCGCCAGATCCAGGGTCCCTTCCAGGTCTGCGGCGTCGACGTCGAGGTGGATGCCTCCGTCGGGATCGCCGTGGCCCCCCGTGACAGCGCCACCATGGGCGGGTTGCTGACCTGCGCCGACTCGGCGCTGCTACGGGCCAAGCGGGTGGGGAAGAGCCTCGGGTTGTGGGATCCCGGCATCACCGGGGTGCGGCCCGAGGAGATCGCGCTGTACGCGCAGCTGCGCAACGCGATCATCCGCAGCGAGCTGCTGTTGTTCTACCAGCCGTTGCAGTCGGCGCGCTCGGGCGAGATCGTCGGCGCGGAGGCGCTGCTGCGCTGGCACCATCCGACCCGGGGGCTGTTGGCGCCGGGGGTGTTCCTACCCGTCGCCGAACGCTCGCCGCTGATCGCCGATCTGACCCGCTGGGTTCTCGACGAGGCGCTACGCCAGTGCGCCGCCTGGGCTCGAGAGGGCCTGTACCTGCCGGTCTCGGTGAACCTCTCCGCCCGGATGCTGGTGCTCGACGACCTGCCGCAGGTCGTCGCCGGCTCGCTGGCGGCCCACGGCCTGGCCAGCGACGTCCTCACCCTGGAGATCACGGAGAGTGCGCTGGTCACCCAGCCGGCCCGGGCGGCCACGATGCTGAACGAGCTGCGCACGCAGGGGGTCGCACTGTCCCTGGACGACTTCGGCACCGGCTACAGCTCCATGGAGATCCTCAAGGCGCTCCCGTTCGACGAGGTCAAGATCGACCGTGGTTTCGTCACGGATGCCCGCGGCAGCCTGCCCGACGCCGCGATCGTGCGCTCGGTGCTCGACCTGGGTCACCGGCTCGGGCTGCGGGTGGTCGGCGAGGGCATCGAGGACGAGCGCACGCTTGCGATGATGATCGACCTTGGTTGCGATCTGCTCCAGGGCGAGGCGATCTCGGTACCGCTGCCGGCGGCGAAGATGTCCGAGCTGCTCCGGTCCCGGGCCGCCGCGGTGCGGCCGTCAGCCCCGCAGGCGACCATCCCGGCATCGGACCGGTCCCGGCAGCGACCCCCGTCGGCCTCCGCGTAGGCGGCGCGGTGTCAGCGCGTGGGTCAGCTCGCGGCCGCTGCCCCCGGGGTCGCCGCCGGGGCGGTGGGCGCCAGCGACGCACAGGCGGCCCGAGCGGTACGCCAGGTGTCGGCTCCACGCCGGGCGGTGCAGCGGTCGAGCCCGGGCCCACAGCGCCGCCGGGTCCACCGCCGGCACCGGGGCCCCCGCCGCCGTTCGGCGCGCCCGACGGCGGGGCGCCGCTCGGACGGGCGCCCTGTGCTGGCGCGCCTCCCGCCGCGCCAGCACCCGGAGTCGGCAGCGTCACCCCGTTGTTCGCGAGGCAGGTCCGGTAGGAGGCCATCGCGTCCGTCCCACCTGCGGCGGGAGTCGTTGTGCCGGAAGTCGTCCCCGTGCCGGAAGTCGCCCCCGTGAAAGGGGTCACCGCCGAGGCCGCGGCGGTCGCCGAGTCGCTCCCGCCGCCCCCGCATCCCGTCAGCGCGGCCGCCAGGGTGACTGTCAGCAACGGCAGGATGAGCCGGTGCCGCCGTGTCGCGATGCCGTCTCGGCACGCGTACCGGGTCGTCCTGACGTCGTTCATGCTCCTCCTCGAGACAGCGGGACCGCCGGTGTGAGCGCGTCGGCAGGTGAACACGCTGCTGGGCCCCGCTGTGGGGAGCCTGTGCCGAGTCTGGGGATTACATACGGATTCGCGGGATTTATGCGGTCCTGGCGGCGTCAGACCGCGATGCCGACATCGTGCCACGCCTCGACGACGGCCTTGCGCTCGGCCGCGCCGAACAGTATGCTGGCCTGGTGGCTCGTCACCGCTGCGAACGAGCGGAAGGTCGCGTTCGGCCGAACCTGCGGCGAGCGCAGGCTCTCGTACCAGATGCGGCCGGCCCGCTCCCACGCGTGCCCGCCGGGCGCGATCGCGGCGAGGTAGAATGCCTTGTTGGGGATTCCCGAGTTGTAACTGGTCAG
>NZ_CADCWT010000374.1 GCF_902806485.1 Candidatus Frankia alpina | reverse complement strand
CAGCCCGCACCGCGAGCCACCTGATGCAACGCCACATCCGGATTCACCGCCACCGGGTTACCCACCGCGCGCAGCAACGGCAGATCCGACTGGCTGTCCGCATACGCCCACGACGCTGCCAGATCCGCACCCGCCGCCCGCGCATGATGATCCAACCACGCCGCACGCGCATCACCGACCAGCGGCGAAGACGCCAACCGGCCGGTGAGCAACCCATCGGCGCCCACCTCCAACCGGGCGGCGACAACCTCGTCGAACAGCGGCGCGAACGGCCGGGTGAGCACCTCTACCGCCCCGGTCACCAGCACCGTGCGATGCCCCGCCGCCCGATGCTCACGCACCCGACGGATCCCCGCCGGCTTCACCCGCCGCAACAGAATGTCACCGGCCACCTCCGCGACCAGACGCTCCAACTCCGCCGGATCCACCCCCGCATAGCGGGCGTACACCGCACGCATCAGATGCCCCCGGTCGCGGCGCTCCGCCCGCACATACCCCGGCAGCGCCGCCGCCAGCCCCACCAGCTCCCGCGCCCGGTGCCGCGGCCCCGCATCGGCCAGCCGCATCCACAGATACGACTCGATCACCGTCGCACTCGCCACCGCACCATCAAGATCGAACACCGCGAGCACCCCGTCACCGGCGGCCAGATGCCCCGACAGCCGCCGACGCGGCGCGGCATCACGCGGCCGACGCAACACCGCCGTCACCGCCGGGCAGTGCACCTGCTGCAGGTAGTGCCGCCAGTCGAAACACGCCGGGTCGAACCCGAACTCCATCTGATCGGCCGGGTCCAACGCCTCGTGCAACGCCCGCGTCGCATCGTCGACATAGACCAGCTCCGCCTTCGTGTACGCCCGGTACACATCCGAATAGCGGCGCAGAAACGCCACCCGGCTCTGCGCCCGCTCCAACTCCCCGGCCAGCGCCCGCGTCCGCGCCGACGCCGGGATCTGCGCCAACACGCGCCCCGCCAACCCCACCAGCCGCTCGGAATGACGCAACCGCGCCTCCACCCCCGTCGCCCCCGCGAACGGCCACGCCGGCACCGCGATCGCCCCCCGACCCCGCTGCGGCAACGGATCAGCCAGGAAGTACTCCCGCACATAGGCGTAAAGATCCCGAAACAGCAGCGGGTTACGAAACCCCGAACACACCGTGTAATAAGCCGGGGTGTCCACCGGCGGCACCCCCGCCGCCGCCGCCAACGTCGCGTTGACGACCAGGTCCACCGGGATGATGTCGACGACCGCGTCCGGAGAGGCAGGGAAGTCCGGCAACTCTCCACGACCATAAGCCAAGATCAGCGGCTCGGCCATCTTGAACCCCTCGATCCACCCGGGGAACGGCCGCACCAACGCACTTTCGATGATCGAGGGACGCAGAATCGTCAACGGCAACTCGCCGTGCGCCTCCTCCAGGAACCGTTCACCCAACGCCTTGGTGAACGTGTACGCATCGGTCCACCCCAACACCTGCGCCCGCTGCCCACCGGCCTCCACCAGCCGGCGCGCCACCCACGTCCGGCGCAGCTTCTCCGCCTCCGTCGACACCGTCTGCGCCCCGGCCGCGGCGAAACGCCGACCCGCCTGCGCCCGGAACAACGCCGAGTTCTCCGGCGACCGCGAGGCATCCTCGGTCTGCTGACGCACCCGGGAAGCAGAATCCTGCTCGACACGCCAGTCCACATCATGAACCAGCGGCCCCTCGGCGATGTGCCCCGACCGCAACCCCGCCACATACGCCGTCGACACGTGCACCAGATGCGGACGCGCCCCGGCCGCCGCCAAAGCCCGCAGCAGCTCCTGCAACCCACCGACGTTGATCCGGAACCCGTCGTCGATCGGCGGATCGAACGACACCTCCCCGGCGCAGTGGATGACCACGTCGATGTCACCGGGCAACGCCGGCAGCCGCGCCAGATCACCCTCGACGACATCGACGCGACGCGCCACCAGCTCCGTCAACCCCGCCGCACCCAGCCGGCCACGCAACTGGCGAAACGCCGGCTTACGCAGCATCCGCGCCAACCGCGCCGCCCCCGTATGACTGCCCCGCGGCCGCACCAGCGCCACCACCGAGGTGTCGGGGAAATCCGACAGCAACCGTTCGAGCAGAGCCTCGCCCATGAACCCGGTCACCCCGGTCACGAACACACGCCTGCCCGCGAGCCGCTCGCGCAGCCCCCCCCTGACCTCCGCTGCCCTCACCGCCGACACCCTCATCCGGGCACCCGCACCCGCCGTCAGTCCGGATGGGCGGGTGCACATCCGGTGGGCAACCCGAGGCGACGCCTCGCCCCCGCGGCGCCAACCTGCTCATCACCGGCGCGTGCCCAGGCCGCGGTACGCAGGGAAACCTACCGTCCGCCCCCTGCCGCGGTGACGGGCAGCCCCACAATCCGCCGATGGAGCGCGGCGAAGCTCAGCCGGCAGCGAGAACAGCCGGGGCGTTCACCAGCCGCGTGCACGGCCCCCCCAACCCCCACCGTTCACTGATCGCCACCACCGCGTCCGGGTCCACCACAGCGACCGGCAGCCGCCCATCCACCTCACCGACGCCACAGTCACGCACCACCGCGACCGCGGCGGCGAGATAGCCGCGGGCATCCTGCAACCGCCGACGCACCGCCACCGTCAACCCCTGCGCCTGCGCCTGCGGGCCGGACGCCGGGGGAGTGTCGAGCGCGGCGAGGATCGCCGCCAGCGACCCGAACCGGGTCAGCAACGTCGCCGCCGTCTTCGCACCGATACCCGCAACCCCCGGCAGCCCGTCGCTGGGATCACCGCGCAACACCGCGAAATCGGCATACGCCCGCCCCGGGATGCCGTAGCGGGCGGCGACGGACGCCTCATCGACCACGGCAAACTTCTCCACCGCGTACCGCACCCGCACCCCGGCGGCATCGTCGACAAGCTGGAACAGGTCCCGGTCACCGGTGAGAATGTCCACCCCGCCGCCGACGCCCGGGCGATCCCGAACGCATCCAGAATCTCGTCGATGATCGGAAGCTGGACGGTCAGCTCATCAGCGACCTCCTCGACACCGCCGGCCCGGCCGGCGGGTTCGGCCACCCGATGCGCCTTGTACGACGCCAGCAGCGCCACCCGGAACGCCGGCCGCCAGTCAGCGTCGAAACAGGCCACCAGCCGCGACGGGCGGATGACGGGCCAGCGCATCGAGCAGACCGCGCACCGCGCCCACCGGCGTCCCGTCCGGCGCCCGCACCGAACGCGGCACCCCG
>NZ_CADCWT010000373.1 GCF_902806485.1 Candidatus Frankia alpina | reverse complement strand
ACATTCCTCACAACCTAGAGTAACCAGTCAGCACGGAAAGTGACCTTCGCGCAGCCCTGGTCCGCAGGCCTGATCGGCATCTTCGCGCCGCCCGGACCGGTAATCCGGCCGGGCCGATGGCACCAATCGGGAGGCGCCGTAATCGGCGGTTAATGAGCCGCATCACTCATTCCGTCGCTGGGAGGGCCCGCCACCGCAGCCCGATCGTCTCGGCGGGCGCCGTACTGCCGAATGAGCCCGCGAAATGTGCAGCGCTGACGCCTGCGCCGAGACACCCCGAATCCGGCTTTGTGCCGGCCTATACCTTGTGCTGTCCCTGGCCCGGCCGGCTTGATCCGACCGGGCACCGACCCAAATACCACCCATGGGCCGGCAATGGGCTCGAAAGGGCCCGTCCCCGCATTGGTGGACGGTCACGCGCAGGCCCGGACAGGAACAGAGACGGTGAGGAATGAGAAGAAGCCTGCGTTCATTCGCCGCGGCGGGGGCATCCTGAGCCAGGTCCGCCGCGGTGGGGTGGACCCGTGCACGCCGACGCCAGGCGTCGACCGCAGCAAGATCAGCCTCGGCATGCTGTACTCCAGCTCGCCGTACGCCGGCGACCCCAGCGCGCTGTTCCGCGCCGGGGTGGACGCCCGCCTCGGCGAGCAGAACGCCAAGGGCGGGATCAACGGACGCCGGCTCTCCTACAGCGTCGAGGACGACGAGGCGGCCCCGGAGCTCAACGCCGTCGGCGGGCGCGTCCTGGCGCAGCGTGACCAGGCGCTCAGCATCCTCCAGTTCAGCGTGGCGGCCGTCGGGTCGGCAAAGTCGCTGGAATCCACCGGGGTTCCCGTCGTCGACGGGCAGATCACCGATCCGTCGCTGTCGCCGCGCTCGAACGTGTTCGGCTACTCCCGGCCGACGGTGGAGGAACCCGCCTCCAGTGGCTGGGGCGAGTTCCTCGCCAACCGGGGCGCGCAGCGCGCGGTCACGGTGTCCCTCGAGCTGTCCTCGGCCACCCGGTCGATGGCCCGCGCCGCCGAGAAGAGTGTGCGCGCCGCCGGCTTGAAGGTCGCGGACAACCTCCAGGTCCCGAGCGGGCCCTTCGACGCCGACCAGTTCGCCGACCAGGTCCGCGACTCCGGCGCCGACAGCCTCATCGCCTTCGTCCCGGCGCCGAACTTCTACCAGATCGTCGCCGCGGTGCAGGACGCCGACCTCGGCCTCAAGGCGATCCTGGGCAACCCGACCAGCTACGACCGCAGTCAGCTCGCCCGGGTCGGGGACTCCGCCGCAGGGGCGTACGCGTTCCTCGACTACACGCCGTTCGAGCTCAGCACCCCGGCGCACCGGCGGTTCCTCGCCGCGATGGCCGCCTACGCGCCGCAGGCCGCCGCGCTGCCGGACGGCACCGCGCTGATCGGCTGGATCAGCGCCGACCTGTTACTGCGCGGGATCGCCGCCGGCGGCGTCTGCCCGACCCGTGCGGGTGCGCTGGCTGGCCTGCGCCACCAGACCCACTCCGACGCCGACGGGCTGCTGCCGGCGCCGATCAACCTGAGCAAGGGCGTGTCCGACATCGCGCCCTGCTACGACTACGTGCAGGTGACGCCGGACGGCAAGAAGTTCGTCCTGGTGCCCGGCAAGCCGCGGTGCGGGCGGATCCTGCGGGCCGGGTGACCACGCCCGCGCGAACAGCCGGGTTCCCGCCGCGGCCCTCAGGTCAGGCCGACGGCAGGAACCCGGCGCGTCGCGGCGTCACACCGCGGTCAGCAGGTCGGGCAGCCACCGGTCATGCGGTCGGCCACGTACCCCAGTAGTAGAAGCCGGGGTGCCATTCCTTGGGATGCCAGACCTTGGGGAAGTAGTGGTGGTGCCACGAGTAACCGGGAATCCAGTAGCCGGGCTCCCAGTATCCGGGGTGGAAGATCCGGTACTGCCCCTTGTGATCCTTGGAGCCTTCGTGCGGCTTTTCCACCGCCTTCGGAGGCGGCACGGGCGTGGTGGCGGCCGGACCTGGGCCTGCCGGTGACGGCGTGGCCGCGCCGGCAGGCGCGGCCACCAGGAAGGCGGCGAAGGCGAGGACGACAACCAGGACCAGAGATCTGCAACGCTTGATGATTTTCATGGCCATCCCTTCGGCAGATGCGCCGTCACGACACCCCAACCGTTCGGATCTCCCGTCGGGAAACCCTCCCCGGCGCGCTTACTGAATACCCTCACCACGCTCCGCACAACCGTCGGTACGCCACGTCGTCGTCGCTGCGCGAACCGCATTGTCCGCCGTTTGAAACCCTGCTATTGCCCGAGCCTGGACCGATGCCTCCGAAATCGGCGGAAGAGCGGTCTTTCTCTGTTCCCTGCGCCGGACGCGCCCCGCTCGCGCGGCCCCGGGACACATGACCACGCCACATCTGGGTACATACTCATCACTCTGGGTAATTCATGCATCCCGGCGGGACCGTGGATCTTGTCGCGAGCCGGAGCAGTCCGGGCCGACATTCCGGGAAGGTCGATGATGGCGACGCTCACCCCACCTGCAGATCGCACCGACTTCGCGGACGCCGACCGCGGTTTCCTCGGCGCGCTGCACCCCTGCGTGGTCCGGGACGCCACCGGCCGGGTCGTCTGGGACAACGACGCCTTCGACTTCCTCGACCGGGATCGCTCACCGACGGTGCACCCGCACCTCTGGCGGCAGGCACGGCTGTGCGCGAAGCAGGCCCTCGACTGCTCGACGCGCCCGACCCCGCGTTCGCCATCGTGACCCCCTGAGCCACCCGGGCCGCCGATCAGGCCTCGGGATCCGAGCTATGTGGCCCGCTCCTTGTCGCCCTGAGGCCGCAGGGTTCTGATCCGCCCAGGGGAATTGACGATCTCCCCGAGGGTTTCGGCGGCGCTGTGGCGCGCGGCCGCCTCGATGGAGGTATCCACAACAAGATGGCGCAACGTGGAGACGCTGGCGGCATGATTGGCCGGTCCGGTAGTGGCGAAGGCCCGAGCGATTTCTCGGCATTGGTCCGGGTCGGCGAGTGGGGTGGTATTTCGGTGTTCGAGGGCTGTTGCTGCAGCGACGCGGTGTGAACTGTCGAGCCGAGCCAGCTCATAGAGGACCATGGTGTGTTCGAATCCCGCCGCGGCGCCGTTGCCGAGAAGGTCGCGCCGGAGTACCCGGGCGGCGGTGCGGTGTTTTCCGCCGTAGCCGCCGAGCAGCGTTGCCGCGTGGCGCCGATCGGACGGGGAAAGCGATGTGTCGGCAGCTA
>NZ_CADCWT010000372.1 GCF_902806485.1 Candidatus Frankia alpina | reverse complement strand
TCCTACTAACGGCCTGACGGCGAAACGGGAATCATGACTGACGCATACCCGACCCTCAAGATCTCTCTCGCCAGCGGCGTGGCGCACGTCGTGATCGACAACCCTCCCATCAATCTGCTCGACGCCGCCCTGATGACGGACCTGGAGCGGTTCGCGGACGCCATGTCCGGCGCCCACGACATCCGGGTGATCGTTTTCGACGGCGCGGACCCGGACTTCTTCGTCGCGCACGGCGACATGACGACCGCCGACGACCCCGCGACGTTCGTTGCCCTCCCCATCGCGCCCGAACAGGACCAGTCCCTCAACCCGATGATGCGGCTCCACGAACACATCCGGTCGCTGCCACAGATCACCATCGGCAAGCTGCGCGGACTGGCCCGCGGCGGCGGTGCGGAATTGCTGTCCGCGATGGACATGCGGTTCGCCTCGCTCGAACGCGCCGGAATGGCCCAGATGGAGTGTCGGCTGGGAATCATCCCGGGCGCGGGAGGCACTGCATACCTGCCCGGTCTCGTGGGTCGCGCACGCGCCCTGGAGATCATCCTTGGCGGGCAGCTGATCGATGCCGCGACCGCGGAACGGATCGGATGGGTGAACCGGGCCGTGCCGGACACCGAGCTCGACCACGTCGTCAACACCCTCGCCGCCCGCATCGCCGCTCTTCCTCCCGGCGTCGCCCGCGCCGCGACCGAAGCGGCCGACACCGCGGCCGAGTCGACCACTCACGGCCTACGGAAGGCCAACGAGCTCCTCAACGGAGTGTTCGACGAACCCGCTGCAACCCGTCTCGCCAAGGCTGCACTGGCCGCCGGCGCGCACACCCGCGACGGAGAGCGCCGCCTTGAGGCTCTTGTCGACGACATCACCTAATCTGAAGTTTCGCCATTGGGAGTGTGCTGAATCGGCTCATCCAAGATTTTCGTAGCCGGTGATCGTCGGCGCTGACGAGGCGTGACTTCGCGCTCGTGCGGCGGGGTGCTGGGGCATGTCCGACGAGGTGTTGGTCGTGCTGCTTGCTCGACTCAGGCCCGTGGTCGTCGAGTCGGTCGCGGTCGTCGACGGCGTGTTGGTCATCACGCCCGTACCCGGGGCGGTGATGCTAGAGACGTGTCGCAGTCCGGATGAGGTCGGCGACGGCTCTGGACCGGCTGTGCGGTGGCCAGGCGATCACGGTGGTGACTGTCGACGCGTCCAGCACGGGCACGGCGGCGAGGTCCCCGTGCAGTTGGGCTCGGCACGACTCCGGTGAGATCGTGCAAGCGCGGCCGAGCGCGATCAGCTGCAGCAACTGCGCGTGGTCGCGGACCTGCGGGCCGGGGCCGGGCGGGTAGGCTCCGTCGGGGTCGGGCCAGCGTGGCAGGGGCAGGCCTGGCAGCGCGGTGATGTCGGCCATGTGCACGTGGGCCCGGACGGTGAGCGGATGCCCGGCCGGCAGGACCACAACCTGGCTCTCCGTGCTGAGCTCTGCGGTGTGGAACCCGGCCGTCGAGTCGAACGGCCGGTGCAGTAGCGCCACGTCGGCCCGGCCCTCGCGCAGGAGTCGTTCCTGCTCGGCCGGGCCGCACAGGGTGACGTCGACGGGGACCGCGCCGGGTTCGGCGGCGTAGGCGTCGAGCAGTTTCGCCAGCAGTTCGCTGGACGCGCCGGCTTTCGCGGCCAGGACCAGGCCGGGACGGCCGGTCGCGGCGAGGGCGGCGCGGCGGGTCCGGCGGTCGGCGGCGTCGATCGCGTCGAGGGCCGCCCGGCCCTCGGCCAGCAGCACCAAGCCGGCCTCGGTCAGCGTGACGGTGCGGTTGGTCCGGTCCAGGAGTGCTGCCCCGAGCCGGCGTTCGAGCTGCTGGATCGCCCGTGACAAAGGCGGCTGTGCGATCCCGAGCCGCTGCGCGGCGCGCCCGAAGTGCAGCTCTTCAGCGACAGCGACGAAGTATCGCAGTTCCCGGGTCTCCACGCAGCCACGCTATCCCGGGATCGATACCTGGGCGGTATCGTTGGTCACCTGATCGGTGTTGGACCCCTCGCCAGGGTCCGGGTCAGCATTGACCCTATGAGTGAACCGACGATTGCGCTGGTCAGCGGCGCGAACAAAGGAATCGGGTACGAGATCACCGCGGGCCTGGGTGCCCTCGGCTGGAGCGTCGGCGTCGGCGCCCGCGACGATCAGCGCCGGGAGGCCGCGGTGGAGAAGCTGCGCGTGGCCGGCGTTGACGCGTTCGGTGTACCGCTGGACGTGACCGACGACGCGAGCGCGACCGCCGCCGCACGGCTGATCGAGGAGCTGGCCGGGCGCCTCGACGTGCTCGTCAACAACGCCGCCATCACTGGTGGTATGCCGCAGGAGCCCACCCGGGTCGATCCGGTCACCATCCGGACGGTCGTGGAGACCAACGTGATCGGCGTCATTCGCGTCACCAACGCGATGATGCCGCTGCTGCGCCGCTCTGCCTCGCCGCGGATCGTGAACATGTCCAGCAGCGTCGGCTCCCTTACCCGGCAGTCAGGAATCGCTGGTGAGCAGACGACGGGTCCGGTGGCCGTGGCGTACGCGCCGTCGAAGACGTTCCTGAACGCCGTCACCCTCCAGTACGCCCGGGAGCTGAGCGGTACGAACATCCTGATCAACGCCGGCTGCCCCGGCTTCGTCGCGACCGACCTCAACGGCTTCCGCGGTGTGCGCACCCCCGAACAGGGCGCGGCGATCGCCATCAAACTCGCGACCCTGCCCGACGATGGCCCGACCGGCAAGTTCTTCGAGGACGCTGGCGTAGTGCCCTGGTGATGTGCACGGCGGTCATCACCCGCCGGGTGAGGCGGCTTCGCCCGCGCGTCTCGAACAGGTTCATCGACTGTGGCGGCCGTCCCGGCCAACGTTTCGGCGCCCGGGGCAACGCTCCGCACCGCTCCGGAGGAACACTCCGGTCGGCGAAGCCGAAACCGGGCGTTCCTGCCCGCATCCCCGCCGTCGGCCTTGTGAGCCGGCGGCATGCCCCTGAAGGTCCTGTCGGTTAGTGCGGTTCGGCATCGAATTAATACATCTATCGCTCATGTTATTTGGGCCCAAACTGTCAGGAGACTGTTGTGCACATCGCGATCATCGGCAAGGGGAAAGTGGGCTCTGCGCTGGGAGCACGGCTCGCGTCCGCCGGCCACGAGGTGGCCTACGGCTCACGTACCCCCGAGGACCACACCGGGTCGGTCAGTGAGCCTTTCCCGGTAACGTTTTGTCGCTTTGCGTGACATCAATGT
>NZ_CADCWT010000371.1 GCF_902806485.1 Candidatus Frankia alpina | reverse complement strand
GTGCGGCTCATGGCGACCGGACCGGAACCCGCCCAGCGCCGCGCCCGCACGCAGCGGCAGGCGCTCGCGGATCTGCTCACCGACCTCGGCCCGGGTCATCCCACCCTCTGCGCCGGGTGGAGCAACCACGATCTGGTTGCGCACCTCGTCACCCGGGAGCGGGTGTCCTGGGCCGCGCCCGGTCTGCTCTTCAACAGCCTGCACGGCATCACCGCGCGGGCCGAGCGGGCCACGATGCGCGCCCACACCTACCCCGATCTGGTGGAGACCTTCCGGGCCGGACCGCCGTGGTGGCAGCCGACCCGGCTCGGGCTGATCGACGATGCGGCGAACTTCGTCGAGTTCTTCGTCCACGCCGAGGACATCCGCCGCGCGGACGCCGGCTGGAAGCCGCGTGAGCTGGACGACGCGGGCCGCGACGCGATGTGGGCGGCCCTGCGGCTGATCGGATTCGCCGGGTTCCGCCGGGCGGGGCTCGGCGTCGTCGCCGAGCGAATCGACCGGCCGGGCCGGCGCACCCTGCACGCCGGCGAGCCGGCCGTGGAGATCATGGGCCTGCCGGAGGAGCTCGTTCTCTACGCGTTCGGGCGGGGCGAGGTCGCGCGGGTCGAGGTGCGTGGCGCCGACGACTACGTCGAGCGCCTGCACGCCGCCCCCGTCGGTCTCTAGCCGGCCCCGGTCTGCCTCCTGATCCGGCGGCGATTCGCGCCACATCGGGGGCCGGGGCGTCGGCGGGGAACACCTGCGGGGGCGCGGGCTGCGAGGCTGGCGGGATGGCTCAGCAAACCCGTCTGGCCGCGCGGGTCGTGCTTGTCGACCCTTCCGACGCGGTGCTTCTGCTCAGGTCGCACGATCCGACCCTCGACAACGCACCGCAGTGGTGGCACGTGCCCGGCGGCGGCCTCGACGAGGGGGAGAGCGCCGAGCAGGCCGCGGTTCGGGAGGTGTTCGAGGAGGTCGGTTACCGCCTCCCCGACCCGGGCCCGGCAGTCGCCACCCGCCGGGCGTCGTTCACCTACCTGGGCTGCACGGTCTGGCAGTTCGAGACGTTCTTCGTCGCGCGGGTGCTCAACCGCCTCGAGGTCGACTCGTCGTCCTGGACGGACATCGAACGCCGGTCGATCCTCGGCTGGGCCTGGTGGACCGTGCCCGAGCTGCGGGCGACGGAGCAGACCGTCTACCCGAAGCGTCTGGCCGGCCTCATCGACGGCTGGCTGCGATCGGGACCGCCGGCGGGGCCGATCCGGCTGTGACGGCGCCCGCCCGCCCGGCTGTGGGGTCACCGCGGCGGGCCGCCACCCGGTTCACCACAGCGAGGCGTAGGCGGCGGCGCCGTTCGGGTTCTCGTTCGGGTTGAGCAGGGACGAGTGCACGTTGTTGGCCTCGGAGTTGTTGAAGTACGTCTCGTAGGCGAGGACGTCCCGGTTCGCGGCCAACGTCCGGTACATGTTGCGGACGTAGACGGGGTTGTCGCCGCCGGCCTGCCCGGCCCGCGCCCGTGTCGGACTTGCCGACCAGGCCCCATTCCGGGACAGAGAACTGCTTACCGTGCTGCCGCGCGAATGCGATCACCGAGCACAGCCCGGTCGCCTCGGCGCGCTGCGTGGCGAAGGCCGCGTCAGTGGTGCTCGCGGGCCACTGGTCGTAGGAGTCGACCCCGATGATGTCGAGGTACTGGTCGCCGGGATACACCGACCAGGCACCGCCGCTGTGGGCGTTGAGCGCCCAGTCGATGCGGGCCTGCGGGTCCGTCGAGCGGATCGCGCCGACGACCTGCCGGAAGCAGCTCACCCAGGTGGTGGCGCTCGTCTTGGATACCGACCAGGGGAACCAGTTGCCGTTGAACTCCCAGGCGAGCCGGATGATGCTCGCCGGGCGGCCCTTGTTGACCAGCCAGCGGCCGAAGTCGGCCCAGTGGCTGGAGTAGGCGCCGCTCGCGCACGAGTTCATGTCGCCGCCGCCGGTCGGGAAAAAGGGCTGCGAGATGATCCACGTACCGTTGAACGTCGAGAACTTCTCCGGCCCGCTGCCGACCCATGGGCTGGTCATGGTCTGCCAGCTTGATCGGTCACTGAAGGTGAGCACGGCGTTGACGGGCGAGCCGCGGAAGCTCTCCCACGCTCGCACCTGCGTCATCGAGCCGGCGGAGACGCCGCTCATGCCGCCGGGCACGGAGCCGCCCCCACCGCCTGCGGGCACGATCTGAGCCTGGGGGGCCGGTGGCTGCGTCGTTGGCTTCGTG
The DNA here is from genome assembly GCF_902806485.1 of Candidatus Frankia alpina. Classification (GTDB taxonomy): domain Bacteria; phylum Actinomycetota; class Actinomycetes; order Frankiales; family Frankiaceae; genus Frankia; species Frankia alpina. The sequence continues at coordinate 1,038 of NZ_CADCWT010000371.1, read as the reverse complement.
GTTGGAGACGACGCCGGCTTGGTGGCGGTCGGGACTGCCGGCTTCGCGGTGGTCGGTGCACCACCCGCGGCCGGCCGGCTGAGGGACGGCGCGGCGACCGTGGTGTGATCGCGGCCCGGGGGGCCCGTCCCGGCCGACACACGTGGGGTCGTCTTCGGGGCGCCGCCGGGGGAGCGCGCGTGGATGTTGGCGGCGGCGGCGGCGGCCTCGACGGTGGTGGATCCGCTATCGCCGTGGGAGCCGTCTTCGGGGGCGATGTTCCAGCCGAGGGCGGCGGCCAGCAGGGCCAGGACGCCGAGTGAAGCGATCCAGGCAGGGTGGTGCGGACGGCGGCGGTGACGTCGGGAGCCGGCTCGGGCTCTGGGCGGACTGGAGTTGTTCTCCGGTCGGGTTTCACCGCGGATATCCCTCCGTGCGTGGCGGTGGCGTCGTCAGAACCCCCCCGGGTCCCTGCTTCGGTGTCGAAGCTGATGACCTCCATGTCGCGCAGCGGCCTGAGATGTATGGGGTTGGCCGTCGGGTTACCCCCTCGGTGCCCCGACTGCCTGCCTAGTTAGATATAACGGGACACTACGCGGATGGAATCCGGGGCGTTGTTCCAGCTCGGGCGCTATGGGCGATTCGTTCGGATTGGCCACACCTGAACCATGTGCGTTCCTTGTGGGAGTTGTGGGTTTGCGGTGTCCGCCGGCCTCGGGGGGACCCCCGGCCGCACGCCGGTCCGGGGCCCGGCGGTTGCGTCCGATCACGCCTCGTGTTGCGGACATATGGCGGGGCGGAGATCCCGGTTGTGCCACAATGTGCGCGCGGACTGGGGCGCCGTGGTGGTTCACGTCGGTCACCCACGGGATTCTCCGCGGGGATCGGGGTCATGGGCGGCGCGCGTCGGCGGCACCTGGTCTGGCGCCCCGGTGGTCATGGCAGCCAGGCGCGGCGGCGGCGGGGTTTCGGCCCGGCCGCCCCGCCGACATCAGGAGTGCACCGTATGTCCCAGCCACCCGAGTACCCGCAGGGCGGGTACCCGCAGGGCGGTCACGA
>NZ_CADCWT010000370.1 GCF_902806485.1 Candidatus Frankia alpina | reverse complement strand
CCCTTCCGACTCACTCCTGGAAGATGACTCGCTCCCCCTCGCCCGCGGGCTCCTGGAAGTTGGCGAAGTAGCGTTCCAGGAGCTCATCGGAGACGGTGACGCTGTTCGCGTCGTTGCGCTGGTCGCGGATCGCCAATCGACGCCGGAGTGTTTCGAGGTCCGCCTTCAGGCGGACAAGTTCCCATCGGCATCCGTGTCTCTCGATCACGGCCTTGTATCGATCTCGGGTGGCCCGGTTCCAAAAGCTGTAGTCGATGACCGCGGGCACCTTCGCCTCCAGCAGGCGGATCAGGTCGTCCCACAGTTGTTGCTCGGCCGTCGACTTGAGTTGCTCGTACTCCGCGAGGTCGAGTTCAGCCACATCGCGGCCGGCCCATATCCACACAAATCTCTTCGATCGAGAGTCGGGTGTAGCCGCGACGCTCAAGGGCCCGCGCATACGTACTCTTGCCCGAGCCAGGCAGGCCGCACATCATCACGACGAGACCCCGCTCTGTCCCGACGAGGTCCGGCAGAAGATCCGCTTCGTCCATGAGCGCGAGGCTACAAGATCTTAAATGGTCGGATTCTTTGTCTGGTTGATCACGCTCGGCGTACCCCCGTGCCGGCCGGCGGCGCGCGCCAGCGTGCTCTTCCGAAGCGGTTCACGTGACGGCACTTCGGTCGCCCAAGCGGGGCTCGAGCCAGCTATTGCAGGTTCCCCGTCGATGTTCCGATCGATGGTGTGCTGCCTGGGGTTTCCCGGGCTGGGTGTCATTAGGCAGAGCTTCGGCCTCGCCGTGCGACTGGTTAGCCTGGTGACGCCGCTGATCCACCACGATCTGTAGGGAGCCCGATCGGCCCAGCCCGCGCCTTCCCCTCGCGGGCTGGGCACTTCGGGTTGGCAGATGTTCATGTCATGATCGTTAACATGCCCCGAGACAAGGTGCCAACGCCGCGCACGTAGTCGCCGCGGTCAACGCCGCACGCGACCGCGAGGGCGAGGTGTACCGGGCGGCGCACCTGGACTACTGGGGGCCATTGGAGCTCCGGTCGAGCATGAGAAAGCGGTGTGGGGTAGCCATGGGCGCCTCCGCGTTCGCGGAGCACGTGACCGAGCTCAGGGCAGCCTCAACCCACCTCGTCGTGGTGAGAGACACTGTTCACGCAGTCGACGGTGTTCGGCCCGGTCAGCGAAGCCCTGGTTGCCTGCAGGCCCGTAGCACCGTGATCCCCGAGGACCAGTCGATCTCACCTGGCCGCGCCATAGGCGTCGAGCACCACCTGTGCAGACGTCTGGCGGCTGGGCAGGGCCCCTGTTCGGAAGTCGATTAACTACACTCTGGTGCCCCCAACGGGATTCGAACCCGTGCTACCGCCTTGAAAGGGCGACGGACACTCGCCCGCCATACCCCTCCTGACCTGGCGTTTTGCAGCCCTGCTGGTGCCGGCTGGCCGAGTTTCGGCATGTACTCGGCATGGACCATGGTCAACAGGGTCAGGAGGCCCGTGGCGGTGCCTGCCTCCGACGAGCCCAGCCTGGCGGCTGCTGGCTGGCCGGGCCCCGCTGTTGGCGGCCGGCGCCTGCGACGCCGGCCCGTTGAGGTAGCCCAGACCGCTGGGGCAAGCCATCATGGAAGAAGATGGAACTTCTTGGACGGCGCGCATCGGTGAGGAGGCGGTTCATGGACACGGCGGCGTGGCACCACCCCGAGCCGCACGGGTGGGTCGACGAACCCGACGCGGACACTAGGCGCGCGATCGACGAGGCCCACGAGGACGTCGAGGCGGGCCGTACGGTCTTCTGTCTGTCCGACGCCGCGTTTGACGCTCTTCTGGACGAGCTGGACCAGTTGGCTGTCGAGGAGCACCCGAAGGCAAGCTGAGCGGTCGCGTACCTCTCGCGGGCTCCGGATGATCGAAGCACTATCGTGACGGCGTGCCCACGTACGAGCAGGTGGCCCGCTTCGTGGCGGAGTACGCGCGGCTGACCCCCGAGCAGCGACGAGCGTTTCGCCGTGCGATCGTGCTGTTCCGCGAAGGTCTGGAGACCGGCCAGTTCCACCCGAGCCTCGGGGTGAAGGGCTTCCGCTCGGAGCCGGGCGTGTTCGAGTTGAGGTGGGCGAAGAACGGCCGGGCGCTGTGGGAGTATGGGGATCCCGTCCCTGGTCGCGACGGCCCCCATGTGCGCTGGCTGCGGATCGGCACTCACGACATCTACAAGAGTCGGTAGCTGGCGCGCCGGCTGCGGCTACCGGGGCGCCGCCCCTATTCGCTGCACTACCCTCAGCGGCAAACTGTTGGAGTGAGGTCACGACGCAGCCGTCGGGCCACACCAGTCCCAGCCGTTGCGTTCAAGTAGAGCCTGAGCAGGACGGGTGATCGGCTGCTGTACTGTGAAGTCTCCGTATCGCGAGCAAAACGAGGACCAGTGGAAATCTATAATCTGATTACCTCGCTGGAACGGATGGAAGTACATCCACCTGAGCTCCCACGATCCGTCGAACGGTTCAAATGAAACTGCGCCGGCAGCTACGAAGCTGGCCGGACCGCGGGAGCGAGGAGGGATGAGCCAAACCTGCCGAGTTTCAAGATCTTTAGCACGGGCAAGTGAAGCGTATCCGCACTCCCTTTTGGTGGCATTGGCGTACATCTCGACGGCTTTCCTTAGATCGAGAGGCGAGCTTTTTTCGACCAAGATGCTATTTCTTCCAATGCCTTCGTAAGGTAGTATTGGCATTTCAATCCGATATATGTGAGCGAGTCGCCGTCGTTCGCTCTGCCATACGTCCCTGTCAATTGGTGTTGAATCGATCATTATCACCTCTATCTGCCATCCGCCTGATGATGTGCGGAGTCGAGCCGGCACGCCCCGTCGAGGAGATGGCCCCCCGCCTCCTCGACCTCTGCCAGACCCGCTCGGGGGCTCCGGTCCCAGCTGGGACCGGAACTGCCAGGACCAGCCCGGCTACCGCTGTGGGGGCGGGGGCCATCTCCCCTACGAGCCGGGGCTGGAACGGTTGGCGAGCCGGCGCTGCAGCTCGATGTGGCGGAACTGGTGAGATCCGCCCCCGCCTGCCACAGCGCGCCACTTAAATGGCAGGGCGCGGCTCGATCGAGAGAAGGCGGTACTTCTTGCTAACTTCGCTGCTCACGAGAGAGTACTCGGTCTCCACCCTAATTCGAACACTATAAGAATAGTCTTCTCCGGCGGGGAGGCCTTCTATCTGTGCCCTCGCCTCCGGCTCTATTCGACCAGTAATCCGCACACCTTGAACGGAATCAAAAATCTCAAACGTGCCTATTCGCAAGT
>NZ_CADCWT010000369.1 GCF_902806485.1 Candidatus Frankia alpina | reverse complement strand
GATCGTGCGGACAGTCGCGACACGAAGGTGGCGCCGCATGCGGTGCTATTTTGCTGCACTGTGAGTGTAGGGGGACGAAGCGTCACAACGTTCGGTTTGATCGTCGTGGCTCGGGGTGCGCAGCGTGTGGACGTTCGGGCAAGGTGGCCTGCGGCTGTGGCGCCTTGACGGACCGGGCTGATCGCCCGGCCGCGGATGGTCCATATGGAGGACGTGCTCCACCTCCGAGACGTAGGACTCGGCGCGGCCGACGACACTACCGTCCTTGGCTTCGCGCGCGAGGAGGAGAGAGCGCTGATCTCGGCCGACACCGACTTCGGTGGCATCCTCGCCCGAACCGGTCTCGACAGCCCTTCCCTACTGACCGTCTTGTCAGGATCCGAAAACTGCCCTTGATCCCCTGATGTTCGGCCCCGCCGGGCTCCGGCGCGATAGTGCGGTACCTACGATCACAGGGCGAGGCGGTTCGACGTCCCAAGCTGAGCGTGCGCGCGGTCGCGGACGGTTCGGGTGGGGCTGGCGGACGCCGGAGGTCCGGGCACGGCGCGGCGGTCGGTCCCCACCGACACGCTCGCCATCGCGTCGGTGGCCGCCGTGCCGTGCCTGGTTGGCTTCGACCCGATCCCTCCGCGGGTCGTAGCCGTCTGCGTCGGGTGACGCCGCATCCTTGACCGCTGGTCCGTGCCGGACCCCGGTGGTGCGACGATCCCGAGCCCGGTGTCAGCCGGTGGCGGCCCCCGTCACGGCTCCGACCAGCAGGTGGCGTGGCGACGGCGGGGGCCGGCTCGGTGTATTGCTGCGACGAGAGCTTCCCGCCGTCCCGGCCGTGTCCGATGGCGCGCACCGTGACCTCCCCGTGGTCGGCGTGAGCGTGGTTTCGAGCTTCCTGGATCGGGCGGCGGCTGTGCAGGGGCGACCGGACCGCATTCGGTGCGCCGAACGGCCGCCGCCGCTCCGGTCCGACCGGCCCCCACGGGAGGGGTCCGACGTCCCGCCGTCCAGGGAGATCGCCGGTGCTCCCGCGGTGGGCTGCCGGCACTGTGGGGTGTGATCCGGGCGGCCCGGATGGGTGTGGCGTCCCGTCTGACCGAGGGGGCCGTCCATGTCCGGAAGATGCCAGCCGGATCGCCGCCCGTCGTCGCCGTCATGTTCCTGACATGCCTCGGTGACAGTCGACGGACCGCGAATCGGACCATAAATCTGACCGCGAATCAGGCGACTGGTGTAGCGAATTGCCGCGGGTCGGGTACTCCGAGTATAGAGCGATCCGTGGACGGGGCGGTCGGCGGACGGGAGGGGTGTGGAACAGGATGGTCGGCGGGCCCAGGCCGCCCTCCGCGGCGGTGGTGGTGCTGCCACCGGATTGTGTGGTGGGCGCCGCGAGCAGGGCGGCCGGGCGTCCACCCGCTGGCGCGGCGCCGAGCCGGGTTTGCGCAGGTCCGGGCAGTTGGACGGCGGTCGGCGGCGCGGCGGCGGCCGCCGGTGCCGGGATGGGCGGGCCGGGCCTCGAGCGGGCACCGAGGTGTCCGCCGGGGACAGGTTCGGGGCGGGTTCCGCGGGCGTTACGCCGGTTTCGGGACGATGAAGCGCATGTTTCCGGACGCTGGTGACCGGGTTGACCCGGCGATGCCCCCGTGACGGCTGGTTTGGCCCGGTAGTCTCGGTCTGGAAGAACTGGGGTGATCGGCGGCGTCCGTCGCCGGGTCGCCCGGGGTATGTATGGAGCGAAGCCGCGAAGAGACGAAACGCCGAGCGAGACGTGAGGGCCGGGCAACGGTGGGTGCGCCACTGCTGGTGGATAATGCCGATCTGTCGGTGAAGACCCTGGGGGCCTGCCGAATAGATTCTCCCCTTCTACCCTTGTTGGGGGAGCGGCCGACGACGCAGCATTACATCGACGAGGCGGACAAGGTCCTCTACGACGACACCACGTCGATGATCGTTGCCCGGGAGGTCGATCTCGCCGATCTGCCGGGGTTCGAGCCGGCCGGTCCGCGTCGGAAGATCTACTTCGACCCGTCCAAGACCCGGGTCGGCATCGTCACCTGCGGCGGCCTGTGCCCTGGGCTGAACAACGTCATCCGCGGCCTGGTGCTGGAGCTGACCTCGCACTACCGGGTCCGGCGGATCTTCGGCTTCCGCAACGGGTACCAGGGCTTCATCGCCCGCTACGGCCACGACGTCGTCGACCTGACCCCCGAGAGCGTCGCCAGCATCGACGACGACGGCGGGACGATCCTCGGCAGCTCCCGCGGCCAGCAGGACCCCGGCGAGATCGTCGACTGCCTGTCCCGGATGAACATCAACATTCTGTTCGTCGTCGGCGGGGACGGCACCCTGCGGGGCGCCAAGGAGATTTCCCGGGTGGCCACCGAACGCGGCGAGAAGATCGCCGTCGTCGGCATCCCGAAGACGATCGACAACGATATCCCCTACATCGATCAGAGCTTTGGCTTCCAGACCGCCTTCGGCAAGGCGGCCGAGTCGATCCGGGTTGCGTACGCCGAGGCGACGTCCGCGCCCGGTGGCATGGGCGTTGTCCGGCTGATGGGTCGGCATTCCGGCTTCATCGCCTGCTACGCGACGCTGGCGAAGAGCAACGCCGACGTCGTTCTCATCCCGGAACTGCCGTTCAAGCTGGAGGGCGAGGGTGGCCTGCTGAACTACCTGCGCCGCTGCGTCGTCGAGCGCGGGCACGCGGTCGTCGTCGTCGCCGAGGGTGCCGGGCAGGAGCTCATCACCGATCAGCCGGAGGGGTCCGACGCGTCCGGCAACCGCAAGCTGCACGACGTCGGCCCGGAGCTGTCCCGCCGGATCAAGGATCACTTCGTCGCCGAGGGCGTCGAGCTGAACCTGAAGTACATCGACCCCAGCTACGCGATCCGCAGCGTCCCGGCGAACCCGTACGACAACGTCTACACGATCCGGCTCGCCCACGCCGCGGTGCACGCCGCGATGTCCGGGCGCACCGAGATGGTCGTCGGCCGCTGGCGCCGCCGCTTCATCCACATCCCGATCGCCCTCGCCGTCAGCCAGCGCAACCAGGTCGACCCCGCCGGCGACCTGTGGATGTCCGTCCTCGAAGCCACCGGCCAGCCCCCCCACTTCGAGTAGTCCCACACCGGCTTCGCCTAAAGCCGCATAGCTCGGTCTGGTTGCTCGTTTCTGACACCGCGGCTAGGTTCGAGATGCTCTGTTCCTCTCCCCGGCGGGGGTGTGCGCCGCCGCCAGGCCCGGGTCGCGGACCTGGCGGATCCCCGTACCCCGGGCGGCGACGATGCCGCTGCGCGAGGAC
>NZ_CADCWT010000368.1 GCF_902806485.1 Candidatus Frankia alpina | reverse complement strand
CCGGGTCCTGGCGTCGTCAGCGGGTCGCGGGCGCGCTTTCGGGCAGCCAGGGGCGGGGGTCGGCAGGGTCGGCGGGGTGCTCGTCGACCAGGGGCAGCCCGAACCAGCCGACATCGTGCCAGGCGCCGAGCTTGTATCCCGTGTGGGGGAACACTCCGACCGGCCGGAATCCGACGGCGGTGTGCAGCGCGACGCTCGCCGCGTTCGGAAGCGTGATGCTCGCGTACAGATTGAGGTAGCCCAGCGCCCGCACCTCGGCGATCAGCTCGTCGTACAGCCGCCGGTCGAGCCCTCGCCGGTGGTGCACGGCGGCCAGGTAGACCGACGTGTCCACCGACCAGCGGTAGGACGCGCGCGCATGATGCGCGCTGGCGTAGGCGTAGCCGGCGATCTCCCCGCCGGCCTCGGCGACCAGCCATGGCCGGCGGGGAGAGGTGAACATCCGCGCGTGGAGGCCCTCGACCGTCGGGAGCTTCTCCTCGAAGGTCGCCGGCGACCCGGCGACGAACGGCGCGTAGACCGCTCGGATGCCGGCGGTGTCGGATGGACGGGCTGCCCTGATGGTGACCATCAAAGACCTCCGGAGGGGACTGTCGCCTTCAGGCGTCAGGGGAATCCGGTACGGATCCGTACCGGCTGGACCGGCCGTGCCGGTGTTTTCGGAGGCGTGTTCCGTCGGGTGACGGTCGGCGTGGGTGGCGCCTACGACCTCGGCTATTACATCGTGTGGTGCCCGCAGTACCGCCCATCGTCCCGTCCATCGTCCCGTCCCGTCTGGACCAGTCCGGGACCGCCTTGACGTGCTCATCCGGGAGCCGTGCGCCGAGTGCGACTGGCCGGTCGTCGCGTTGGGGATCGAACCTGACCGTGTTCACCTGTTCGTCGAGGCTCACCCGTTGCATTCCCCGTCGCACGTCGCCAATCAGGTGGATGGGTTTCGCGTCGCACGTGCGCCGAGTTCGCGCACCTGTGGTCCTGGTCGTGCTTCGTTGCGGCTGTCGGTGCGGTGTCTGCTGGGACTGTGCGACGGTAGATCGACGCGCAGAACGGGCGGCCGTGACGTGAGGGGGTGGTCTGGTGCGGCGTGCGTACACGTTCCTGCTGTGCCCGACCGTCCGGCAGGCGGTCGCGTTCGGCATGATGCTCGATGATCATCGTGCTTTGTATAATGCGGCGTTGCAGGAGCGGCGTGACGCCTACCGGCATCCGTCGAAGACCCGCATCCGCTATGGTGACCAGTCCGCCCAGGTGAAGGACCTTCGGGTGGGCGATCATGATCAGGCCCGCTGGTCGTTTTCGTCGCAGCAGGCGACGTTGCGCCGGTTGGAGAGGGCGTTCGCCGGGTTCTTCCGCCGTGCGAAGGCGGGTGGGGTTCCTGGCTACCCGCGTTTCAAGGGCGCAGGCTGGTTCGGCACGGTGCAGTGGCCGTCCGACGGGGACGGGTGCCGCTGGGACTCGCAGCCCGAGCACCCCACGCGGACGTTCGTGCGCCTGCAGGGCATCGGCCACGTCAAGGTCCACCAGGATCGGCGGGTACTCGGCAAGGTCAGGACGGTCAGCGTCAAACGTGAGGGCAGACGCTGGTATGTGATCCTGTTCTGCGACGACGTGCCTGCCCAGCCGCTGCCACCGACCGGTGTCGTGGTCGGCGTGGATGTCGGTATCGCGTCGTTCCTGACGACCTCGAACGGCGAGCATGAGCCGAACCCGACATGTTTGGACCGGTCCGCCGGCCGGCTGGCCGCCGCCCAGCGGGCCCTGTCCCGTACGAAGCGCGGCTCCGTGCGGCGCAGGAAGGCCGCCGCCCGGGTGGGGACGATCAGCCGCCGTGTCGCCCGGCAGCGACTCGACCACACCCACAAGACCGCCCGTCGTCGTCGAGGTCGACGCCCGCTATACCTCCTAGCGCTGCGCGGCCTGCGGGCATGTCGCCGAGGAGAACCGGCCCACCCGGGCCGAGTTCGCCTGCGTGCGGTGCGGGCATACCGCGGACGCGGACGAGAACGCCGCCGTCAACATTCTTCGGGCAGGGCTTGCCCGTCAGGCTGACGCTCAGGCGGCCTGAGAAGCTGACGGCTTCAACCGTCAGAGGAGTCACGTCCCCGGATCATTCCCCGCGCCCGGCGGGGGCGGCGCCGGCACTGGTCACGAGGTCGTAACGGCGCCGTGCAGACCGAGGAGGGCCCGCAGACGAAGCCGAGGACGTCCGACGTCCCGGCCGGCCGGTAGTTCGGGGTTCCGGTCGCCGCGGACCGCCAGCCTCCTTGCGTGATTGGGCGAGTACGGAATCGTGCCGAGGGCTGGACACGGTTTGTGCCCGAAATGCCGTGTTTATCTCTCGGCATGATCTGGCCGTTGTGTGGGAGCGACGGCGGTCGCCTTTCCGTAGGCGATCAAGCGTGGGGAGACACTGGAGGTTGTTGACCGTTGCGGGTTACTCGTCGAGCCCCGGCCCGGCCCCGCCGCCGGATGCTGCCGCCGTTCCGAGGCTTGTTTCGCCGGCCCGGTCCGCCGACGCGCCCGCGGATGCCAGTAGCTCGGTCAGCAGCTCGCGCAGGACCGTCAGGCCATCCTCGCTGAGCACCGACTCGGGATGGAACTGCACCCCGGCGAACGCCGCCCCGCGTAGCGCGTGAACCGATCCGTCGCCGCGGTCGAGGGCCAACTGGACCGGGCCGTGCGCGGTGGCGAGATCGCCGCTGCCGGCGATCGCGGTGAAGGTCGAGTAGAACCCGACCCGGCGGGGCCGGCTGAACAGGTCGATGGTGCGCGCGAGCCCCTGGTACGGCGCGGCGCGCCGGTGCAGCCGCAGCCCGAGCAGTCCGGCGAGGAGCTGGTGGCCGAGGCAGACGCCGAGCAGCGGCCGCCGGGCCGCCAGCCGGTCCGCGATCACCCGCCGCATGGTCGCGATCTTCGGGTCGGCGGCGTCGTTGGGGTCGCCGGGGCCAGGCCCGGCCACCACCAGGTCGAACTCCGGGTCGACGGGGCCGCCGGCGGCACCGCGTTCGGCCGAGGGGTGCGCCGGCGGCCTCGCCGCCTGCTGCCACGGCCGGATGGTGACCGCGAGGCCGAGCTCGCGTAGCAGGTGGGCGAGCATGCCGGTGAAGCTGTCCTCGGCGTCGACGATGAGGGCGCTGCGGCCGGTCAGCACGACCGCCCTCGGTGCGCGCCGCTGCAGCCAGAAGGGGGCCAGATGCGTGTTGCGGGCGGCGAGCGCCGCCGCTATCCGCGGATCCGCTGCAAGCGGCGGGTGCGGACGGCCCGGCATGGGCAGGCCGGGGCCCGGCCCACGCCCAATACCGGGAACTTAGGTTCTGATTGT
>NZ_CADCWT010000367.1 GCF_902806485.1 Candidatus Frankia alpina | reverse complement strand
ACACTCACACCCCGCAACAATTACCCAACCTCACAAATCGTTGCCGGGAATGGCTCACTCTCTTCTTCTGCGAGCAGTATCCACCCGTCGTCTGGGACGGCGCGGGTACCTACACCGCGGCGCTGGCCACGGCGCTCGCGCAGCTCGGCCACGACGTCCACGTGCTGTGCGCGCAGGGATACCGGTTCGATGACTTGGTGGAGAACGGGGTGCACGTTCACCGGCGGCCGCTGCTACGAGTGCCGGTGAGCCGCGCGCTGGGAAGGCTCGGTGCCCAGCTCCGGGGGCCGCTGTACCCACGTGACTCACTGACGCTGCGGGCCAGCCTCCCACTTTCCTACAGCCTGTGGGCTCGCCAACTCGGGCTGCGACCGGACGTGATCGAGACGCAGGATGGCAAAACTCGCGCCCTGATCCAGGCCACCCGCCGCTCGGTGCCGCTGGCTATTCACCTACATTGCCCGACCATGCTCACGGTCCGGCTCGCAGGCCAGCCGCTCGGGGCGCAAGGGCTGCTCGCCGACCGGTTGGACCGAATCTCGGCCAGCCGGGCGGACGTGGTCACCTCGCCGTCGCAGCTGCTCGTCGACACGCTGCGGGAGCATGGCTGGGTAACCGTGAGGTCGAGGTGATCCCCAACCCCTTCGACGCGGAGCCGTGGCTCGGCATTCCCGACGTCGCCGACACCACGCCGACCATCGCCGTCGTGGGTCGACTCGAGGCATTCAAGGGGGTGGACGTCATCCTCGACGCCTCGGCACGCCTGCGCGCTGCGGGGGTGTCGCACCGACTGCTGTTCGCGGGGCGCTCCGCCGGTGAGATCGACGGGATTCCCTCGGGCGAGTGGCTCGCCCGCCGGGCGTTTCAGCTCGGGCTGGACGTCGAGTTCACCGGTCATCTGTCCGGTTCCCAGCTCCACGACGTCTACCGGCGGGCCCGGGTCGTCGCCGTGCCGAGCCGCTTTGAGAGCTTCTCGATCGTCGCCGCTGAGGCGATGGCGGCCGGGCGGCCGGTGGTGACCACGAACCAGGCTGGGGTCGCGCCCTTCGTCGAGCGGTGGGAGGCCGGGTGTTCGGTGCCGGCCGGCGATCCGGCGCCGCTGGCGGACGCGCTGGCGCCGTTCCTGCTCGCCCCCGCGCGGGCGAGCGCGTTCGGGGCCCGGGGTCGCCTCGGCGTGGTCGAGCTCGAACCCGCGGCCATCGCCCGCCGCAAGGTCGAGGCGTACCGGCGGGCCATCGAGCACTTCGAGGCGCATGGCCTGCCGCAGCAGCGTCACCGGTCAAGCGCCCCGGCCAACGACGGCCTGTACCCCGACCTGGCTCGGGAGCGGCGCCGGCACTGGCAGTGGACCTCCCCTCGCCACTGACGATGGCAGCGGCGCCGCCACCGGTCGCCGCGCCCGCTACGGGCGCCGGCTGGTGGCGGGGCCGAGCCGCCACGGGCGGTCGAAGTCAAGGTGCCGCAGCGCCCCCGCGGCGACGTAGACCTCGTACGGGCTCTGCAGCGTCGCGAGCAGCGCGCCGGTCACCGCGGCGTCGTCGGACCCCGCGTCGCCGGGCCCCACCTGGGTGGCATGCTCCGCGAGGGCCCGGCGCTGGCGCGCCCGCAGATCGGTCGCGTCCACCAGCAGCGGACGGCGCTCCCGCAACCGGTGGAGAGGCTGGACAAACAGCCGCTGCGCCGACCAGCCCGCCGACCCGTACCCCAGGGTCCAGGGCCAGTGCGTCCAGAACCAGACCGTGTATTCGAGCACCTGGCCGCGGAAGCCGGTCGCCGCCACCGCCCGGCGCACCGCCTCGTTGGTCGCATCGTGGTCCGGGTGCCCCTCGCACGAGGTCGGCGCCAGGATCTGCTCGGGCGCGAGGGTCCCGATGAGCTCGCCGAGGCGCGTGGCGACGGCGTCGACCTAGTCGGTGAGCTCCGCGTCGGGAAAGCCGAGGAAGAGCACGTCGGATTCGCCGACGTCCAGCAGGACGCAGGCCCGGCGGGTCTCCACCTTACGCATCTCGATCAACTCCGCGGGCGGCAGCGTCGCCGGCTCCCCGCGGGAACCGTCGCTGACGATCACGACCGTGACCGGGGTGCCGGCGGCCCGCTTGCGCAGGATGGCCACCGCGCACCCCAACGTCTCGTCGTCCGGATGCGGGGCGACGACGAGGCAGGATTTCGTCGTCATGGACGAGGTGATGTCGATGCCGCGCCGGGTCCAGGCCCGACGCCACAGCGAGCGCGCCGGCACCATCACCCGATCGCGCACCGTCTCCGGATCCCCCAGGATCACCCGGCGGACCGCCTTCGCCACATCCATCCCGTCGATCTCCCCGTGCGACAGCTTCACCCGGCCGGCCCTCGCCTGCGCCGGGGGAAACGAGACGCCCCGACCCCGATCTCCGGCCAGGATCACTGTAGCGAGCGGCTCCGACGTCCTCGCCCGCAGCCGGCGACCATGACGTGGTCAGCCCCCAGATGCTCTCGCTGATGCGCCGAGTGCTGGGCGGCGAGCGGGTCCACGAGATCGTCGAGGCGTTCGGCCGGTGCCTCGACGTGCACCTGGTGCCCATCCCGGATGCCCCCGACACGGTGGAGGTCGTCGCCGCGATCGGCACCGACATCACCGATCGCCAGCAGGCCCTGGCGAGCCTGCGCCAGCGGTCCGCCGAACAGGCCCTCGTCGCCGACCTCGTGCAGGCCCACCACATGGACGAGACCGGCGAGTGGCGCGGCCTGCTCGCCCGCGCGGATCGACGCGAACCCCCCACAGCGCCCCCGCTCCCCACCGACCAGGACACCCGGTTCCTCCACTCTGCCACCGCTCCCTGCACGACGGTCTCACCGGGCTACCGAACCGAACCGCACCGCGCTCCTCGATCACCTCGACCGGGCGCTGCACCGCGCCCAGCACAACGCCCGGCTGGTCCAAGCGGTACGACCCGGTGACCTGGTCGGCCGGCTCTCCGGCGACGAGTTCGCCGTCCTGTGCGAGGACGTCACCAGCATCGGCCTCGCCCTGTCCGGCCCCCTGCTCGACGACGGAGAGCAATTGCTGAACGCCGCCGACATCGCGATGTACGCCGCGAAACGAGCCGGCCCAGGACAGCGCATCGCCTACGACCGGTCCCTGCGCACCGGGCTGATGGACCAGCTCGGCCACGCCGACGCGCCGCGGCACGCCCCGAACGCGAACGACCTGGCCACGCTGCAGGTCACCGCGGTGTCGACGCTCCTGCACGGCGCGCTCTGACCCGGGCACCGGGCCGGTCGCGGCGCCCCGGAGCCGTCGACCGCTTCGGGTCCTCGCCCACCGGTTGGGTCGGGGCGATCCCATTGT
>NZ_CADCWT010000366.1 GCF_902806485.1 Candidatus Frankia alpina | reverse complement strand
CACTCACACCCCGCAACAATTACCCAACCTCACAAATCGACGCCGGGAATGGCTCAGTGGTTCGCGTGGCTGTTCGACGAAGACGAGATCAGCCGATCGCCCCTCGAACGGATGAACCCACCGGTCGTCCCGGAACAGCCGGTGCCCGTGCTGGAGGATGACCAGATTCGCGCGCTACTGGCCACGTGCGCGGGCAAGGCATTCATTGATCGCCGAGATAACGCGATCATCAGGACGCTGATGGACACCGGCGGCCGGCGGACCGAGGTCGGCCGACTCCAGCTCGACGACGTGGACCTGGCCGCGAAAGTCCTTCACGTCATCGGCAAGGGTCGCAGGCCGCGCGATGTGCCGATCGGCAACAACACAGCGTTGGCGGTCGGGCGGTACCTGCGGGCTCGGGCCCGCGAGTCCGGTGCCAGCTTGCCGAACCTGTGGCTGTCGTCGAACGGCCGGCGGGCGTTCGGTGGGGACGGCTTGGCCCGGATGCTCTACCGGCGCGGTGCCGTGATCGGCCTGCCCCGGCTACACCCGCACCAGTTCCGGCACACCCTCGCCGACGACTGGTTGGAAGCCGGAGGCACCGAGGGCGACCTCATGCGCATCATGGGATGGCGCTCCCGGCAGATGGTCGACCGGTACGCCGCCAGCGCCCAGGACCGGCGCGCCCGCAAGGCGCATGATCGGTTCGGGCTCGGCGATCGGTTCTGAAGATCGCATGTGTCCTACCAACTTCGCGCGGAACGGTTGCCGCCGACCTGCAACGACGCAGGTCGGCGCACCGCTCGGACACTGCCAGCTCCTAAGCGGTAGGCCGTAGGTCCGATTCCTACCTGGGGCACAATCCCCTGCAGCGCAGGGGCTTTACTGCGAGACCACTGCGCGGTGGGCGCTTTTGGAGCGACTTACCTCGGTGATCAGATCGCCCTGGCCAGCTCGGAGCGCGTGGCGCGGGCTCCGGTCGGCGGGACGGCGTGAACGCCCCAGGCCAGGGCGAACCCGGCGGGTCCGGGAGACGGCGGCGGCCAATCCGGCATACAGCGTCACCGTCCGGGTGCCGTGCGGGTCGCGCACCGACATCGACGCGGTCATCGCCACCGGTCCCGGCACGATCACCTGCTATGCCGACGAGCCGGACCCGATGGGCCGCCGGATCACGCTCGACGCGGACGCGGACCGCCGCGTCATCCGCCATCTGGCCACCCACCCGACCCACACCGACCTGTTCACCGGGCGGCCCCGCCGGGTGGCGCTGCTCTCCGACGCCAGCGCCGTGCTCGACTTCGAGCCGCTCGCCGCCGAGGCGGCCCTGCCGGCGGTGGAGTCCCAGGCGGTCCACCTGCACCGGGCGACGGGTCTCGACGTCATTCCGATGCCCATCGCTGCGCGCGATGCCGCCGAGCTCGGCCGGCCGATCAGCGTGGCGGCGCGGTTGGCCGCCATCCAGGCGCTGGTCGACCTGACCCCGCCCGGCGGGCTGCTGCCACCGGTCGACCATCCGCGCCTGACCTCGGCCGTCGCCGACGCGGCCGTCCGGGCGCTGGCCGCGGACTGACGACTGGTGCCCGGCCGCTCAGTCAGAGGCGGCGGGCACCAGACCGAGCAGTGCCTGGGCGGCGAGCTCGTAGCCCAGCGGACCGAGGCCGACGATGACTCCGCGGGCCAATGCCGAAAGAATCGACTCGTGCCTAAAGGATTCCCGCGCCCAGACGTTCGACAGGTGTACCTCGATCCACGGGTTCGGGTAGTTGGCGAGTGCGTCCCGCAGGCTCCATCCGTACATCATGAGCGCCCCGGGGTTGACGATTGCGCCGACCGAGTCGTAGTTATCCTGAATCGCGTGGATCAACTCGCCTTCGGATTCCCGCTGGACCGAGACCAGTTTCCAGCCGCGATCGGCGATCCGGGCGGTCACGGCGGATTCAATGTCGGCCAGAGTGGCCGTGCCGTACACCTCGGGCTGCCGCCGACCGAGTATGCCCAGGTTCGGACCGTTCACCAGAAGAAGCGTGCTCACCAGACCTCATCATCACTCGCGCCGATACCCCGTGCCGACCGGCCCGACTGGCCGGTGTCCCGTGGACGATATCGCAGCTTTGGGGCGGCCTAGCCGGGTCACCCGGGTTCGCGAATAGCCCGACAGAGTGCATGGGCAGTGTGGAAATAGTGTATGGATTGCGCGAGTGTTGTTTGTTGCGTAGTCCAACCGCGGGGGACAGCGGGTGACTCAAGGCGTTGAGGTACCGTCCGTCGCGCACCTCTCGCGTAGATTCTTCAGGCAGCTCGTGGTAATGAACCGTCGACGGGCCGGGATCCTTACGCGAACCTTATCGTCACGTAAGAATAGGGTGGGGACCATGAGCGGTGTAGTGCGACGCGCACCGGAGTTGCCAGCTTGGCCGCAGTACTCCGACGAGGAGCGCAACGGACTGATCCGGGCCTTGGAACAGGGCCAGTGGTGGCGCATGGGCGGCAGCGAGGTCGACAGCTTCGAGCGGGAATTCGGCGACTATCACGGTGCGGACTACACACTCGCCGTCACCAATGGAACGCACGCCCTCGAGCTTGCCCTGCAGGTGCTGGGCGTGGGTCCGGGCACCGAGGTCATCGTCCCGGCCTTCACGTTCATCTCTTCCTCTCAGGCCGCGCAGCGCCTCGGCGCGGTCGCGGTGCCGGTCGACGTCGACCTGAACACGTACTGCATCGATCCCGCGGCGGCGGCCGCCGCGGTCACCTCTCGCACCAAGGCGATCATGCCGGTGCACATGGCCGGTCAGATATCCGACATGGACGCGCTGGCGAAGCTGTCCGCCGACACCGGCGTCCCGTTGCTCCAGGACGCCGCGCACGCGCACGGTGCCCAGTGGCAGGGGCGAAAGGTCGGCGAGCTCGGCTCGGTGGCGGCGTTCAGCTTCCAGAACGGCAAGCTGATGACCGCGGGTGAGGGCGGTGCGGTTACCTTCCCGGACTCGGAGCTGTACGAGGCCGCGTTTTTGCGGCACAGCTGCGGGCGGCCCCGGACCGACCGCCGATACTTTCACCAGACCTCCGGGTCGAACTTCCGGCTCAACGAGTTCTCCGCCTCCGTGCTGCGCGCCCAGCTCGGCCGCCTGGCCGGTCAGATCGACACCCGCGAACAGCGGTGGCCGGTGCTCGCCGACGCGCTCGCGGCCATTCCCGGCGTGGTGCCGCAGGGCCGCGACGAACGTTGCGACCGCAATCCGCATTACATGGCGATGTTCCGCCTGCCCGGATTCGGCGAACAACGGCGCAACGCGTTCGTGGACGCTCTCGCCGAACGAGGCCTGCCCGCCTTCGCCGCGTTCCGGGCGATCTACCGAT
>NZ_CADCWT010000365.1 GCF_902806485.1 Candidatus Frankia alpina | reverse complement strand
CCCGACGCCACCGTGAACACATGCGAGTTGTCATTGTCCTTGACAACCCAGCCGGAGATGTCCACGGCCGCCGAACCGATGTTCGCCAGCTCCACCCAGTCGCCGGGCGAACCACCGCTCGACTCGACCTCGTTGATCCGCACGTCCGCCGGCCTCTGCGCCACCGCCGGTATACCGAAAAGGCCGACAGCGACGACGGCCAGAACCGCGGCAACGGCGAATCGCACTTTCCCACGCGAATATCTGTGCAAAGCAGCTGCTCCTTGTGCAGGGTCACCGATAGGCGGCGGCGAATTCACACTCCTCGCGGATCTTCCTGCACACCGACGACCAGGCGTTGAACGCGCAACCAACAGCTCGGGCAGCACGGATTACCATCCTGGGCGAGCTCATCTGGCGCCGGCGCAGCGCGCGCATCATCGTGTCGTCGAGGTTGAGGCGCTGGCGGACCACCTCGGGCGCAGTGAGGGCCAGCCACTGGACGAGGCTGACGTCAGCGCCTGACCAACCAGGATTGCCGTGCTTCGGTCGGTCGCGGGCCATCGGTCGTCGCGCCGAGCCGGGCGGCCGGGGGTGCAGTGGTGTGGATACGGCGAGTAGTGTCGCGGGGCGTGACTGGGGATCGGTGGCGGGATCGGTACGCGGAGCGGGCCCAGGGAATGATCGCGAGCGAGGTTCGGGCGCTGTTCGCGGTGGCATCCCGTCCCGAGATCGTGTCGCTCGCCGGAGGCATGCCCGCGGTCGACGCTCTCCCGATGGAGGCGGTCGCGGCGACCGTCTCGGAGCTGGTGCTGAGCCGGGGGGCGGTGGCGCTGCAGTACGGCTCGGCGCAGGGCGATCCGGATCTGCGTGCGCGGATCTGCGACGTGATGGCGATGGAGGGCATCACCGACGCCCGTCCCGACGATGTTGTGGTGACCGCGGGATCGCAGCAGGCGCTGGATCTACTCACCCGCGTGTTCGTCGATCCCGGCGACGTCGTGGTCACCGAGGGGCCGACCTACGTCACGGCGATCAACACGTTCGCGGCGTACCAGACGCGGATCGTGCACGTTCCGATGGACGCCGATGGCCTGTCGCCGAGCGCGCTCGCGGAGACGTTGGGACGGCTGGCCGCCGAGGGCGCCCGGGTGAAACTGCTCTACACGGTGCCGACCTTTCAGAACCCCGGGGGGATCACGTTGACGCCGCCGCGGCGGACCGAGGTGATCGAGATCTGCCGGCGCGCCGGAGTGCTGGTGGTCGAGGACAACCCGTACGGTCTGCTGTCGTTCACGGGTGAGCCGGTGCGGGCGATGCGCGCGGACGCCCCCGACGACGTGGTGTACCTGGGGTCGTTCTCGAAGACGTTGGCGCCGGGGCTGCGGGTCGGGTGGGCGCTGGCCCCGGCGCCGGTGACGGCCCGGCTCGTGCTGGCCGCGGAGTCGGCGATCCTGTCGCAGTCGATGTTCACCCAGATGGTGGTCGAGCGGTATCTGACGACCCAGCCGTGGGCGGAACAGGTGAAGGTGTTCCGGGAGCTGTACCGGGAGCGCCGCGACGCCATGCTCGACGCCCTGGCCGAATCGATGCCCGCCGGCGCCACCTGGACCCGGCCGGACGGCGGGTTCTTCGTCTGGTTGACGCTGCCGGGCGGGATGGACACCAGGGCGATGCTGCCGCGGGCGATCGCCGCCCGGGTCGCCTACGTTCCCGGGGCCGGGTTCTACGCCGACGGGTCGGGTCGCAACAGCATGCGGTTGTCGTTCTGCTACCCGCCGCCTGATCGCATCCGTGCCGGGGTCGGCAGGCTGGGCGGGGTCATCCGGGACGAGCTGGATCTGCATGACACCTTCCGCCCGTGAAACCTTCGCCGACCGCTCATGATGTGCCCGACACCGTGAAGGACGCGACGATGACTGATCTGGGCCGTGTGCTGATCCTCGCCGGCGGGCTGTCGCCTGAACGGGAGGTGTCGCTGCATTCGGGGAGCAGGCTGCGCGACGCGCTGACCCTCATCGGTGTCGACGCCGACCTGGCCGATGTCGACGCCGCGACGCTGCCCGCGCTGGCGGCCGACCCGCCCGACGTGGTGTTCCCCGTGCTGCACGGCACGTCAGGGGAGGACGGCACGATCCGGGAGGTCCTGGACCTCTACGACCTGCCCTACGTCGGTGCCGCGCCGCCGGCCTGCCGGGTGGCTTTCGACAAGGCGACGGCGAAGGCGGCCGTCGCCGCCGCGGGGGTGGCGACACCGGCGGCGGTAACGCTGCCCCGCGAGGCGTTCCACGACCTGGGCGCCGCCGCGCTGATCGAACGGATCGTGGCCCGACTGGGGCTACCGGTCGTGGTGAAGCCCCGCGCGGGCGGATCGGCGTTCGGGGTCAGCCGCGTCGACGACGCCAGCGGGCTCGCCCAGGCACTGATGGCCTGCTTCGGCTATCACGACTCGGCGCTGATCGAACGAGCCGTCAGCGGAGTCGAGATCGCCGTCGGCGTCATCGACCTCGGCGACAGCGACGACCACGGCGGCGCCGGGCGGCCGATCGCGTTGCCCGCCGTCGAGATCGAGCCGGCCGCGGGGGTGTACGACTACGCCGCCCGCTACACCGCGGGTGCCACCGCCTTCTTCACCCCGGCTCGCCTCGACGACGCG
This sequence comes from Candidatus Frankia alpina, assembly GCF_902806485.1. GTDB lineage: Bacteria > Actinomycetota > Actinomycetes > Frankiales > Frankiaceae > Frankia > Frankia alpina. The sequence continues at coordinate 708 of NZ_CADCWT010000365.1, read as the reverse complement.
GTGCTACACGCCGCCGCCGAAACCGCCGTCACCGCACACCGCGTGCTGGGCCTGCGTGACCTGTCCCGCACCGACATGATCGTCGACGCCGCCGGGAACGTGCAGTTCCTGGAGGTGAACGTGGCCCCCGGCATGACCGACACGAGCACCTGGCCGATGGGCCTGCACGCCGCCGGCCTCGACTTCGCCGTGGTCTGCCGCGACCTCGCCGCCCGCGCCACCAACCGGGCGCGGCCGGGGCCAGCACTGTGATGCTGCTTCCGCTGATGGGTCTGGCGAGGATGCTCGACGCTGCCGGGCTGGACTGACTCAGCCCGCCGACCAACCATCCCGAATGGCGAGATGGACCGTCACGTTACGGATATGGTGTGACGCGCTCACGCAAAGCATCCGGGCACCAATCCGGATAATCAGCTACTGATCTTTAATGCGCGATGCCGGTCGATGGATCATGATGATGGCCCCACGGCCGGTCCGGCGACGGCGACGTACCCCTCGGGCAGATCGGAACGATGCCGGACCGGCCCGCGGACGGCTCCCGACCGGCGCACAACCCCACCCCCGACCCGCCCCCGATTGGTGATCAAGGTGTTCCGCGGAACCGCGCCGCGGTCGTCACCGTCGCTGCTGCCACACCCGCACGGTTCCATCCCGGTCCGGGTCGGAGTCGGGGTCCCGGGTCGGAGTCGGGGTCCCGGGTCGGAGTCG
>NZ_CADCWT010000364.1 GCF_902806485.1 Candidatus Frankia alpina | reverse complement strand
CCCGTGACCGCAACCGGGCCCTCACATTCCTCACAACCTAGAGTAACCAGTCAGCACAGAAAGTGACCTTCGCGCGGCCCTGGTCTCGGACACACCCCATCGGCCGGTCGATCCGACCTGCCCAAGCGGTCTCCCGGACGCTAGGAAGGAGGCGTATCCGTCCCATCGCACCCAGGTGAATTGCCAGTAACTCCATTCTGACCGCCCATCCGGTCACTCTCCACCACCGCCCCCAGGATTCTCGTCGACCGAAACGTCACCGAAACCTGGATGCCCCGAAAGGGGTTCATCGTTCACCAGAACGACATCGGGCAACGATCGAATGACGGACATGCGTGCGGGCAAGGGGATCGGCGTACGGATCATCTGGTCGGGCCGCAGCGACGCCGGCATCGATGGTCCCGCCTGCTAGGCTTCGCGGTCGTGCTGCTGCCCCCACGAACAGGAACGGCTGCTCATCCATGTGGCGGCCGGACTCGCCCGGGAACGACGCGCCCGCGGGCTGCGACTGAATCATCCCGAGGCGACCGCGCTCATAACCTCGTTCCTGCTGGAGGGGGCCCGCGACGGCCGCAGCGTCGCCGATCTGATGACCGCCGGGCGCGGCGTCCTCACCCGGGACGACGTGATGGAGGGGGTGCCGGAGATGCTCGCCGAGGTCCAGGTCGAAGCGACGTTCCCGGACGGCACCAAGCTGGTCACCGTGCACCAGCCGATCCCTTGATTCCCGGCGAGGTCCTGCCGGGCGAGGACCCCATCGAGATCAACCCGGGACGGCCCGTCCGGACGGTGCTGGTCCGCAACACCGGTGATCGCCCGGTGCAGGTCGGGTCGCACTACCATTTCGCCGCGGCCAACCCGGCGCTCGAGTTCGGCCGCGGCCTGGCCTGGGGACACCGGCTGGCGGTGCCCGCCGGCACCGCGGTCCGCTTCGCGCGAGGTCGACCTCGTCCCGCTGGCCGGCGCCCGCGTCGTGCCCGGCCTGCGCCCGGAATCGGCCGGCCCCCTCGACGGGCGCGAGAGCCACGACCCCAAAGAGGGCTCATGAGCCGGCTGGACCGCTCCCGCTACGCCTCCCTGTACGGACCGACGGTCGGTGACCGCATCCGGCTCGCCGACACCGATCTGATCATCGAGATCACCGAGGACCGCAGCCGGGGCCCGGCCCTCGGCGGCACCGGCGACGAGGCGGTCTTCGGCGGCGGCAAGGTCATCCGCGAATCCATGGGGCAGTCGCTGGCGACCCGCGCGCAGGGCTCGCCCGATCTCGTCATCACCGGCGCCGTGGTGCTCGACCACTGGGGGGTGATCAAGGCCGACGTCGGTGTCCGCGACGGGCGGATCGTCGCGCTCGGTAAGGCCGGCAACCCGGACACCATGGACGGCGTCCATCCCGGCCTGGTCATCGGGCCCGACACGGAGATCATCGCCGGGAACGGGAAGATCCTCACCGCGGGCGCGGTCGACTGCCACGTGCGCCTCATCTGCCCGCAGCAGGTGCCCGAGGCGCTCGGCGCCGGGATCACGACCCTCATCGGCGGCGGCACCGGCCCGGTCGAGGGCACGAAGGCGACCACCGTGACGCCGGGCTCGTGGAACCTCGGCCGGATGCTCTCCGCGATGGACGACTGGCCGGTGAACATCGGCCTGCTCGGCAAGGGGAACACGGTCAGCGACGCGTCGATGTGGGAACAGCTCCGCGCCGGCGCGGCCGGGTTCAAGCTGCACGAGGACTGGGGCACGACACCCGCCGCGATCGACGCCTGCCTGCGGGTCGCCGACGCCGCCGGGGTCCAGATCGCGCTGCACCCGGACACGCTCAACGAGGCCGGCTTCGTCGAGGACACCCTCGCCGCCATTGCCGGGCGGGCCATCCACGCCTACCACACCGAGGGCGCCGGCGGCGGGCACGCACCGGACATCATCACCGTCGCGGCCGCCGCCAACGTGCTGCCATCGTCGACGAACCCGACCCGCCCGCACACCGTCAACACCCTCGACGAGCATCTCGACATGCTGATGGTCTGCCACCATCTCAACCCCAGCGTGCCCGAGGACCTGGCCTTCGCCGAGAGCCGGATCCGGCCGTCGACGATCGCCGCCGAGGACATCCTGCACGACCTCGGCGCCATCTCCATGATCGGTTCGGACTCGTAGGCGATGGGCCGGATCGGCGAGGTCGTGCTGCGCACCTGGCAGACGGCGCACGTGATGAAGCGTCGCCGCGGGGCCCTGCCGGGCAATGGCGCGGCCGACAACGCCCGGGCGCGACGCTACGTCGCCCAAATACACGATCTGCCCGGCGGTGGCGCACGGGCTGGACGCGCAGATCGGCTCGGTCGAGCCCGGCAAACTCGCCGACCTGGTGCTTTACGATCCCGCGTTCTTCGGGGTGCGGCCGTCGCTGGTCCTCAAGGGCGGGTTCATCGCCTGGGCGGCCATGGGCGACGCGAACGCCTCCATCCCCACTCCGCAACCGGTCCTGCCCCGCCCGATGTGGGGGGCCGCGCGCGGTCCGGCCGCCGCCTCGTCGCTGACCTTCGTCGCGCCCGCCGCGATCGCCGACGGGCTGCCCGAACGGCTGGGCCTGGCCACCCCCATGGTGCCGGTCGAGGACGTCCGCCGCCGGGGCAAGGCCGACCTGCCGGAGAACACGGCGAGGCCGGACATCCGGGTCGACCCGGACACGTTCACGGTCTCGATCGACGGCGACGCGGTCGAGGCCGACCCGGTGCGCGAGCTGCCGATGGCCCAGCGGTACTTCCTGTTCTGACTGCGGCTGCCGGGGAGCTGTTCGGCGATGTCGCCCATCGGCATGGGTGACGGCTGGAAACGGAACCCGCGCCCGGCGGTGTTGCGGACGCGGGCGATCCGGCGGACGCCCAGCAGCCGAAGGTCCTGGGGATGCCGGGCGGCGAGCACCTCGGGAATGGTGGTGGTGAATCGCAGCTCGGGGACCCGGTCTTTCAGGTCGACCTTCGGGCCAGAGTTCCACACCGCGGTGATGCCCAGCTCGGCCGCTTTGCGGGTGCGGGCAAGATGGGTCTTCGTCGGGGTGAGTTGGACTTCGATGCTCGTCGGCTGTACAACGTCGGAGACGAGAAGGTCGGGGAAGATCTTCCGGCCGTCCTGACCGCGTTCCCGGGAGGTGATTGGCCGGCCACCGGCCGCGAACTCTTCCACAGGAGGACGGACGGCGTGACCGGATTGTCGCCCGAATGACCGAGGGTGCCATCTGGCCGAAAGCGGCCACCGAGCAGGGGAACCTGGTGAAGGGGGCACTGTGAAGCTATTCCGAAACCGCCAGGTTGATTCTTTCGAAACTCGGGTGACGGTCAGCGAACA
>NZ_CADCWT010000363.1 GCF_902806485.1 Candidatus Frankia alpina | reverse complement strand
GGCACGGAAAGTGACCTTCGCGCGACCCTGGGTTTCCGGCCAGATTCCAGACAGATTGCGGCCAGATCGTGCCGAGGCTTAACCACGGTTTTTGGGCCCAAAACCGTGGCTAAGCCTCGGCATGATTCCGTGCGCCAATAGTCGCAGAGAGATATGAGAAATGTGGTGGCCGATGCGTGCACTTAACCCCGAGGCCCCCCGCGCCGCTCGATCGGATCCCCTTCGCAACTGATCACTTTGGACTCACTTGTCTCGGCGGAGACGACCAGGTCGTGCTCAGCACGGGCCACGGCGGGTGCCTCGGCGGCGGGAACGAGGCGATGATGGAGCCGCCAATCTGGGAACAGCGTGGTGACCAGGCGGAGGTCCGCCCGGTGCCGCAGTCCCCGGGGACGCAGATCGCGCGCCGCGTCGGCGAGCACCAGATGGGCGACGGGGCCGCCGGCCGATTCCATGACGGCGCCGGTTGCCGGGACGGCGCCGGTTGCGTCGCCTGAACAAGGTTCGGCTCGCCGGCCCAGACCGTGCCCGTGCCGTGCACCAGGACCGCGGCGGCGCTCGTCTGGCCGGCGCGGACGACCGAGTAGAGCCGACCGTCGGGCAGCAGGGAGCGGCAGCGGATCTCCACGCCGTGCCGGCGGGCCCAGGCGACGGCCGAGTGGTGCAGCACCTTCGCGCCATGCCGCGACATCGTCATCATCGTGTCGTAGCCGACGGTGGCCAGCGTGCGCGCATCCGGCACGAGGCGCGGATCGGCGGTGCAGATCCCCGGCGAGTCGGAAAAGATCTCGCAGGCCGTGGCGCCGACGGCGATTGCGGCTGCGATCGCGGACAGGTCCGAGCTGTTGCGGCCCATCATGACCGGCCGCCCGTCGTCGCCGACGGCCTGCCCGCCGGGGACGACGAGCACCGTTCCAGCGGGGTCGATGCGGCTGGCGAGCGCGGTGGGGTCGAGCGAACGCAGCTCGGCGTGGTGGGGATCGCCGCCGCCGACGAAGCCGGTGTCGGCCGCGGTCAACGGGACCGCGGCGAGCCCGGCGTCGCGTAGGGCGGAGGTCATCAGCGCCACGTTGACGGTCTCGCCGGTCATGAGCGCGGCGGCGAGCAGGTCCCGGTCGGGCTCGGGACTGACCGCGCGCAGCGCCCTGCCGAGCCGGTCGGTCTCGCCGGCCACCGCGCTGACCACGACGACGGCCTGGCCCGGGGCGTCCGCCACACCGGTCGGGGGCTCGGAGCTATCGGCGTGCAGTCGGGCGGCGACGTGGCGGGCGATGAGGTGATGGGCGTCCGGCGCGGCGAACGCCGCCCCGCCGAACTTCAGGACGACGACGTCCCCCGGGCCGGTCACCATGATCTCGGCGTCGAGGGCGTCGAGGGCGTCGAGGGCGTCGAGGGCGTCACAGCCACGACATCTCGGCGGCCAGGCTCACGATCTGCAGGGCGTTGAGGGCCGCGCCGACGGTGAGGTTGTCGGCGACGACCCACAGCCACAGGGCGCACGGCTCGTCCACGTCGGCTCGCACCCGCCCGACGTGGACGAGCCGGCGTTCGGCCGGCGACGCGCAGACCGGCTGCGGCATCGGGTAGCCGTCCGCCGGGTCGTTGCCATAGACCCGCAGGTCTGGGGCGGCTCGCAGCGCGGCGAGGGCGTCGTCGGGGGTGACGGGGGCGGTGAAGCTGACGTGCACCGCCTCCGAGTGGCCGTTGACCACGGGCACCCGCACCGCGGTCGCCGCGACCCGCAGCCCCGGCATGCCCATGATCTTGCGGGGTTCGCGACGTAGCTTGCGTTGTGCCCGTCGGCGTCGCGCAGGCCGATCTCGGGGATCAGATTAAACGCCAGCGGCTGGCCGAACTTCCCGGGCCGGGCGTCGGCGGGGTCGGCGCCGTCGAGCAGCGCCCGGGTGGTGTCGGCGAGCTCGGTGAGTCCCCACAGGCCGCCGCCGGAGGCCGACTGGTAGTCGGACACGATCACCCGGTCGAGCTCACGGAGGGCGCGCAGGGGATGCAGGGCCCGCACGAGCTGGATCGTCGAGCAGTTCGGATTGGCCACGATCCCGCGGGCCGGGCGCGAGCGCAGCGTCTGCGGGTTGACCTGGGGGACGACGAGCGGGACGTCGTCCAGCCGGAACGCGGAGCTGTTGTCGACGACGAGCGCGCCCACGGCGGCGACCACCGGCGCCCACTGTGTGCTGATCGGGGCGCCCGCGCTGAACACCGCGACGTCCACCCCCGCGGGATCGAAGTCCGCCAGCGCGACGACCGGCTCGACCTTCAGTTCCAGTCCCAGCTCGGCGCCGAGATCGCGGCCTGCCGAGCCCCCCGACGCGACGGGAACCACCCGGCCCACGTCGGGCAGCAATCCCGCCTCGAGCAGGGCCAGACATTCCCGGCCGACGACCCCGGTCGCGCCGATGACGGCGATGTCCACTGCGCTTGTCCCTTCCACCATGTTCCCGGGCCGCCGACCCGCTGTTTCGTCGACCTGTTATTTCGTCGGCCTGCTGGCCTGCTGTCGTCGCGGGGTCAGCTGGAGCCGACGGCGTTCTCGTCCGCGAACTGCGCGTCGAGGTCCACCCAGCCGCCATCGACGAACAGGACCTCGCCGTTGACGTAGGTGGCGGCGTCGGAGGCGAGGAAGACCGCGGGACCGGCGATTTCGGCGAGTCGGGCCCAGCGGCCGAGGACGACCTTGTCGGCGTAGGCGCCGGCCCAGGCGGCGCTGGCGCGGATCGGCACCGTCAGCGCGGTCTCGACCGGGCCCGAGGCGATCGCGTTGACACGGACCCCGAACGGCCCGAGTTCGGCGGCCAGCACCCGGACCATCTGCGCCAGCGCCGCCTTCGTGCCCGCGTAGATCACCTGGCCGGGTTCGACCGCGCGGCTGCTGATCGACGAGATGACGATGATGCTTCCGCCGCCCTGCTTCGCCATGATCCGGCCGGCGCCGCGCAGGACGTGGAAGCTGCCGCGCAGGTTGACGTCGGTGACCGCGGTGTAGTCGTCGTCGGTGTAGTCCACCAGCGGCTTGCGGATGTTGATGCCGGGGGTGCCGACGGCGATGTCGAGGCGGCCCCGGTCCGCGACCACGCGGGCGAACAGGTCGTCCACCTCGGCGGAGGCGCGCACGTCGACGGTGGACGTCTTCGCCGTGCCGCCGGCGGCGACGATCGTCGCCACCGTCTCCTCGACGCCGGTGGTGTCGATGTCGCCGCATTCGACGATGGCGCCGCGTTCGGCCAGGCCGATCGCGATGGCCCGGCCGATGCCCGACGCCGCGCCGACGACCGCCGCGACTCTGTCTGTCAGTTCCAGCATCTCCAGCTCCCGAAGCCTCGGTCTACGTGGTGGGTCCGCCGTGA
>NZ_CADCWT010000362.1 GCF_902806485.1 Candidatus Frankia alpina | reverse complement strand
GTCCGGGTCGAAGGCGAGTGCGATCATGCGTCCCCGCCGAGTCAGCCGCGCCCGGTAGGCGCCAAGATCGGTGCCTACTACGTCGACGATGACATCGAAGCGGCCGAGGTCTTCCGGCCGGGTCGTGCGGTAGTCCAGGGCCGCGTCGGCGCCGAGTTCTTTGACCCAGTCGAGGTTACGGGCCCCGGCGAGGGCGGTGACATGGGCGCCGAGGGCTTTGCCCAGTTGCACGGCGATGCTGCCGACACCCCCGGTGGCGCCACGGACCAGGAGCCGTTCGCCGTGTGCGAGGTGTGCCTTGTCCGTCAGAGCGGTCATGGCGGTGGTGCCCGACACCGGAAGGGCGGCGGCTTCGAGGAGGCCCAGGTTCTTCGGCGCCCGGGCGAGTCGCTGCTCGGGCACGGTGACGTAGTCGGCGATGGCTCCGAAGGCGAAGTGCGGCATGAGCCCCCACACCGCGTCTCCAGCATGCCACGCGTGAACGCCGGAGCCCACTGCCGTGACCCGGCCGGCGAAGTCTCCGCCCGTGCCGCGGGGGAACCTGGCACGGATGAGTCTGCGCATCACTGCCCGCGCGGAAGGCGATCTCCCCCGCGTCCACGCTCGCGGCGTGTACCTCGACGAGCACCTCTCCCGGTCCGGGGTGCGGTGTAGGCACCCCGGTGATGTGCAGCACCTCGGGCGGGCCAAATCGATCGCACTGAACGGCACGCATGATCTCTCCTGGCTGTCTTCTCGAAGCTTAAGTGGGGTGGCACCCTATTTTCCGTCGACTACGATAACCGAAGAGCCACCCCACTTGATGCAGACAGGAGGTCGCTGTGTCCGACAGCACGGCGCGACGGCCCTTGCGGGCGGACGCCCGGCGCAACTACGAACGCATCCTCGCCGCCGCCCAGGAGGCCTTTGCGGCCCACGGAGCCGGCGCCTCCCTGGAGGAGATCGCCCGCCACGCCGGGGTGGGCTCGGCAACCCTGCACCGGCACTTCCCCTCCCGGCGGTCCCTGCTGGAAGTCGTCTTCCATGACCGCGTCGAAGCCCTCTGTGCCAGGGCCCAGGAGCGCGCCGAAGAGAGCGAGCCCGGCGCCGCGCTCTTTTCCTGGCTGGGAGACTTCAACGCCTACGCGGCGGCCAGCCGTGGCCTGGCCGCCTCGTTGCTGCACGACGGCCGGGATACCGACCTGCTGCAGCAGAATGACAGCTGCAAAATGATGATCACCAACGCGGCCGGCGAACTCCTGCACGCGGCACAACAGGCAGGCGCCGTGCGTCCCGGCGTCCATGCCGAGGACCTGCTCACACTCGTCAGCGCCATCTCGCTCGCGACCGAGCATCACGACGACGGACGGGCGGGCCGGCTGCTGGACATCGCAATCGACGGCATCCGCCCGCATCGGCACCATCGTGCGGCTACAAACCGTGAGGCGCCCTAGTCGTTTCCCACCTCAAGGCCGCGCGCGGCCAATTGGGGCGCTCGGAATGGCCAACCAGGCCGCTCAACCACACAACAACGGGCATACCTAATTGCGCCCGTTGTAACCGGGCACCGCACTACACCGATCGCAGCGACCGAACAAAGCTCCCGGCGCCGGCCACCAGGCCCAGCCCGCCACCACCCAAGGGTGGTGCGGATCGGAGGTGGCGTCGGATCCCGCCGAGGCACGCCCCCTCAGGCATCATGCAACGGTGAGCGTCAGGGCCCGCGGACAGATCATCGGGTGCGGGCCGTATCTCGCGATCCTCGCGCCCGTGCTCCTCGGCATTCTGCTCATGCATGGGGGCCTGTTCACCCATGTCGACCCCAACCGCCACCCAGGCGGACTCTGCGGCTCTGACGGCCCGCTGATCGCCGCGGGAAGCCGGCCGGGTGCGCCGCACGGCGGAGCAGCGCACCAGCGGCCCGTCCTCGGGCACCCGGCCGGTCTCGAGGGCGCGCCTGTGGCCCTGGCTCCGGACCCGGCCGCGAGTCACGGCGGACACGTGGGCCAACTGTGCCTGGCATTCCTTCGGGTGGCGGGCATCCTGCTCGCCACCCTGTTGCTCGCCCGCGCCGTCCGGGCGGCCGTCGGCGCACGCACCCGCGCACGCCCGCTGCCCTGCCGACCCGGGCGGTCGCCCCCTGGGGGAGGGCTACCTCGCCCCCGTGCGCCCTCGCTCGCCCGCCTCTGCGTGCTGCGCGTGTAGACCGACCGGCTCAGCCGGCGTGCGTCCTCGACGACTCCCGCCCGGCGGCCCGGCATTCGGATCCACACGCATCCGGAGGACGAGGGACTTCAGCATGAGACGACTCATTCTGCTTATTTCGGCGCTTTTCGCCGCAGTCACCGTCAGCGCCTGCGGCAGCGGGGGCAGCAGCGCCATGCCCACCACTGCCACGACCACCAAAGATGGCCACAACGCGGCCGACATCGCCTTTGCCCAGAAAATGATCCCGCATCATCGGCAGGCCATCGAGATGGCCGAACTGGCCCCGTCCCGCGCTCAGAACCCGCAGGTCAGGTCCCTCGCACAGCGGATCCGAGCCGCACAGGCGCCCCAGATCGCAACCATGGCGGGTTGGCTCACCGGCTGGGGACAGCCCACCGCTCCCCCGGCCGACGCGGGCGTTGTTTCCAGCCACGGCTCGGATGACCACGGTATGGGCGACGGTGGTATGGCTGATCACGGCATGGCCGATCACGGAACGGAAACCGTGGCACCGCACGCCTCGATGGAGGGAATGATGTCCAGTGCGGGCATGACCGCCCTGAGGGACGCAACTGGATCGGCCTTCGACGAGATGTTTCTCGCCATGATGATCGAACATCACCAGGGCGCCGTCACCATGGCGAAGACCGAGATCCGTGACGGCCTCCACACGTCGGCAAAACAGCTTGCCGAGAACATTCGACGCACCCAGACGGCCGAGATCAGCAGCATGCAGGACCTGCTCACCAAGATCTGACCGGTCCTGCGCAAGGACGGGATGGTGGCTGCGACAGCGGCCGCCATCCCGTCGCGCCGAGCCCAACCGGTTCCCGCCGAGCCCACGCCGCGCCGGGGCGCGCCGACACGCCGGCACATTCACTACCCCTGCACACTCGATTCCCTCACCACCACCTTTCGTGGCACACCGTTCGACGAAACGGAATCCACTCGTCGGTAGCCGCCCGAGGATCGGAAAGGCACCGCCGCGGCAGCCCTACCCGGTACGGGAGATACCCGGCCGGCGCGGTCCCACGGCACATCTCCCGCGCCGTGCGGGTCGAGGACGCGCCCTGCGCCAAACCGACGCCACGGTGCGGCAGCCGGAAGGATTCCAGCTCCGTGCCCACCGATGACCTCGCGGCGGCCGTGTTCGACTCCCTCCCTTCCCTCGTCGCGGTGCTCGGACCGGACGGGACGGTGACCCGCCTCAACGAGGCGTGGCGCCGCAGCGCCGCGACCGGGGTAGCCCTGTTCCCCGTCCGACCCGGCATGAGCTGGTTGGCGGCATGCGACCACGCGGCGCAGGCCGCAG
>NZ_CADCWT010000361.1 GCF_902806485.1 Candidatus Frankia alpina | reverse complement strand
ATACGGCGAGAACCTTGCCCGGAGGTCGTCGAGCCGCCGGGCCCGAAGACGGAGGGCGGCAGCATGCCGACAAAACTGGACAGCACCGAGGTCGCGGACGCACTGACGTCGCTTCCCGGCTGGCTCGGCGACGCCGACCGGATCCAACTGGAGATCATGGTCGACGGTGACGAGGCCGACGCGATCGCCGCCGAGGTGATGCGCGCGGCCGACGAGATGGATCACCACCCGGTGATCGACCACGGGCCGGGGACCACGACGTTCACCGTCTGGACGCACTCCGCCGGCGGCGTCACCGAGCTGGACGTCACCCTGGCCCGGAAGATCTCCCAGATCCTCTACTCGGCGGGCGTTTCCTACTGACCTAACCAGCATGCAGCCCTGATCACCTCAGGCGCACGGCGGAGGTGATCACGGCCGCTGGGCGCACAGGCGGCGGCGGAGATCCGTGCCGGCGGCCGGTTCGGCCGGCTGCCGGCCGGCGCCGACCTCCCCCGCTACGCCCGCTGGGCCGGCACGGTGTGCTGGCTGGAGCTCACCAGAGGGTGGGCGGAACGCTGAACGTGCCGCCCGACCCCGGCGGGAACGGGATGACTGCCACGACCGCCCCGGCATCGATCGGCCCGTACAGGTGCGGGAAGAGCTCCCCCGTCGCCAGCCCAGAAGCCGCCACGAGAGCCGCCGCCACGAGAGCCGCCGCCACGAGAGCCGCCGGCGCGACGGCGGCGGGCGGCTCCCAGCGCAGCGGGGCGGTGAGCCGTTCCGGGTCGACGACGACGAGCAGCAGGTCGTCGCGTCCCGCGTAGAACCGGTTGGCGGTGCCCACGATCTGCCCCGGGGCGGAGAAGTGGATGAACCCCTCGGTGCCGAGACTCGCCGGCCGATACCCGGCCGCCCCGACCGACCATGCGGTCCGCCCGACCAGATGGCAGATCACTCGATCGTCCCGCGCCTGCTCGTCATCGTCCGCCACGTCTACCGCCTTCTGCGCATCCACGTCCGGCCCCGGGACCGTGCCCTCACATCCTTGCGCCGGTGCACCCGGCGGCGCAGTCATCTCGCCCGGATCCGGCCCGGACCGCCCACCCCGGAGGCCCTCGTCCGGTCGACGGCGCCATGGTTAAATCACGTTCAGTGATAGTTCCGACAACCCGGGTCGGGGGACCGCCATGACGGGACAACTCGGCGGCGCCAAGCCGCAGCAGATTCTGGTGCGTTCGGGCGAGGCGGAGTTCTTCGTCGAGGTCAGCGGCCCGGGAGGCCCGCAGAACGTGGCGGCCGGCGGGGCATTCTCCTTCGAGGGGGTTCGCCAGGCGCTGGAGGAGATCGGCGGGCAGCTCTCCCGAGCGTGGCAGGCGGTGCGACCGGACGAGGCGAGCGTCGAGTTCGGCGTGAACGTGACCGCGAAGAGCGGCAAGCTGGCGGCGGTCATTGTCGAGGGCGGCGCCGAGGCGAGCCTGACGGTCACGATGACCTGGCGGCGCCCACCCCCGCCGCCGCCATCCACCTCGCCACCGTCGCCATCCCCCTCGCTTCCAGCCGCCGGCGGCGGCTCCCCGGCGGCGGCCGGGGCCTGACCCGGTGCGCGCCGGGCGGGTGGATACCCGCGAACTGCGCCGCCTCGTGGTCCGCGTCGACGCCGCAGACGGGTAGACGCTCGGCACCGGCTTCTTCGTCGCCCCCGGACTCGTGCTCACCTGCGCCCATGTCGTGGCGGACCGTTCGGAGCTTCGGTTGCTGCCCGCCGACCGGGCCCTGTCCCGCGAGGCGCTGCCCGCGGCGGTGGTGGCCCGCTCGGCGGCGTCGGCGGACGGTGCGGCGCTGTGGCCGTTCCCGGACCTCGCCATCGTGCGGCTGGCCGCGGAGCTGGACCATCCCTGCGCGTTGCTGGCCGACAACGACCCAGCCGGCGGCGAGCTGCAGTGCCAGTCCTGGGGCTATCCGTGGCGCGAGCAGGGCCGGACGCCGCCCGGCTCGCCGGCGTCGTTCCACTTCGAGGGGGTGGAGGGCGACGGATTCCTGACGCTGAAGGCGGGACAGGCGGTGCCGGGCTCAGCGGCGCGCCGCTGGTGTGTCCGGGGCGGCGGGCCGTCGTCGGGGTGATGACCGCGACGCGGGACGCGTTCAACGCGCTCGGCGGCTATGCCTGCCCCGCCGGGGCTCTGTGGGTCGCTTTCGGCGACGGCCCGCCGGCCGAGCTGGCCGCGCTCGGCGAACAGATCCGCCGGTCGAACCGGGCCGCCGTGCTGCGCACCCGCGCCCGCTGGCACCGGGTGGTGCCGGTGCCAGGCGCCGCGGACTGCGTGGACCGACCGTGGGCGCAGTTCGAGCGGCAGCCCGCCACCCCGCCCTCGGACCTGCTGCACCCCGGCTACGGCGTGGTGCCCTACCTGTTCCGCGACGAACCGGTGGCTGCGGCCGTCCGCTGGTGCGAGGACACCGATGGCCCGGGGGCGGCGTTCGCGGTGGACCGGGTGACCAGTGCGGGCGGCTCGGGCAAGACCCGCTTCGCGATCGAGCTGTGCCAGCGGATGGCGGCCGCGGGCTGGATCGCCGGCTGGCGACGCCCCGGGGGCGACACGCAGGTGGCCGAGATCGGGCTGCCGCGGCTCGTCGTCGTCGACTACGCCGAGGCGGAGGAGCCCGAGGACCTGCGCCGTGTGCTGGATGAGCTGCGCCGGAATGCCTCCGACCTGGCCCCGGTACGGGTCCTACTGCTCGGCCGCAGCGGCGCCGACGGCTCGGGCGACCCGCTGCCCGCGGTGCGGGCCGAGGCCGGAGCGCCGCTGCGTCCCGCGCTGGACCGCAGCCAGGGCGACGACACGGTGACTGCCCACCTGGCGATAGCCCAACGAAACGAGCTGTTCACCGCGGCGATGGACCACTTCCGGGCCGCTTGGTGGCTAGCGGACGGCACGACGATGATGGACGGCACGCCATCCACAGCCGCACGGACGCCCCAATCCGGATCGTCTTCGGCCAGTGAAACGACGACGCCGGCTGCGCTTGCCGCCGATCGCTACGAGCTGGCCTTGGAGGTGCTGTTCGAGGCGTTCGACCGGGTGCTGTCCGGGCCGCAGTGGACCCCGGGTGGTCGACCGCCAGTGGACCGCGCGCTCGATCACGAACGTAGATACTGGCGGACGACCGCCTCCACCGGGCTGGGCGTCGGAGAGGCTGTTCGGGAATGGTCCGTGGGCCTGGCAACCCTGGCTGGAGCCGTCACAGAGCCCGACGCAGACAGGCTCCTTTCGATCCTCCCGCCGCTGGCCGACGTGGCCGCAGAGCGGGCGGGCCTGACAGCATGACTAACCAGCTTATACTCCGGCCCGGAATTGCTAAACCCGCTTCGCCCGGACCGGCTCGGCGAGGCATTGGTCGCGCGACTACTGGACACGGCTCCCGGCGGTGGCGCAGCGCTGCTAACAGCGCTATTCAAGCTCCCGGCAGACGAGCAGATCGCCCACTGCCTAGACACCCTCGCCAGGCTCACTGAGCCATTCCCGGCGTCGATTTGTGA
>NZ_CADCWT010000360.1 GCF_902806485.1 Candidatus Frankia alpina | reverse complement strand
CCGCGGAACCGGAACCGGAACCGGGACTGGAACCGGGCAGAATCCACTCCAGTCCGACCCGGTGAATTAAAGATTAATAGCTGGCTTTAGTTTTGTGCACTGACGTGGCGTGAAAATAAAACCTATGTGTAGTTAAGTGGCTTCGAAGAGCCTCAGGGTCAGATCGTTCAGGGCTGAGTGGGACTGCTCGGCACCACCAAAACGATCTGTGAGGTCCGTGACGCTGCCCATGGTGACAAGCGGCGCAACGCGCAGGGCCTGCGCACTGAGCTCGGTCGACCCATGGTGCTCGAACTTGTCCAGCGGCGCGTCGAGCACCTGCTGTGCCTCCGGGGCGAACGCGGCGAAGACCGAAGACGCAGCTGGGGACACCTGCCAGTGGACCTGCGGCAACAGGGCGCTGCGCGGCTCCTGGCCGCCCACGGCAGTGGGCCGTCCCGAGTCCGGTTGGAGCCGCGGAGTCATTCATCCGACACGCCAGAGACCGACAGAGACCAGGCAGGGACCGGCAGGGTGTGCCCGGTCGGAGGTGCCGAGAACCACAGATGACGCGGCGCGGGCGCGGTGACGGACTACCTGGGGCATGCCTTTGGTTGCATACGAGAGGCATCGCGATCGTCCAGGCGTCGGCGACGCCGTCTGACATGCAACCCTAGGAGTAGTCCCGTGCCGAACAAGCTGGCGGAGCAGACGTCTCCGTACCTGCTCCAGCATGCGGACAACCCCGTCGACTGGTGGCCCTGGTGCCCGGAGGCGTTCGCGGAGGCGGCCCGCCGCGGGGTGCCCGTGCTGCTCTCGGTGGGATACGCATCCTGCCACTGGTGCCACGTCATGGCCCACGAGTCGTTCGAGGACGTGGTCACCGCCGCCTACATGAACGACCACTTCGTCAACATCAAGGTGGATCGGGAGGAGCGGCCCGACGTCGACTCCGTCTACATGGACGTCACGGTCGCCCTGACCGGTCACGGCGGCTGGCCGATGACGGTCTTCCTCACCCCGACCGCCGAGCCGTTCTTCGCCGGCACCTACTTCCCGCCCCGGCCCCGGCCGGGCATGGGTTCGTTCCGCCAGGTCATGGAGGCCGTCGTCGCCGCCTGGCAGACCAGGCGGGCGGAGATCGAGGAGTCAGGGGCCGACATCGCCCGCCGGCTGGCCGAGGCGGCGGCGCGCGGCCCGGTCGCCGGGCTCGCCTCGCGCCCCACGTCCGGCGTCGCCGACGAGCTGACCCCGCAGCTGCTGGACACCGCCGTCGCGGGGCTGTCCGCCCGGTTCGACGCGCGCCACGGCGGCTTCGGCGGGGCGCCGAAGTTCCCCCCGTCCATGGTCGCGGAGATGCTGCTGCGCCACGCCGCCCGCACCGACGACGCCCAGAGCCTGCAGATGGTGGCGTTCACCTGCGAGCGGATGGCCCGCGGCGGCATGTACGACCAGCTTGCCGGCGGCTTCGCCCGCTACAGCGTCGATGCGACGTGGACCGTCCCGCACTTCGAGAAGATGCTCTACGACAATGCCCAGCTGCTACGGGTGTACCTGCACCTGTGGCGTGCCACCGGCGCGCCGCTGGCCGAACGGGTGGTCCGGGAGACCGCGGCGTTCCTGCTCGCCGCCCTGCGGACCCCGCAGGGCGGGTTCGCCTCGGCGCTCGACGCGGATGCGGTCCCGGCGGGTGTTCCGGCGGCCCACGCGCAGCCCGAGGAGGGCGCGAGCTACTCGTGGACGCCCGCCGGCCTGCGTGCTGTCCTCGGCGCGGAGGACGGCGGCTGGGCGGCGGAGATCTTCGGCGTCACCGCCGAGGGCACGTTCGAGCACGGGACGTCCGTGCTGCAGCTTCCGGCGGATCCGCCCGACGCGGCCCGCTGGGCGGGGGTGCGGGCCGCCCTCGCCGCCGCCCGGGCCACCCGTCCGCAGCCCGCCCGGGACGACAAGGTGGTCGCCGCGTGGAACGGGCTGGCGATCGCCGCGTTCGCCGAGGCCGGCGCGCTGCTTGACGAGCCGGCCTGGATCAGCGCCGCGGAGGACGCCGCCGTGCTGCTGCGCGACGTCCATCTGGTGGCCGGCCGGCTGCGCCGCACCAGCCGGGACGGCCGGGTCGGGACGAACGTCGGCGTGCTGGAGGACTACGGCGACGTCGCCGAGGGGCTGCTCACCCTGCACCAGGTCACCGGTGACCCGGAGTGGCTGACCCTGGCCGGCGAGCTGCTCGACGTGGTCCGGGCCCGGTTCGCGGCGCCGGACGGCGGCTTCTTCGACACCGCGGACGACGCCGAGGCGCTGCTGCGCCGCCCCCGCGACGACTCGGACTCGGCGACGCCGTCGGGCCAGGCGGCGGTGGCGGGCGCCCTGCTCACCTATGCGGCCCTGACCGCCTCCGCCGAGCACCGGAGCACCGCCGAGGAGACCGTGACCCGGTTCGCGCCGCTGCTGTCCCGCGACGCCCGGTTCGCCGGCTGGGCCGGGGCGGTTGCGGAGGCCCTGCTCGCCGGGCCGGCCGAGGTCGCCGTCGTGGACAGCCCGGCCCTGGAACGGCTCGCCCGGCTGGGTACCGCGCCGGGCGCCGTCGTGGTCACCAGCGGGCCGTTGGTCGCCGGGCGGGGGGCCCCGGGGGTGTACGTCTGTCGGGACTTCGTCTGCGAGCTTCCCGTGCACTCCGCCGAGGAGGTCCGGCGTCAGCTCGGCGTGAAGATTGCTACCTGAGGGCGAGAGCACTTTCATTCGTGACCCGGTAAGCGTGTAATCGTCGGCGGGTGCGCCGCCGGGGTGTGTATGCGCGCATCCCGGCGGGGCCACGGCTCCGGAACCAGTCGGCAGGTCGGGCCCGCCCGCGGGTTCGGCCGGGGGACCTGAGGAGACTCGTCATGTCCGGTCCGCGTGGGCGTGGTTACGGCAGGCCGGGGGACCGGGCGGAGAAGGCCCTGTCGGCGCAGGACGCGCCGGACTGGTTCGCGGCGCACGTCCCCGCCGGCTGGTTCACCGGCCCGCCGGCCGTGGTCGTCGACCGGGACGAGATTACCGTCGTCGGAGAGATACCCGCCGAAGATCCCCCCCGCTCCGAAGATCCCCCCCGCTCCGAGGGCGCGCCCCGCTCCGAGGGTGCGCCTCACTCCGAGGGGGTGGCGTTGTCGGCCGGGCGTGACCTGGACGCCGCCGCCCGGATCCGCTGGTTCCGCGAGCGCACCCGCGACGAGCGGATCGCCATCGCCGCCGAGGCCGAGCGGCGCTACGGACGCAAGGTCGCGTGGGGGGCGACCGCTGGTACGGCCAGCGAGCTGTTCACCGTGTTGTCCGTGCCGGTGATGACGCGCCTGCGCCAGCCGGAGCGTCAGGTGCTGGACACGCTCGTCGAATCCGGCGTGGCGCGCAGCCGCAGCGAGGCGCTGGCCTGGTGCGTGCGGCTGGTCGGGGACAACTCTGACACCTGGCTGCGCCAGCTTCGCGAGGCCCTCGAACAGGTCGAGAAGATCCGTTCCGAGGGCCCCGGAAACTGACGTGTTCGCCGCCGAGGCTGAGGACCATGCTGAGGACCTAGGCGGGCGG
>NZ_CADCWT010000359.1 GCF_902806485.1 Candidatus Frankia alpina | reverse complement strand
AACGGGGCCGATACTCCGCGTAGCAGATCGCAACCTAGAACGATCTTCCCGGGGCCCTGGGGGACGAACCGGACACGGATGGCGGACACGGATGGCTGCGGAAGGGCGCGGCTGAACGCGGATGCCCGCACCGCTCGGGCGGCCGGATCCGCCTGCGTGGTCGGCATGCTGCGGCTGGGGCAGGATTTGCCCAGGTAAGGGCGGTCGTCGTCACATAGCGCAGCGCAAGCCGCCGTTGACCCGCGAATTACGCTTATTGTGGTAGCTCTATCCGGTCATTTCGCCGGCATCATCGCGGGGGAGGCGGTGACGTGAAGCGACCGGCGCCCGCCTCCACACCCCGTGAAGGTCCGCCTGCGGAAGGCCTACCCAATTCGCCGGTTGCTTAGGGGAATGCCGGGTCTGACGCGGCGGGGGCGGACAGCCATCGGACGGCTGCCAACCCGCGGCCGCCGGTCGGCGGTGCGATGGTCGGCGGTGCGGCGGTCGGCACCGATGCCACGGCGCCGATCTACCGCGGGCCCTCGGCCACGTCCACCCGCCCTGCCACGTCTCCCTGACCCGTCGCGTTTCCCCTGTCCGCCACGCCGGGTGGGGTGGTCGTCGGCGGCCCCGGGGATCCGGTAGGCGGTTCGGGGAACCCGGATGGCGGGTCCGGGGCCGCGCCGGCCGCGCGGGGGCCGGGTCGTCGTCGCGGCCTGCGGTCCCGGATTACGCTGATTCTCGCGGCCATGCTGAGCGTCGCCGTCCTCGCCGCCACGGTGTCGGGCTGGGTGATCCTCACCGTTTACGATCACAAGATCGCGCGGGCGAGCATCGCCCTGCCGCATGTCGACGTTTCCCGGCCCCCGGCGGTGCCGGCGGGGACGGAGAACTGGCTGCTCGTAGGCTCCGACGTGCGGACCGGCTCGGATGCCGCGAAGGTCGGCGGGGCCCGCTCGGACACGATGATGATCGCGCACCTGTCGTCGGACGGCACGACCCAGATCGTCTCCATACCGCGGGACCTCTACCTGCCGATCCCCGCCTACACCGACGGCGACGGCGGCACCCACCGCGCCCGCCGGGACCGGGTGAACAGCGCTTTCAACAGCGGCGGCCCGGTCCTGCTGGTCGCGACCCTGGAGCAGCTCACCGGGGTGCGCATCGACCACTACGCCGAGATCGACTTCGGCGGCTTCCAGCAGATGACGACCGCCATCGGCGGGATCGACGTCTGCCTGACCGCCTCGCCCTACGTTGAGACCGTCACCCTGGACAACGGCCGCGGGTCCACGCGACCAACCTCAACGACCCCAGCTCCGGATTCGTCGGGCAGCCGGGCACCAACCACCTCGTCGGCGCGTAGGCCCTCGCCTTCGTCCGCCAGCGTCACGGATTCCTCGACGGCGACCTGTCCCGTATCCACCGCCAGCAGGCGTTCCTGGCCGCGGTGTTCCGCAAGGTGTCCTCCGGTGACGTGCTGCTACGCCCCGCCAAACTCGTCGCGTTCCTCGGCGCCGTCACCCGGTCCACGGTCCTCGACGACGCCACCGACCCCGCCGACCTGCGCCGGCTCGCCACCCGGCTGCGCGGCATGGACAGCGGCGCGGTGACCTTCGCGACGATCCCCGTCACCGGGCAGGTGGCCCATCCGGCGTTTTACTTCCTCTACGATCCCGACGCCGTACGCGCCTTCTTCGCCCAGGCGATGGGCGACGACGACAGCGCGGCGGGCGCCGGCGGTGCCGCAGCGTCGCCGGGCGCCGGCGCCGATCCCCTCGTCTCGCCGGGCGTCACCCCGCAGCCCGGGGCGAGTCCCCCGGCCACCGTTCCGGCCGCCGGCACGGACGGGACCGCCTCGACCACCACCGCCTCCTCGGAGTCGTCGGCGTCGGCGTCGGCCGGAGCCTCGCGCGACTCGGGCCGCGTCAGTCTGGCGGGCTCCGGGCTCGCCGCCGGGTCGTCCCTGCCGGGCGCTGCCGTCATCCCCCAGATCACGACGCCGGGCTCTGCCCCGAGCACCAGGGCCGACAGGGCCGCCGAGCCGGGAGGCATGACCGCGACGGCGACCACGACGGCCGTGCCGACCACGACGGCCGTAGCCTCCTGCATCCAATGATCGTGCTCGGCCCTACCCTGAGCCGCACGAATCGAAAGGAACGACTCGAGGTCAGCCCGTGAGCAGCGCGCGGGACATGACGACCCGCTGGACCTGGTTGGTGCCCTCGTAAATCTGAGTGATCTTTGCTTGAGGAGGCTGATCATGCCTTTTACCTGCACGTTTGGTACTTCGCCCGCGTAGTGGTGGCCGCCAAATCCACACCATGTCCACAGACGCTCGAAATCCACCCTGGACGGGGCCCGTCCGTGGAGGCAGCCTGTCCGGACCGAGTGGTGGACTCGATCGTCTTCCCGCTCAGGTCCCGCCGTTGCCACCCGACGTCCAGGACGCCGGCTGCACCAGCGCGTCGGGTAGCATCCCCCCACCCCCCCGGGCGACCTCTAGCTGTCCCTGAACCACCCCTCGCACCCCGATGAGGTGCACCCCGATGAGATTTGGGCCTCGGAAGTACGGGCCTTGGAGGTCTGCGTTGCTGAGGTCCGCGCTGCGGAGGTCGCCGTTCTGCGCTTGGAGACGGGTGAGGCTGGCGGGGCCGGTGAAGTTCGCGCCGGTGAGGTCGGCGCGGGGGGATGGCGGGGAGGCGGCTGCCCTTCGATCCGCGGGCGCACCGGTTGGCGGCCTAGTCGGTCTTCTCCGGGATCGTGCACCGGATCCCCCGGCGCCGTAGCAGTGCCCGGTTCGCCCGGGAACTGTAGGCCTTGTCCGCCAGGACCTGGTCGGGTCGAGTCTTCGGCCGGGACGTCCTGCCATGGCGTCCCAGCCCGTGTCCGCCACACAGCCCCGGCCGTAGCGATCCCAGCCACGATCCACAGCCGCCGCCGGCCTGCTCGCCGACGTGCCCCCCGTTGTCAGCCAAAAGCAGGGTTGTGCGCCTTCGTGGAAGGTAGGTTACAGACAGCCCCGGCCGGTGGGGGAGATGGCCCCCCGCCTCCTGGACGCCTGCCAGACCCGCTCGGGGGTGGCGGACCCAGCTGGGCCGGCACCGCCAGGACCAGCTCGGCTACCACTGTGGGGCGGGGGCCATCTCCTACCCCGACGCGCTGCTCGCGTCCGAGCCTGGTCTCGCGCCGCCGAACCCGCTGACAGCGTTGACACGTTGACAACCAACATCAACGAGACCATCGCCGCAGGTCAGGACCCCTGAGTCGCTGTCAACACCCCCCGCTGACAGGCCGTTGACAGCGTTGACAGGTGAGCCAGGCCCCGAGCGGCTTTCCCAGCGGAACCCGCTGACAGCGTTGACACGTTGACAACCGGCCTTTTCGGAGGTGTTTCCGCAGGTCAGGATGGGTGCCGGGCTGTCAACGGGGCCGTTGACACGGCGTTGACAGCGTTGACACCTCTGCTGGACCGAGGTCCGGGCGGTACGCCGATGTCAGGGGGGGCCGGCGAGGTAGCGCTGGAGGCTGGCGTGGCGGAATTCCCATACGGCACCGGCCTGGCGTA
>NZ_CADCWT010000358.1 GCF_902806485.1 Candidatus Frankia alpina | reverse complement strand
GCACTAGCTCGTAGTACCGCGGACGGACACATGGACCAGAGCGGCCGGAGACTGGTAGCCGTGGGGCCATGATCCGGGCGAGATGGCTGTTACGGTCCCCCCCCCGTGGGCGACAACGAGCTGGGTCTGTTCCTGCGGGTCCGCCGCGAGGAGGCGATGTCCGATGCCCACGACCGCCGACGCCGCATCGCCGCCGGCCACCCCCCGCACGGGCCGTACGGCCGTCCGGGCGCACGCCGCCGTGCGGGTGGAGCGGGGAACGCAGGGCGCTCCCCGACTCGCCGAGTTGCGCTCCGATGTGCCGATCGTCCTGCGCCTGACCGGCGTACCGCCCGCTCGAACCGGGGCAGGCGTCGACGCGGAGCCGCTGCCGACGATGACGGTCCACCTGGTCAACGGGGCCGCTGGTCCGCTGGCGGGCGACGACCTGCGGCTGGACATCTCGGTCGGGGGCGGGGTGCGCCTCGTCCTGCGCTCGGTGGCCGCGACCGTCGCCCTGCCAGGTCACGGCCCCGGACCGTCCCGCCTGACCGTCACCGCGGAGGTGGCCGACGGCGGCGAACTCGACTTCGGTCCGGAACCGACCGTGGTCGCCGACGGAGCCGACCACCGGATGATCACCGAGATCCGATTGGCCGCGACGGCCAGATTGCGGCTGCGTGAGGAGATCCTGCTCGGCCGGTTCGGCGAGCCCACCGGGTCCGTCCTCAGCACGCTGCGCGTCGACGTGGCGCACGCCGCCGGCACCGTGCCTCTGCTGCGCCAGGAGCTGCTACTCGGGCCGCGGGTGCCGGGGCTGCGGGGTCCCGCCCAGCTGGGCGGTGCCCGCGCAGTCGGCTCGCTACTCGTCGCGGGGCCCGAGTGGGCCGGACCCGGTCCGCAGCCAGCGGTAGCCGAGGGGGTCGGCCGGCTGCCCCTGACCGGTCCGGGTTATCTGGTCTCGGCGTTGGCCGACGATGCAGTCACCCTGCGCCGCCGGCTGACAGCCGCGGTGGACTCCGCGGGTTGAGGCACCGTCAGCCTCCGGCACCGGGCTGACGGTCGTCCGCCCGGGCGTGGGTCTGGGCCCCCCATCGGGCTCGGGCACCCCGCGTGCGGTGTCCCCGCGCCACGGCTCGTCGGGCTGCCCGGGTATGGAGCTGGGCCGGGAGAAGCCGTCGTTCCACGGGTCACGGGGCGGCTCGACGAGCATCGCCGGTGGGGCCGCAACGGCGGGAGAGGTCCCGGCGGGCAGCGGATCGGCGGCGGCCGCAGCCACCGTCTCCGCGGGCTGCCGGTCGGCGGACGGCGTTCCGTGGTCGTCGTAGGTGCGTCCCTTCCAGGCGGCGCCACGGCCAGCCCGCTTGAGCCGCGCCGAGTCCACCGTCATCCCGAGGTAGAGCACGGCGACGCCGGGGAGCAGCAGGGCGGCGGGAAGCGGCTGACGGTAGTACCTGATCATCGGAAGGTAGGACAGCGTCATGATCATCCAGGTGACCGCGCCGAGGATCGCGGCCGTGAGATCACCGACCGCGAGGCCCGCGATGGTGGTGGCCACCGGGACGACGAAGACCAGGGCCATCCCGAGCACGGTGCCGAGCAGCAGCAGGGGCGAGTGCCGAAGCTGGGCGTAGGCGCTGCGGGACACCATCTTCCACAGGTCCGCCAGCCGCGGGTACGGACGCCGGCTGTGGACCTGCTCGGCGAGCCCCAGCCAGGTCCGCCCGCCGGAGCGTTTGATGATCCGGGCGATCGCGACGTCGTCGATGACCGCCCCGCGCACCTCGGCCAGCCCGCCGGCCGCCACGAGGGCCTCCCGCCGCACCAGCGAGCAGCCCCCGGCCGCCGCCGCCACCCGCGAACGCGGGCGGTTCGACCACCGGAACGGATACAGCATCGCGAAGAAGTAGACGAACGCCGGCACGATGACCCGTTCCCACGCGGTCTCGGCTCGCAGCACGGCCATCTGCGAGACCATGTCCAGCCCCTGCGAACGCGCCGAGGCCACGAGGCTGGTCAGCGAGCCGGGGTCATGCGCGATGTCGGCGTCGGTGAGTAGCAGGAATTCGGCATCGCCGGCGCAGTCGATGCCACGCCGCAGGGCCCACAGCTTGCCGGTCCAACCGGGCGGGGGCTCCGTGGAGGCGGTGACCGCGGCGGTGACGCCCGTGTGCCCGTTGCGGCCGGCCTCCTCCGCCAGCGCTCGGGCGACCTCCGTGGTCCCGTCGGTGGAACCGTCGTCGACGAGGATCAGGCGCACCGGACCGGGATAGTCCTGGGCGAGCAGGGTCGGGAGCGTCACGGGCAGCACGTCGGCCTCGTCCCGGGCCGGAATGATGATCGCCACGCTGGGCCAGGACGACGGCGCCTGCCGGGCGGGAAGGCGCTGATCGGTGCGCCAGAAGAAGCCATGACCGACGGCCAGGTACAGCCAGGCGAGCAAGGAGGCGAGGGCTATCCACTGCAGCACAGTCACAGAGAGTGATGCTGCCACGTGGATCGTACAGGCGTCAGACGAGCGCGGTAATTGTGTGTTAAGAACCTTCCGTCCGCTACAGACCTGCCGCGGCCCTGGTGGCCTCGCCCCCGCCGACGGCCCCCGACCGTACCGCCCAACAGGGCTGCTAAGCAGGGACGATGCACGGTCGAGGACGGGCAGATGGCGCACCGCGAACGGAATCGGTCGGCCCACCGACCATCCCGGCGGACCCTCCTCGATCGGACCGCGTCGGGCGGGGGTTAATCCCGCGGTGCCATCGCATCGTCCTGTGGGTACCACCACCAAACGGGCTGCGGCCACCCCCACCGATCCCAGCCCCGGCAGAGCCACCTCGGAAGGCACTGACTGCACCATAATCAGGGGGTGACCAGAAGCCGTCGTACCGAGCAGACGGCTGACACCCGTCAGGCCCTGATCTCGGCGGCCCGCCGCCGGTTCGCCGAGCAGGGCTTCGCCGCCACCGGAACCGAGGAGATCGTCGCCGACGCCCAGGTCACCCGAGGCGCGTTGTACCATCACTTCCGCGACAAGGCCGAGCTGTTCCGCACCGTGATGGAACAGGTCGCCACCGAGGTCGCCGAGCAGCTCGTCGCGGGCGAGCTCGCGCGCGACACGGAGCTGCCCAGCGACGCCTGGACGCAGCTGCGGCAGGGGTTCCAGTCCCTGCTCGACATCTCCACCGCGGACAGCGACTTCCAGCGCATCGTGCTGATCGACGGTCCCGCCGTCCTCGGCAACCAGGCGTGGGACGCCCTCGTCGAACGGCACGGCTACCGGCTGCTGTCCGAGTGGCTGGAGCGGGCGATGGCCGAGGAGCGCATCGATCCGCTCCCAGTCGGCCCGCTGACCAGGCTGGTCGCGGCCCTGCTGTCGGAGGCGAGCATCTACACGGCGGGCGCGGCCGACCCGGACACCGCCCGGATCGAGATCGGCATCGTGCTCGACCGGTTGCTGCGCGGGCTGGGCCGGGGCGGCGACCTCGCCGAGCAGCCCCCGGTCAGCGTCGACAGCGGCACCGGCCCCCAGCGCGCCCACTAGCCTGAGTTTCCATCGATCTTGGTCTCTTCCAAGCCTTTTCGTAGGTGAGAGAAAAA
>NZ_CADCWT010000357.1 GCF_902806485.1 Candidatus Frankia alpina | reverse complement strand
TTCCGCTAGACAATTTCGGCCCAGGCCGGCTCCTGGACGCCGCGGCTCCGCTCCGTTCGCAGGCAGGCGCCGGTGGAGGCGCAGAGACGAGGGATGACGGCTGTGACGACCGCCGGTATTCGGGTACCCAAGGCGGCTGAGCTCGTGGCTGGGACGATTCGCCGGCAGATCATCACCGGCGAGCTTCTGGAGGACCACCTCCTGCCCTCGGAGTCGGCCCTCATGGAACAGTTCCGCGTCAGCCGCCCGACGCTGCGCGAGGCGTTCCGCATCCTGGAGTCGGAGTCGCTGATCACCGTGCGGCGCGGCGTGCACGGCGGGGCCCGGGTGCAGATCCCCAACGGCGACGTCGCCGCCCGCTACGTCGGCTACGTGCTGGAGTACCGCGGGACCGCCATGGCGGACGTCTACCGGGCCCGAGCGGAGGTCGAGGCCCCGCTGGCGCGGCTGGTTGCGACCTCGGCGACGCCGGACGAGGAGTGCCTGGCCAGGGCCGAGGCGCACCTGGACGACCCGTCGGCCGACGAGGAGTTCCACCGGCTGATGGCGGAGCTCGCCGACAACCGACCCTCGCCGTGATGCTCGACATGATGTACCACATCGTCGGCACCGCCCGCCGTCGCTACGCGCTGAACGTCGACCAGGTGCAGACCCGTAAGGAGACCGTGGAGGTGCACCGCAGCCACGTGCGCCTGGTCGATCTGATCAAGCGTGGTCGGCCGGACCTCGTCCACCGGCTGTGGGCCCGGCACCTCGACGAGGCCACCCGCCACTACCTGGAAGGCCCGCTGGCCACCACCGTCGTGGAGATGATGAGCTAAGCGCTCCCGCGCGCGGACTGGGGTGCCGACGTAATCAAGATCGAGCATCCCGAGACGGGTGACCCGCAGCGCGGCCTCGAGCTGCTGTACAAGCTGGTGCAGGGCGCCGAGGTCTTCCTCACCAACCTGCTACCGGACTCCTGCGAGCGCTTCGGCGTGGGGGTCGAGAAGATCAGGGAGGCCAACCCGGACATCATCTACGCCCGCGGGCACGGGCAGGGCGCCCACGGCCCCGACGCCAACCTGGGCAGCTACGACGTCGTCGGCTCCAAGATCCTGGGCCAGCCGACGATGCAGCGTTTCGACATCGCCGAGATGCCGAATCCCCTGACGAACGTCTACCGGACCGGCGACGACCGCTTCCTGTGGTTCTCCCTGCTGCAGGCCGACCGGCACTGGCCGGAGTTCTGCGCGGCGCTCGAGTGCCCGAACCTGCTCGCCGACCCCCGCTACGTCGACGCGAAGTCCCGCTTCGACAACCGCCGGGAGTGCATCGCGACGATCCGGGAGGCGTTCGCGGCCCACCCGCTGGTCCACTGAGAGGAGCGGTTCAGCAAGATCGAGGGCGTCTGGTCGGTGGTGAAGTCCCCGCTGGAGCTGCACGACGACCCGCAGGTGCAGGCCAACGGCTACGTCACCGAGGTGACCAACGCCGCCGGGATCAGCTACGCCCTGGCCTCGAAGCCGGTGCAGTACGACGACTGGGTGCCGGCGCTGAGCCCCGCGCCGGAGCACGGCGAGCGCACCGAGGAGATCCTGCTCGAACTCGGCCTCGACTGGGAACAGATCATCGCTCTGAAGGAGAAGTCGGCCATCCGCTGACCGCGCGGCAGTTTCCGCGCCGCAGTCCGGAGACCCGCCGCAGTCCGGAGACCCGCCGCAGTTAGAAGAACAGCGTGCCCACGCAGATCGGTGACCGGCTCCGGTTCGGGCAGGGCTGGGGCGGGGCGGGGTGGGGCGGGGCGAGTTCGCCACGCCCACCGACGACCAGGCCCCCTACTCCGCGGTGGTGCTGCGGGCGCTGGCCGCGGTTCCGCAGGTGGAACCGCGCCCGGCGTTCGTCGGCGTCGGCACCGCGAAGCTGCTCCGCAACCGGACCGAGTGGCTGGCCTGACCGAGATCGACCCAGGCCCGGCCTCGTCCCCGGCCGGCCGCCCCCTGACGCGCCGCGGCCCCCGTCTCCACCCCCTGGTTTCCAGGAGTGGGGAGACGGGGGCCGCCGGCGTGCGTGCCGTCAGGAGCGCGGGAAGCGGTACAGCGTGCGCGCGTTGTCCTCGACGATCTTCGCGACCTCGTCGTCGGGGATGTCCTTCATGAGGTCGGCGGCGATCTTACGGCTGTTGGGCCAGGTCGAGTCGGAGTGCGGGTAGTTGATCTCGAGCATGATCCGGTCGATGCCGATCTCGTGCCGGTTGCGCAGGCCGCTCTTGTCCTCGATGAAGCAGCCCCAGAAGTGCTTGCGGAACAGGTCGGACGGCCGGGTGTCGAAGTCGATGTCCTTCTGGTACCAGCGGTGCTTCTCCCAGGTCTGGTCGGTGCGCTCCAGGATGTAGGGCAGCCAGCCGATGCCGCCCTCGGACAGCGCGAACTGCAGCTTGGGGTGGCGCTGCAGGACGCCCGAGAACAGCAGATCGATGGTGGTCCACATCAGGTTGGTGGCGAACGAGGCGATCGCCACCGCGAACGGCGCGTCCGGCGCGGCCATCCCGCCGGGGACGGGCTTGGCCGCCGCGAAGGAGAACCCGGGCACGAAGGACCCGGACCCGAAGTGCAGCGAGACCGAGACGTCGGTCGCCTCGCAGACGTCCCACAGCGGTTCCCAGTGGTGAGGGCAGGCCCAGCGGGACGGGGCTGTCCGGGAAGGACACCGTGCGCGCGCCCTTGGCCGCCGTCCGCTCGACCTCTGCGACGCAGGCCGCGACGTCCCACACCGGCAGCAGCGCCAGTGGGATGTAGCGGTCGGGCGCGGCGGCGCACCACTCGTCGACCATGAAGTCGTTCCAGGCCTGGATGCAGGCGAGCGCCAGCTCCTTGTCCGGCGCCCGGTGGAACACCCCGCCGGCGAAGCCGGGGAACGACGGGAAACACGGGGCGGCGTGGACGCCGTCGACGTCCATGTCCTTCAGCCGCGCCACCGGGTCGTAGCAGCCGGGGATCATCTCCTCGAAACGCATGGGGTCCACCCCCCAGTCCCGCGGCTCGCGCCCGGCGACGGGCGTTGAGGCCGATCGTGGGGAACACGACGCCGTCGTAGACCCAGACGTGCTTGCCGCCCTGCTCCTCGATCCGCGGTGTGCGACCGTCGAACTTCGAGGGGAGCCGGTCCAGCCAGACCCTGGGATGTTCCACGAGGTGGTCGTCGACGGACACGATCTGGTGACTGTCCCGCAGCGGCATGGCTTCTCCTCCTATACGGCTGTAACCGACGTTACATCATCTAGCGAATTAGGAGCCAAGTTTGCGGCGTCAGGTCGCTGACCTGCGGTTGGGCGCGGACGTCCGGCGGTTATCTCGCTGCTCTGGCGCGTTCGGTGACCGGGTCGTTGCCATATGCATCGGGCGGGGGCGGAGTTCGCCGGCAGGCAGGGTTGGCGCCCATCTCTCCCTGGCTGATTTACCTCAGTCGTATCCTTAATCTATATTCCGCTGGCGCGCCGGACCTGTGTGCTGCCCGATGCGCGTGGCCATCCGCGCAGCACGCACAGGTGGGGAGGACGTTCGGATGCGATCGCGCACTCGATGGCGACAGCGGGGCGTTCTTGCGCTCGGGATGTCGGCGGCACTGATGGTCAGCGCAGCCGCCTGCGGCTCGGGC
>NZ_CADCWT010000356.1 GCF_902806485.1 Candidatus Frankia alpina | reverse complement strand
CTCACACCCCGCAACAATTACCCAACCTCACAAATCGACGCCGGGAATGGCTCACTGACCACGGATCGGCCGTCGGGTGTTCCGGGTACGTGCCTGGCCGGGTGCGGTGGGCGTCGCCGTCCCCGGACGGTCGGGTGGACGGTGACGGGCTGCCCACGCGCTGCGGTGGCGTGCGAGCGGTGGGCGAAGGCGGCGGCACGGTCCGTACAGGGCGTTTGTCAGGTGCGTTAACGTGGACCGGTGCCGCCGACGAACCAGCCGCTTCTGCGCGAGTTCATCCACATCCCGGAACGGACCAGCACGAGCGACTTCGTCCTCAGCCTGACCGAGGGCGTCAGCGACGTCGCGGCAACCCTGCGCAACTACGTGATCACCGATGCGCTGGTCGACAACTTCGACCAGGCACTCGGGCTCATCGCCTCCGCGGTTGGCGGCGGCGGATCCAAGGCCGCCTACCTGCACGGGTCGTTCGGCTCCGGCAAGTCGCACTTCATGGCCGTCCTCTACGCCCTGCTGAAGCGCGAAACGGCCGCCCGAGCCCGCGACGAGTTCGCCGGCCTGATCGCCAAGTACGACAGCACCCTGGCCGGGCGCAACATCCTGCTCGTCCCGTTCCACCTGCTCGGCGCCAAGTCGCTGGAGCAGCGGGTGCTCGGCGGCTACGTCGAGCACGTCCGCGCGCTGCACCCCGAGGCGCCGATCCCCGCCGTGCACCGCACGGACGCGCTGCTCGACAACGCCCGCGAGCTGCGCGCCCGGCTCGGCGACGCGCAGTTCATCGCCGGGCTGCCCGGCGCCGCCGCCGGCCAGCCCGCGCAGGACGACGGGCAGTGGGGGCCGCAGGAGGCCGCCGCCTGGGGCGACTCGGACGGCTGGACGCCCAGCCAGCTCGACCGTGCCTTCGCCGCCGGGTTCGACGACCCGCTGCGCCGTCGCCTCGTCTCCGACCTGCTCACAAGCTGGCTGCCCGGCGTCCTGCGGGAGTCCCTGGAGGACGGCGAGGGCTTCGTCTCCCTCGACCTTGGCCTGGGCGAGATCGCCGCCCACGCCAAGGGCCTCGGCTACGACGGGCTCGTGCTGTTCCTCGACGAGCTGATCCTCTGGCTGGCGAACTCCATGGGCGACCAGGAGTTCGTCTCCCGGGAGGCGGGCAAGGTCACCAACTTCGTCGAGGGCGGCGAGGGCCGCCGGGCCATCCCCATCATCAGCTTCATCGCCCGCCAGCGGGACCTGCGGGAACTCGTCGGAGAGAAGGTCGCCGGCGCCGTCCAGCTCGCCTTCCAGGACGCCATCGACCTCGCCAGCGGCCGGTTCGACGTCATCCCGCTCGGGGACCGCAACCTACCGCTGGTGGCCAACCGCCGGCTGCTGCAGCCGGTCAGCCCGGCGGCGGCCGAGGCCATCGCGAAGGCCTTCGACGAGACCACGCACCTGCGTCACGAGGTGTGGGACACGCTGCTCGGCAGCGGCGGGTCGACCGGGGCCGACATCACCGCCTTCCGGCTGAGCTACCCGTTCTCCCCGGCGTTCATGGACACCCTC
The DNA here is from genome assembly GCF_902806485.1 of Candidatus Frankia alpina. Classification (GTDB taxonomy): domain Bacteria; phylum Actinomycetota; class Actinomycetes; order Frankiales; family Frankiaceae; genus Frankia; species Frankia alpina. Next base: position 2,108 of record NZ_CADCWT010000356.1, on the reverse strand, counting down.
GTGCACGTCTCCAGCGCCTTGCAGCGCCAGCGGACCGCGCTGAAGCTCATGCTCCAGCTCCTCGTCGACCACCGCGACGACCTGCGCCTGGGCCAGCTCGTCCCGTTCGGTGACCTCTACGACGTGCTCAGCCGCGGCGGCGACCAGCCGTTCACCACCAAGCTCAAGGTCGAGTTCGAGGCGGCGAACAAGCTGTACGAGACGCGGCTGCCTCCCTATCTGCTGGAACAGAACAAGCTCACCGAGGACGAGCTGCTGCGCGCCCGTCGTCAGGCCGCCGCCGCCGCAGCAGCCGGTGGTGATGGTGTTGGCGGCGGCGGCGGCGCGCCGGCCGACGCTAAGCTCGCCGCCCGGCTGCGCACCTTCACCGGTGACGACCGGCTGATGAAGACGCTGCTGCTGTCCGCGCTCGCGCCGTCCGTGCCGGCGCTGCGCAATCTTACCGTCAGCCGCCTGTCCGCGCTCAACCACGGCAGCATCACCAGCCCGGTCCCCGGCCAGGATCGCGGCCGGGTCGCGCAGAAGGTGCAGGCGTGGGGGGCGAACTTCGGCGAGATCAAGGTCACCGACGCCAATGACCAGGGCGTCAGCCTGGAGCTTGTGGGCGTCGACGTCGACAGCATCCTCGCCTCCGCGCAGCACGCGGACAACCCGAGCGCCCGCCACGGGCTCGTCAAGCGGTTGCTGTGGAGCGAGCTCGGCCTGCCCGAGGCCGGCGGGTTCGTCGACCACGCCACCCTCGTCTGGCGGGGCAGCGCCCGGGAGATCGAGGTCGTCTGGGGCAACGTCGCCAGCCGCGACGAGTTCGTCGACGATGCGTTCACGCCTCTCGACGCGCACGCCTGGCGCCTCGTCGTCGGCTACCCGTTCCAGGACGGCGCCCGCAGCGTCGCCGACGGTCGCCGGGCTGCTGGAGACCGGCCGGCGGGAGCGCAGCGTCTACTGGCTGCCCGCCGGGCTCACCGTCGAGCGGCTCGCCGACCTGCGCCGCCTCGTCGTGCTCGACCACGTGCTCAGCGGGCAGCGCTTCGACAGCCACGCCCAGCACCTCAACCCGACCGGTCGGCAGCGCGCCCACACCGTACTGACCAACCAGCGTGACGCGCTGACCATCCGGATGCGCGGGGTGCTGCGCCAGGCCTACGGCCTGGCGCAGAAGCAGGCCGAGGACGTCGACGTCGCCGTCGGTGAGCACCTGTTCCGGCTGTGGCCCGAGCTGCGCCCCACCCTGCCGCCCGGCGCCTCGGCGAAGGAGGCCCTGGAGCACATCGCCGACGGCATGCTCGCCGTCCAGTACCCGGACCACCCGAAGCTCGACCCGGACCGCACCGGGCAGCGGGTCCGCCCCGCCGACACCACGACCGTGTTCCGCTACGTGCAGGCCGCCGCGGAGACCGACAACGGGCGGGTCGAGGTCGCCAAGGCCGACCGGCCGGTCATGCGGCGCGTCGCCGGGCCGCTGGGCCTCGGTGAGGTGCACGAGGCCGCGTTCGTCCTCGGCCGCCGCTGGATCGAGGTGTTCCGGGAGGCCGCGCCGCCCCGTAACTCCGCCGGTGACCTGCCCGTCCGCGAGCTGCTGCGGCTGCTCGGCGACAACGGCCGGTACGGCCTGGAAGCGCACGTGGCCGCGCTCGTCGTCGCCACCTACGCGGAGCAGACCGACCGCGCCTGGGTCCGTCACGGCGTGCCGCTCGACCCGGCACCCGGCCTCGGCGGGATCACCACCGACATGGCGCTGCGCGAGCAGCGGCTGCCCGAGGCCGCGGACTGGGCCACGGCCGGCGGGTGCGCGACTTCGCCGGCCGGGCCGCTGCGGCGGCCCGCGAGCGGCTCGCCGACGCCCGCACCCTCGTCGACGCCCTCGAGGGCCATGGTGCCCGGCTCGGCCTCGACCCGCTCGCCACCGCCGGACGCCTGCACACCGCCCACCGCGCCCTCGACCTGCTCGCCGCGCTCGACGCCGCCGCCAGCCCGGCGGAGCTCGTCACCGTCCTCGCCCGAGCCGATCTCGGCGGCCCCGCCGACCGGCTCGCGAAGAGCATCACCACCGCTAGCCCGAGTTTCCATCGATCTTGGTCTCTTCCAAGCCTTTTCGTAGGTGAGAGAAA
>NZ_CADCWT010000355.1 GCF_902806485.1 Candidatus Frankia alpina | reverse complement strand
ATAGGTCGCCATCTCGCTGTCCGTTCGGTGTCCCACCGGGGGTTATGCCGTGTCCGCGCAGGTGTCCGCCGGCGCGTCCGAGGACGAACGGGGCCGCGGGTCACCCACGCCGGGTGGTGAGGCGCCCGTCCGGCGAGGCGTCGCCGACCGCTCGGCGATTCCCCTTGCGACAACTACTCAAGGTGAGTACACAAGTTCTGTCGGTGACTTATCGACGCTGGTGTCCGTCCGGCCTAATCGGCTGGCTGTGCTGCGAGGTCCTGCATGAAGAAACTGATCTGGCCGTGGGGTATCGGGTTGTTCATCCTGTTCTTCACGGTGACCGCGCCGAGTAGCGCCGCCGACGTGGTGCACAACACCGTGGGCGTGCTGGGCGGAGTGGCCAACGGGCTGTCGGACTTCGTATCCGAGGCGACCGCCGGAGCCGCCGCCGATCCGGTCGGCCGCCCGCGGGGACAGGCGGATCGGCCCGAGTGGGCTAACGGAGTTCCTTGGCCAACGGCCTCGTCACCGCGACCGTGCCAGTCCAGTCCGAAATGTCGGACTCGACCACGCCCCAGCGTGCCCCCTTGGCCGCGATGACCCGGCCGTCGCCGATGTACATCCCGACGTGGCCGGGTGCGTCAGCGGTGCCGTCGGTGCCCGGGGTGAACAACAGGTCCCCGGGCTGCGGGTCGACCCCGGCCACCACCGGGCCGAACCGGAGCTGGTCGGTGGTCACCCGGGGCAGCTCGATGCCGATGTTCCGGTAGGCCGCCTGCACCAGCGATGAACAGTCCCAGGAGTCCGGCCCGATCGCCCCCCAGACGTAGGGCTTGCCGATCTGTGACTCCATGAACGCCACCACGGGGGCGATCGTGCCAGCGGGGATCTCCACGCCGAATTCGAGCGAGTCCCCGTACACCTGCACCTGGGCGAGGATCGTGCGCACGTAGTTGCGGGTCTCGATGTAGGGCGGGATGCCCGCGTAGGCGAGCAGCGCCCCGGCACCGGCGTTATACGCGGCCAGCATCTTCTCCTGCCCGTCGCCGGGCACCGGCGCGACCGACGCCGCCACCGCGCAGTCGTAACGGGCCGCGGCCGGGATCGCGTCGGCCGGGTTCCACACGTCGCCCTGGCCGTGGCTGGCCCAGGTGGCGGGCATGAACTGGGCGATTCCCATCGCCCCGACGGGCGAGCGGGCCTGCGGGTTGAACCCGGATTCCTGGTGTAGCTGGGCGGCCAGCAGGGCCGGCGTCACCTCTTCGCAGCCGGCGTCGTTCGCCGCATCCGTGATCAGCTGCACGTACTCGGCCGGGATGCCGTCGGCGTTCTCGATCGACTTGTTGCCCCGGCCGTAGTCACCGACGAACGGCCCGGCCAGAGACATGATCAGCACCGAGATCAACAGGATGACCCCACCGATGACGATCGCCGAGCCGGTGCCCAACCACACCAGCCACCCGGATCTCCTGGGCGGGAAGCCGCGTGCCATCCGACCTCACCGCCCCGGCGCATCGCCGGCGACGCTGGCGAGATCTGCCCCGGCGACCCGCCACGTCCCATCGTCCTGGCGCAACAGCGTCAGGGCCGGGGTGGACAACGCCGCGACCGGCGCCTCGTTGCCCGTCGTGCTTTCGCGCCGCACGTTGAGCTGGAGCACGACGCGGCCGGTCGCGGTGGTGTCGATGCCGCCCAGGGGCGTGGTCGCCAGCACCGACACCTGCGAGCGAGCGCCCTGGGCCCGGAGATCCTGCCAGGCCCGTCCGTCTGCGCCCCCGTCAGTGGCGCCGGGGGCGCCCGCGCCGAGCGAGGCGGCGAAGTCCTCGGTGAGGCAGTTCCGGGCACGCTCGACGCCGGCCGATGGTCCCGAGTCGGTCCGGGCGTCAAACGACTGCCAGCGGGTGAAGCAGTCCGCCGCGACCGCGGCCGGGTTCGTGCGGTCGACCTCGCCGGTCGCGAGGGCGGTCGCGGTCGCCAGCGGGGGCCCCGGCGCCTGGCTGGCGCCCGGCGGCGGGCCGGTGGTCACCGAGGGACTCGGGGTGGGATTTGCAGCGCGATCCAACGTCCCACAGCCTGCCAGCACAACCAGCAGCAACATCGGTACCAGCAGCAACCTCGGCACCAGCAGCAACCTCGGTACCGGCGGCGCCGACTCGCCTCGGATCACGAGCACACCCTGGGCGCCGCTACACCGAGCCGCCGTGGCGCCCGATCACCGGCGCGCAGCCACACTCGGACGCGTCGGCATCGGTGATCCTCGTTCCCGCCCTCACCACGCCGCCGGTCATTCGCGGCCGTCCAGCCAGTCCCGCACCCGGCCGCGGCGCACCCGCCACTGGTGGCCGACTTTGCGGGCCGGGATCGCCCGTTCGGACAGGAGCTTGAGGACCGTGCTCTCGGACAGGCGTAGCCAGGCGACCAGCTCGTCGACCGTGAGCACGTCGTCGTCATCGGCCGGCCGGACCGCCGAGCCCGCGGCAGCCGTCGCCGGACCCGAGCCGCCCGCGGCACCCAGCCTGGCTACTGCGCCGGCCCCACCCGACACTGACGGCCTGGTACCCGGCGGGGACAGTGGCGTCTGCGCGGAACGCAGGGAAGACGATCCGACCGGCGCGGTCCGGGCCGACTGCGGCGCACCCTGTGAGCCACCCGAACGCCCGGTACGGGTGGATGGCCGGGGCGCCGCCGTCGAGAAGCCGTCCTGCGCCACCGACGCTCCTTTCGCTCCGCCGCACGATTCGCGCCGCGTGATCCTGGTCGCCACCGCCGGCCCCCGGCGCGGATCCTTCCGCCGAACCAGCCGCCGGTTCGCCTCGGCAATGGCGCACCACACGGTTCCGGTTCCGGAAGGTACACCGACCCGTCCGTTGTGGGTAGCCTCAACTAGAGCTTGTCATACTCGAATGGCTCGTGTTACATCGATCCGACCGCAGCCGAAGGTAAGTAACAGTAACTGGCACTAGCTAACCTGTAGAGAGCCGGGAGGGCGACGGCGCGTGAGCGATGTGCCACAGGCACCGTACGGTGAGGAAGGCGACGCGCGGCCCGTTTCACTCATAGGCGCCCGCATCCCCACGACGGCCTCCCGTTCCAACCAGCTGCCTGACCGGGACGACCAGCACAGGCGCGACGATGCGCCGGCCAGCGAGGACGCCGAATCACCTCCCTACGCGCCTTCCGGGCGCCGACGGCATCGGCGGCGGAGCGGGTCAGACTCGCCGCAGCCGTCCGGCGAAGCATGGCAGAGCGAGGCATTCCACCTCGATGATGCGACATCGGCGACCGAACCGGATGCAGACCGTGCAACCATCGGAGAGGCCACATCGTCGGCGGAGCCGCCGGGTGCCGGGTCCGGTGGCCGGCCCACGCCGGACGCCGAGGTGGACGAGGACGTCCTGCGCACACGCGGTAGCCGTGCGCGCCGCGCCGGCCGACCAGCCGCGATCGCGCCCCGCAACCAGGCGGACCCGTCGCGCCGCCCGGCGCCGCCCGCCGACACCGACCTCCCGGCCTCCGGGTCGTCGCGGGACACCACGGTTCCGGCTCGATCCGACGGCTCCAGCCAAGCGGCCGACACGGGTTCCACCGCCGACACGGGTTCCACCGACGCGGCTGTCACCGGCACCGGCACGACCGCGCGAATCACCAGCTCCGACCCGAGGGCGGACCGCGGCCCC
>NZ_CADCWT010000354.1 GCF_902806485.1 Candidatus Frankia alpina | reverse complement strand
CGTGCAGTTCGGATCACGGCTCCGAGCCAGGACCGGTGGCGACGTCGACCGGGCCATCTGCGGCGCCGAGTGTCACCATGTCGCCGTCGCCGAGCTCGCCGGTCGAGGTCGTCTGGACGATGGGCGACGGCACCCAGGTCCGCTGCCCCGGCCCCGGCACCCCCTACCAGCCCGACGCCGACCCGAAGGCCTCCTCACCGGACTGCGGCCACACCTATCAGACCAGCTCCGGCGACCAGCCCGGCGGCGTGTTCCCCGTGACCGCCACCGTCACCTGGAACGTCACCTGGGCCGGCGGCGGCCAGACCGGCGTGTTCAACGGCCTCACCACCGTCTCCACCACCCAGGTCACCGTGATCTCCGTTCCTGCGTTGATCGCTGGCGGAGGCTGAGGGTCTGCTCGGCCCAGCTACGCCGCGCCTCCGCGCCTCCGGGGCTGAGACGTGAAGATGGGGGACTGCGGGCGTCTGGGTTCAGGACCTGCTGGTCCTGTCCGGCGGACTGGTGTCGGGGTGGTGGCGGCCGGTGATGATCCAGGTGCCGGCGATGATGACGAACGAGAAGCGCAGGAGTCCGGCGCCGAGGATGGTCAGCAGGAGCGCGCGGTCGCGGAAGCCGAGGTTGCCGGTGAGGGTGATCGGGAGTGAGCCGACGGCGAAGGCGACAGCGGCGGTGAAGACGGTGACGAGTTCGACGGCGCGGATGGCGGAGGTTTGCAACGTCCGGCGCAGGTCGCGGTTGGCGGCGTCCTGGGCATGCCAGCGGGTTTGCTGGCCGGCGGCCAGTTCGGCGAGGTCCAGGTCCTTCTCGATGACGTCGCGTTCCCGTAGGTACTGCTCCTGAAGAAGTTCGTGGCTGATCCGGGTGCCGATCGCGGGCAGCAGGCGCAGCGCGGTGTCGATGGTGGCGAGTGCGTCGGTGTAGTCGCCGCACATGCGTTGGCCGCACGCGAGGCGAAATCGGAAGAGATGGTCGTCGGGGAACTCGGCGACGGCGTCGGTGGCGCGGCGACGTAGCTGCTCGCCCCGTCCCGGGAAACGCGGGGCGGCAGCGAGGGCGCCCAGGCAGACGTCGACGACGGCCCGGGAACGTGGGGTGGCGCGCCAGGCCGTGTCGAGGAGGTCGAGGGCGTGGCTGGTGGTGATGGTGCGGCTGCCGAACGCGGCGAAGGCGCGTAGGCCGGTGAACAGCGGGTCGTCGCGGTGGCGGCCGGCGGCGACGGCGAGCAGGGAGGATTCGAGGAACTGGTGGAGTTCGTCGAACCAGAAGTCTGCGCGGAGCTTTCCGGCGTGGTAGAGCGCGGCGAAGTAGCAGATGTCGGCCGAGCCCTGGGTCGTCTCGACGATCCGGCCGGTGGCGAGGGTGAGGTCGTGGCGGGACTCGACCGTGTCCTTGGTGATGAAGGCGTAGCCCAGCGACCACTTCTCGATGATGTCCGGGCGGATCGGCGGTTCGGTGTGGTCGTACAGCCAGCGGGCGCAGCGGGCTGCGACCTCGACGGTGGGCTCGCGCAGGAATCGGCGGCGCCAGTACCGGTCGGCGCAGATCAGCCAGGGGTCGATGACGAAGTCCGCCGACGGGATCTGGAAGGGGGGTTCGATGCCGGCGTCGATCAGTTCGGCGGCGAGATCCTCGCAGACCCGGTCCAACTCACGGGAGTCGGTGGAGGCTGCCTGACCGAGCCGCGCGTTGATCGATGCGACGTCCACGTGCCCCCTTCCGTCGGATCTTCTCCGGATATGTACCACACGAATGCGGACCGGATCGGTACATACTGCGAACATGCGGGTCGATGTGGTCACCGCGGTTCACGCCGAGTACGCGGGCTACCTGCCGGCGGCGTGGGACTCGCTACGTCGGCAGCGCCATCCCCACTGGACGGGGCGGGTTCAGATCGACGGGCCGGCCGGCGAGGTCATCGACACGCTGGCCGCCTGCGGCGCGGCGGCCGACGGCCGCGTCCGGATCGGCGCGCACGGCACCCAGGAAGGCCCCGGAGTCGCCCGCAACATCGCCCTCGGTGAATGCACCGCGCCACTGGTCCAGAACCTCGACGCCGACGATGAACTCGAACCCGACGCGATCGAGCCCTCAGCGGCGCGCTCGCCACGCCGGCTACGCGGTCGGCCATGCCCGCGATTTGCATGCGGACGGCACCTTGCACACCTTGCCGTTGGCCGTGACGGCCGGGCCGCTGGCACGCGGTGCGCTGGCCGTCGCGTGGGCGTCTGCCCTGCCCGATCGCACCCTGCCACCGGTGCATCCGGCCGGGGTGATGTGGCGCCGCACTCTGCTCCTCGCCGTCGGGGGATGGGCGGCGCTGCGCGGCGTCGAGGACACCGCGACCCTCATCGCTGGCTCCGCCCTCGCCACCGGAATACTGCTTGACATTCCCACCCTGCGCTACCGGCGTCATGACGCACAGCGTTCCCGTCAGAACGGCAATTTCTCCGGGGGGGGGGCAATATTTGCTCATCTGGCAGCGCGCCGCACTCCTCGCCGCAGGGCATCCCTGGGAAGACCGATAATCAGCGCGCCCGGCGATCGAGGGTCGCCCGCATCTCGCAGGCCAGTCGTTCGGCGCACGCTGAGTGGATCGACAGACCAAATGGGGCTCCCGTGAGGGGAATGAGCTCAACGCCCATCCCGCGACCCTGCGCACTACGTCTTCACGGGGCATGATCGTCTGCGCTTGTGGACGGCGCATGGCCGGCAACCTCCGCCGGCCCGGGAATCCCGTCTACTTACATCTGCTGGCCGAAGGCCAGCCATCGGGGACCCGAAGACAGGCTAACCAAACACCCCAAGACGGTCCGCATCCGCGAGGACGTTCTCCTCGGCACCCTTCTCGAGGCGCTATCGAAGCTCCATTTCAAGCTCGACCAAGCGCCCGAGGCGTTGCAGCGTCGCCTTTACGAGACCGCGCAACTCACCGTCCATGTCGACCATGAGACTCAGAAGGTACAAACAATGATCAAAATCCCAGCTACTAACCTTGATCAGGTTGCCGATGCGGCGGGGGTGGTCGTCGGCACCTCCGCGCCCCGTACAGTAGCCGTTCAGCCTCTTCACTGCGTGGATACTGTACGTGCCCCCGGCAGGATTCGAACCTGCGCCACCGCCTCCGGAGGGCGGTGCTCTATCCCCTGAGCTACGGGGGCTCTGGGGCAACGCCGCCTACGTTACCAGGCTGGAACACGGGATCGCGCGCCCGGGTCGGCCGTAAGCTTCCGGTGTGTACTCAGCCGCCCCCCGAGTCCTCGTCGTCGACGACGACGCGGTGATACGTCAGCTCGTGGTCGTCAACCTTGAGTTGGAAGGCTTCGAGGTCCATACCGCCGTCGACGGTGTCGACGCGCTGGAGATGGTGCGCTCCGTAGCCCCGCAGGTGATCACGCTCGACATCATGATGCCGCGAATGAACGGTTGGGACGTGGCCACCCACCTGCGCGAGGATCCGTCGACCGCCGACATCAAGCTGATCATGCTCACCGCGCGGGCGCAGGAGGCCGACGTCAAGCGCGGGGCACGCGTCGGAGTGGACTACTACCTGACGAAGCCGTTCGACCCCGACGAGCTGATCACTGTCGTCCAGAGGCTCGCCGCCGGGCAGCCGGTCTAGCCGCCGGCCCACCAGGCCGCGCCGTCTGGCCCGCCGGCTTCTCCGCGCGGC
>NZ_CADCWT010000353.1 GCF_902806485.1 Candidatus Frankia alpina | reverse complement strand
CGTCGGCTCCAGCTGACCCCGCCGCGCGGCGCAGGAAGTTCTCGACGATCGCGTCCACCGTCGCGGTCGCACGGATGTGCACGACGCAGAGGATGCGGTCGCCGGGAACGGTGTGCCGCTCGAAGTGCTCGTTGACCGCCGCGTCGTCACAGCGCGGCCGGCCGCGGTAGAGCCCGCGCGGGACGCCGATCCCGGCGAGGCGGCCGCTGTCGGGATCGAACGGCGCCGCCGGGGCGAGCGACGCCGCGATCTCACCGGCCAACCGGGTCACGTCGGGGTCCTGACCCGCCGGCCCGACCTCCGGGTACATCACGGCGCCGGGCAGCCGGCCGTAGGCCCGCATGGCGCAGTACGCGACCGGGTTGTAGGTGCGCAGCGCGGACAGTACCGGGAAGCCGCCGGTGACGACGGCGTCCTCGAGCAGCGCCAGCCAGCTCGTGCTGAACACCGGCCCGCGACGCAGCCGGGCGCTGACAAACTGCGCTCCGATGTGGAGGAACCGCCGGCCGGCCGCGGTCGCGGTCCAGCTCGCCCCCAGCGCGGACACCGGCTGCCCGCTGGCCCGGTCGACGCCGACGACGAGATGTTCGGCCTCGCGCAGCAGGCCGGGACCGGCGGCGAACAGCTCCGCCATCCGCAGGTCGGGCAGGGCCGCGACGAGCCCCTCCTGCAGCCAGCGGTCCTCCGCCAAGCCGAGCTCGCAGTCCTGGGAGAATCGGACGACCGTGTAGGGCTGCGAGGCCTCGGCTGCGGCGGCCGACGCGGCCGGCGGCGACATGGACATCATCCCCCCTGTGATCCCCCGTTCTGATGGCCGTCGGTGCGGTGCCGGGATCGCTCAGGCGAACTTGGCCGCGACGCTGCCCGCAGCCTCGAACGCGCTGGTCGCCGGGGCCACCACCGCCTGGTAAAGTTCGATGAAGTAGGCCACCCACAGGTTCGCGACGGTCCGGATGTGCGCGAGCACCTTGGCCTCGTCGGCGGGCGAGGCCACCAGCGAGGTGAGCACCCTCCAGACGAAGTCGGCGTGCTCGTCTTCGATGTCGGTGCCGACGTGGCGCCGGGCGCCGGGCGCCGGCGAGCTTCTTCCGGCCGAGCTGCTCCTCCAGGTTCTTCACCCAGGACGGCTGGGTCTTCGTCGTCGTGTACTCGACGAAGTAGACGCTGCACAGCAGGGCCAGCGGGGTGCCCTCGAACTCCATGCCGTACTGCAGGTAGCCGGTGAGCAGCTTGGTGGCCTGGAACGGCTCGGTGCCGTAGATCTCCGCCTTGGTCACGCCGACCTTCGCGAGGTCGCCGGCGAACCACTCGTCGTGGAGCATCTCGTCCTCGACGTAGTGGGCCCACGCCGCGCCGCGCACCGGGTCGCGCTTGGTGAAGTAGCCGATGGCCAGGGCGTCGATCGTGCGCTTGCGGCGTAGCCGGAGGATGGTCTCGACGTTGTGGCGCTTGTAGTACTCCAGGTTGATCTCTTCACCGCGGGCCTGGTGGTCCGCGTACGGGATCTCGTCGTAGAACTTCTTGATCATCGCGTCGAGCATGGTGTCGACCTGCGTGCGCAGGTCCGTCAGGTCGGCGGTGCGGGCGGCGGCGGCCGCCCTCGGGTCCCCTTACCAGGTGCGCGGGTCGTCGGTCATCGGTGGGCTCCTTCGGCGGTTGGCGGTGTGCGGCCGGCTCGCCGAGGAATCGACGTGCCCGCGGCGGGCCGAGCCGTGGTGCTGCGCTGCCTCGGCCGGTCAGCAGCCGCAGGTCGGGGTGCGTCGCCGGCGCATCCGGCGCGGGGCGGGACCGGCGAGCCGGGTCCCCGCCGGGTCGGACATGACCGTGTCGGCGCAGGTGAAGGTGAGCGCGTACCGGGTCGTCGGGGTCAATCCGAACCCGAGGTGGATGATCCCGTCGGCCGCGCCGTACATCTCGTTCATCCCGCAGTTCCCCGGCTGCTGGTCGAGCACGGGGTTGAGCCCGATGCCGAACTCCCACACGACCCGGTAGGCCTCGTCGGTGGCGAACAGCTCGTCCAGCGCGTCGACGGCGCGTTTGCCCGCGGCGTCCACCGCATGGCATTCGGTGACCATGCCGTCGGCGAGGTCGAGCACCACCGTGGCTGTGCGCAGCACGTCCAGGTCGTCGAAGAGCCGGGCCTGCTCGGCGAGTACCGCGGGGTCGTCACCGCGGTGCACGATGGGGGCGCCGCGCAGGGCGATCTGCCCGTCCAGTGCCAGTCGGCGGCTGGTGTCGAACCGGTAGAGATCCGTGGGGACGGCGCTGGCCTCGCCGGACGGCGCGATCTGCTGTTCGCCGGCCGCGAGCGCGCCGGCCTGCTGGTTCCACTCGTAGTCGCCGGAGATGACGAAGCGGGCGGAGGCGTGCCCGGCGAGGTCCGCCAGCGTGACGTGGTCGGCCTCGCCGAGCGCGTCGAACAGCCGGTCCGCGCGGGACTCCAGCGCTGCCGAGTCGGTATGCTCCACCACCGTGAGGAAGTAGGCGACCTGGGAGTCCGTGACGGGCGTCGAGCCACAGGGCATCACCGCGATCCGCCGGCCCGGCCCGACCGTTGTGGGGTCGGGGGAGACGAGGAAGCGGTCCGGGCAGACGACGAACACGTCGGCGTCGGCGGGGATCCGCTGCGCGAGCAGGGCGTCGGTGAGGCTTTCCTCGGCGTCGAGGGTGCGGTGCACGACGCTGCGGTAGCGGCTGCTGGGCGCGAGGGTGAAGTCCGTGGCCCGGTCGGCCTGGGTCAGCAGGCAGAACGTGGAGTTCGGGCCGGCGAACTCCCGATGCAGGTCGGGACGCACGAGGAACTGTGCCATGGGGACCACCAGGGGGCGCGGCGCGAGGGGCTGGTTGGCGTTGGCGGGAGGACCGGGGGCGACCGGAGCGACCGGGGGCGGTGCGAACGCGGGCCGGGTGAGTGGCCCAGTCGGGGTGGGTCGGCCCGGTCCGGCCGACCCACCCCTTCTCAACGGCATTAGCCGAGGATGGTGCCCAGGTAACGGTCGTTCTTCTTCACCTGGATCTTCTTCTGCGTGACCTTCTCCACAGTGATCACCTCATTCCGTCAATCCGTTGGAATGCGGTGAACAGACGAGGGAGACCCTCGCCCGGACCGATCAGTTGGCCAAACCGACCAGACTCTCGAGAGGCATCGCGGACGTTACCGTCGGCGTGCCGAGCAGGACGTCGCCCAGATCGTTCGTGACGACTGTTCCCGGGGAAATGATGTCGAGGTGGTACTGGGTGTAAGGCGTGAGCCCGATTCCCCAATGTAGACAGCCCCGGGAGGATCCGTAGACCTCGTTCATGGCGTGATTACCAGGAAGCAGATCGAGGGTGGTGTTCAGCGCGTGCCCGATTTCCCAGACTATGCGGTAGCGGGAGTCGACTTGGAAGAGCGCCTCGAACATCTCCAGGATACCATGACCGGCGGGGCCAGGGGAAGTCATTTCGGTGATGAGACCGTTTTCGACCCGGGCCACGACCGCGTTCTCGTGCAGCGGCCAGAGTTCACTGTGAATACGCTCCTGGTCGTGCCGGGAGAAGGACGGTGTGCCGGAATGCAGGATCGGGTATCCCTGGATCACGATCTCGCCCTCCAGGGGGAGTCGGAGATAGTCCCCGAACTCTCTGATCTCGTTGGGAAGCACACCGAGCCTTTCCCGGTAACGTTTTGTCGCTTTGCGTGACATCAATGTTGTGTTGGTGTGTTGG
>NZ_CADCWT010000351.1 GCF_902806485.1 Candidatus Frankia alpina | reverse complement strand
CGATACGGAGCCCGCCGCCGAGCACGCCGACGCCCACGCGCCGAGAAGCCTGGCCGCCGGCGGCTGAGCCCGGCCCCACCGCGGAGCGGGAGTGACGATCGCGTCGGCGAGGGTAGCGCGGCGGGCCCGGGCCCGCCGCCTGGTTCAGGGGGCGGCTGGATCCATCTGGTCGATCCAGCCGGCGAGGATCGACCCGAACACGGACGGGTCCTCGCCACGGTTCCAGAACGCCGTCGCCGCCTGCACGGCCACCGCCCCGGCCCGCAGGTACTCGGCGACGTCCCGTCCCTCGCCGACGCCGCCGGCCCCGACGACGTCGACGATGTCCGGCAACAGCCGGCGGAGCTGGCGCACCTGGCCGAGCCCGACCGGCTTGAGCGCGGGTCCGCTCATCCCGGCCAGCTCCACGTCGACGACGGGACGATTGCCGGCGTCGATGACGAGGGCGTTGGGGAAGGTGTTCACTGCGGTGACGAACCGCGGGCCGCCGGGCCGGCCGGCGGGTTCGGCGAGCGCCGCGGCGAGCTCGGCGAGCGCCGCCGGGTCGGAGAACGGCGAAATCTTGACGCCGTACGGGACTCGGCGGGCCGGGTCGCCCGCGGCCCGCGCCAGCAGTGCGTCCCCGACCGCGGTGCAGACCGCCGCGGTCTGGTCGGGGTCGAAGCAGGCGATACGCTTCTGGGCGCTGCCGTCCCAGACGTTCGGACAGGCCAGGTTGAGCTCGATGAGATCGACGCCGGTTCCCGCGACGACCTCGGCGATCTCGGCGTACTCCCCGACGTCGAACCCGGCGACGCTGACGATCAGCGGCTTGCCCGCCTCATGCGCCTGATCGACCATCCGGGGCAGGTGCGCGCCGTAGTAGTCCAGGCCACGGTTGGGTAGCCCGAGTGCGTTGATCGAGTAGATCCGCCCGGGCCAGTAGACGTTGCCCGCGTTGCCGGTCCGCGGCTGGCGGGTGATCGAACCGACGACGATCGCCGCGACCGCGGACCGAGCGAAGGCGTCGACATCCTCCACCGACTTGCACGTGCCGGCCGCGTTCATGACCGGGTGTTCCAGGGCGACGCCCGCCAGAGCACTCATGCCCGCCAGCCTAGGGGCCGTCGTCGCGTCACCCGCCGGTCAGGCGGATGCCGGCGACCTCCTGCCGAAGCGGCGGCGCGTCCGGTGCCGGTCGATGGCCTTCTGGTAGACCGCGACGCGCAGGGCCGCGATCCGCTTCGGCTCCAGCTCCTCGGTGCCGACCCGACCGCGGGCACCCACGGCGGCGGCGAGTTCCGGGTCGGTGAGGAAGGGCTCCAGCGCGTCGGCGAGCGCGGGTGCGTCCTCCGGTGGGACGACCGTGCCGCCATCCCACTTCGCCACCCAGGTCGCGACGCCCGTGGTCGCGGTCGCGACGACGGGCCGACCCGAGGCCATCCCCTCCAGGCCGGCGATGGAGAAGCTCTCGAACCGGCTCGGGACGACGACCGCCCGCGCCTCCTCGTACGCCTTGACGAGCTCGGGCCGGGTGAGGTGGCCCGCGAAGCGGCAGGTGACACCGAGCTCGGCGGCGCGACGCGCCAGCCAGGTGCCGGTCGGGATGTCGTCGATGAGGCCGGACGACTGGCCCGCGAAGACCACCGTCGGCTTGACGCCGCGCTCCCCGAGCAGCGCGGCGGCCTCGATCAGCACGTCGAGGCCCTTGCGCCATTCGAGCCGGCCGACGACGAGCAGCGTGGGACCGGTCTGCCGCGGCGGCGGCACGGCGGTGTACGCGAATCGGTCGAACGGGTAGGGGATGACGTCGGCGTCGGTGTTCGTCTTCAGCCAGCCGAAGTCGCGCAGGGTGGTGACGATCAGCGCGGACGGCGCCGTCCGCGCGTCGGCGCGCAGCGCGGAGAACCGATCGATCTGGTCGGCCAGCGCGCCCCGGCCGTGCAGTTCGCCCTCGCGCAGGCGGACGTCCATCATCGTCGGCGTGTGCAGGTGGATCACGAGGGGAACGTCGCGGCGCAGCGCGGTACGCAGACCGCGGGTCTCTCCGTCCTGGGTCTCGATGACGTCGGGGTGCAGCTCGAGACGACGCAGCCAGAAAGCGTAGGACACGGCGAGAACCATTCGCAGGGAGAGCGAATCGCGTGGATGGTTCTTCCCCTGAAACGACCGTCCCAGCGGCCCGAGATATCTACTGACCGGCAACCGGAGCAACGGACGCCGATGCACCTGGACCCCGTCATGATCCTCATCGGCTCGGCGACGCCCCTGGGCGCAGAGGATATGGACCTGATGGCCGAGCGCGACCAGCGCGTGAGCGATGTCGTGCGTGTAGACACCCGCCCCATCCCAAATGATCGGCGGGTACTGCTCGCACAAGAAGACGATCTTCATACCCATCCCCCACGGGGGTAACTCCGGATGGCCCACCCTAGCGCCCACCTATCGACCCTCCGCAGGGGGTTTCACCGATTAGCAAACGCTAAGGATCTTAACCTTCACCTAAGGTAAGAACCGCCAAGTGCGCCCTGACCTGGCCGTTGACGGGCCCCGGCCCCGGCCTGGGCCTGGGCCACGGTGCCGGCGACGTCTCGCCACAGCGGCGGTAGTAGGACAGCGGTGACCAGCGCCGCGATCGCGGCGAGCATGAACGGCAGCCGGGGATCCGCCGCGAACAGCACCCCCGAGACCAGGGCGGCAAACACGGTTGCGCCGGTCTGCGTCGTCGCGAACAGGCCCTGGCCGCGGCCGGTGCCGTCACCGGCGGCGCTCTCCTGAGCCAGCAGGGATTGCGCCGCGGGGTAGGCCACGGCGAGGCCCACCGCCTCCAGACAACTCATCAGGACGATGAGCGGGATCGAGCGTAGAAGCGGGTAGCTGGCGACCGTTACGGACAGGACGAGCATGGTGACGCCGATCAGCCAGCGCCGGTCGAACCGGTCGACGAGCCAGCCGGCCGGCCAGGCGATGACCAGGTACGGCAGCGCGAAGAGGGTGAAGGTGAGGCCGATCAGCATGGTGGACGCGCCGGCGCGCTCCATCAGCAGGCTCCAGCACGTCTCGTAGACGCCGCTGATCAGCCCTTCGCAGCCGGCGATGAGCAGCAGTCCGACGACGCCGCGGCGCAGCAGCAGTCGGGGCGGCCGGGCACGATCCACCACCACCGAGGCGCCGCTCCCCCCGGTGGTGTCGGAAATGGTGAGCGCAGTGAGCGCAGCGGGAGCGGCGAGAGCTGGCCCGGCGTGGGCGCCGGCGGGCAGGAGCCACAGCACCGGCAACGACGCCAGCACGGCGGCCGCGCCGCTGGACAGAAACACCAGGTGCATCCGGTGCTCGCCGGCGATGCCGCCGACCAGCGGGCCGATCGCGAGGCCGAGAAGCTGTCCGGTGTAGATGGCGCTGAACGCGCGCCCCCGAAAACCGGGGGCGACCGTGGCGGCGACCGCGGTCAGCGCGGCGACCTCGAACGCCCCCGCGCCCGCGCCCTGCAGCACGCGCATGGCCGCGTCCATCCCGACCCCCGTCGAGGCGAACAGGCCGACGCATCCGGCGGCGTAGGCGGCGAGCCCGGCGAGCAGCACCCCGCGGTGGCCACGAGTCGCCGCCGTCCGCCCGGCGGCATACTGCGACAGCAACGCGCCGAGGAAGAACGCCGCCATCACGACCCCGACGCCGGCGGCGGAAATGTGCCGGTCCTGCAGGTAGAGCGGCAGCAGCGGAGCGATGGCGAAGGAGCCCAGCCACTGCAGCAGCGTCGCGGCCGTCAGGACAGCGAGCAGCCGAACCGGTTGACATCCTCCTCCGCCTGAAGGCGGGGGATTCCC
>NZ_CADCWT010000350.1 GCF_902806485.1 Candidatus Frankia alpina | reverse complement strand
GGGCCAATACTCCGCGTAGCAGATCGCAACCTAAAACGATCTTCCCGGGGCCCTGGCCGTAGACGCACACTTCGGGGTCAACCAGTTCCGCAACGACCCGATCGACGGACTGCGCACCGTCGGCCCGGTGTGGCTCGATATCCTTCATTTGATCGTACGCGCGGATTCGGGCATTGACGACGCGACCCAGCTGTGCGACCGGAAGATCTCGACCGGCCTGAATAACTCGGGGAGCCTGCAGGTAGGCCAGGTGCTGTTCGACAATATCCTGAACTGCAAGCCCGCCACGGATCCCGCGGATCTCGACCGCGGCCTGGCGGACCTGCGCGACGGGAAAGTCGACGGGGTCCTCTGGGCAGGTGGCGCGCCGACGCCGCAGATCCTCCGGGCTGTCACCGAGGACGGCTGCGGATCCGTCTGCTGCCGCTGGCGCGGTATCTGGCTCCCATGGGTGCGAACTGGGACTCCGTCTATCGCCAGCGGCTCGGCAACCGGTTCGTCTCCGGCAGCGTGTACGAGCCGGCTACCATCGACGCGCAGGACTATCCCGGCATCAGCCAAACCGAGACCGTCGGGGTTCCCAACGGGCTGGTCGTGAACCAGAGCGCCGACCATGATCTGGTGGCCTTCATCGTCCAGGACCTGTTCAAACATCGGCCCGATTTCGAGCAGGCCCTCTGGGGAACGAACCAGAACGGCCGGCACTTCGAGACCGCCGCGCAGACCGTTCCCAAAAGCTCGCTGTACTGCCTGGTCCCACTCGCCCCCGAGGCGAAGCGCTACTACGACAGCATCAACATCCACGCCAACTGCGGGTGATGATTCTCGGTAAGCGCCGGCCGTCACCGAGCTCCCGGCCATGCACCCGTCCAGGCGGCGCCGCGTTGGCTCGCGGGACGGCTCGCCCGCCCGCCCGAGGCAGAAAAATCCGGGCTAACAACCCATTTTTTCGCTTAACCTGACGACTACTGAGGAACCGTACTATACGTTGACATCGATCATTGCCGTGGGGGAGATCGATGAGTTCCAGAGAATCTCGACTCGGCCGCGAACAGGCAGGCGGGCCGCAAGAGGGATGGCTGCGGTCCTTCGGCCTGTTCGGCCTGGCAGCAGGCGGTGTGATTGGCTCGGGATGGTTTCTGACACCCGCCGATGCCTATCGGAGCGCAGGCTCCGCCTCGCACGTCCTCTGGTCCTGGGCCGTGGGCGGACTGGCGATGCTGGTCATCGCCGTCGTGATGGTCGAGCTGGGCACAGCCGCCCCAAGAACCGGCGGGATGATCTTCCTGCCTTATCAGAGCAGTGGCCCGCTCGTCACGCTGGTCGTCGCCACGAGCCTGTGGATCTACTACGTGATCAATCTGACCGGTGAAGCCATCGCGGCGACCATCGCCATCGCTCCAGAGATATCGAGCCGGCTCGGCACAAATCTCCTCAGGGTTGATCAGAGCACGGGTGACCGGACCCTGAACGGATCGGGGACGGGCGTCGCCATCGTCTTCATGATGATAATCTCCGCCGCGGTGGTCCTGGTCCCCGCGCGACGCTTCGTCGGCGCCACCGCATGGATAACCGTGATCAAAGTCGCCGGCGTCTTCCTCGTTTGCATGGTGCTGCTGGCGATATTCCACTACCACGGCTACGCCGTTTCAAAGTACAAGCTCCACGCCCCCGAACAGGGTGAAGGTGATCACTCCGGCCACCATGGATTACTCGGCGCGCCGATCGGCGGAGCTGACGACTCCAGCCAGCATGGATGGCTCGCCACGCTGGGCGGCAGCAGCACAGTGTACGCCTACGTGGGGTTCCAAGGACCGCTGGACTACGCCGGAGACATCAAGAAGGACGGTATCGGTGAGGGAGCCCGGATACGGCGGGCCATCCTCGTGACCGTCCTTCTCTCCATCTTGGTCTACATCCTGCTCCAGGTCACCTACAACAGGTATCACGGCGCGGTGTGCGCGGGCGACAGCGCACAAGGCTGTTCAACCAGCCCCTGGGTGAATCCTTCGGATTACCTGGACATAGCCGGGCTCACGACAGTCGGCTACCTGCGCTCCATCCTCGAGTGGACGCTGAGGATCCTGACCATGGTCGCTCCGTTGGGCGCAGGCCTCGTCTACGCCTATGTGCTGCCCAGCGAAATCGCCGAGCTGAGCCGACTCGGGCTTACGTACCGCCCGCTTGCCACTTCTGCGCCGAGGAAGAACGGTTGGCATATCTACTGGCTTGTCCTGGCCGCCAACGTCGCCTTCGGGACGGTACTGCTCGTAGTGTTTCACGGATATTGGTCCATGCTGTCCAGGTTCAGTGGCGTTCTGAGCCTGCTGCTCTACGCGTTTCCGGCGGTGGCGCTGGTGTCGCTGTCGAGCGCGCTGGACCAGAAGCAGCCGTTGCCCTCGGCCTCGCGGCGGCGCTTCCTTCGCGGAATCCTGCCGCGAGTGAGTTTTGTTGTGACGGCGCTCATGCTCTATGAGACCGGCTTCAGCATCCTGTGGCGGGCCATCGCCGCTCTGGCCGTGGGTGTCGTGGTGCTGGTCGGTGCTCCCACGCTCCGCGAGCGTTTGAAGAGCGGGCGTGCTCTCACCAACCCGGACGGGTCCGCGGCATGGGCTGCGGCCTGGCTGGCCGGGTATCTTGGCGGGCTGTTGCCGCTGGCCTGGTGGGCCGGCCGGTTGACCGGCACCGACAGGACGTTCCTGGCCTGCGTCGTCGCGGTCTGGGCGTGGGTCTGCTGCCAAGCGATGATTCGCCACTCCAGGGCCTACAACGCGAAAGTGCGGCCAAATCTTTCGTAGACGTACGTACGTCCGTCCGCCCGACCGATTGGATTCGCCATTACTTCTTTCAGGAGCTCGGCACGGCCCTCGCCGGCCGCGTACGGCCGCAACGCCGAGCCCTCACCCTGGCTATCCTATGCAGCTTTCGACAACCGACGCCTCACGGTCTAGGCGGGCTTCCCGCAGCTTTCTTGCAACCTTCCTCTGTGGGTCCGTCCCCAGCCAGCAACACACCGTATGGCGAAGCATCTCGCATCGTTTTTCGGATCCACTCCGGCGTCCCTGAGCCGCTCCACGACGGTCTTCACGTCGTCCGCGGTGACGTGCTGGCCGCTTGCGAGGTAGCGCTTGAGCATTTTCTCGCCAAACCCGCTGAGCTTCTGGTTGTGCGACACGTACAGCGGCGCGGCGATCGTGGCGACGGCCTCGGCCGACCAGGTTCCGGGTGGCGTGGCGAAGGCCTCCAGCTCGGTTCCGACGGCTTCGACGGCTGCCCTTTCGCCCGGGTGCTGCTCCTCGTGTAGCTGTCCGATGTATTCCACCAATGGTTCGATGGATCGTTTTTTGTCAGCGCTGGTGACGACCGCCCTGGCAAAAGGACGCTGGTATTCCCGCGGGCGGGCGACGCGTCCCAGAATGGTCGCGAGTTCCTTTGCCGAGCGACCATCGGTGTAGTCGCTGGCGGCGGCCCACAGCAGGTCCTTCATGTCCCTCGTCAGGGCGGACGAAAGAACCATGATTTCGTGGACCGGGCGGGGCCCGGAAGCTCGCCCCGCCCCAGCGGGAATCTCCTTGATCAGGTTATTGACCGTCCGCTTGAGGCTCGGCGTTGTTCCCCAGTGGCCGATGATATCGAGCAGCTCGGAAAGGTCGTCGCGCGACGCGACGTACTGACGGATCTCCGCGCACTTCGTGGGATGGGACGCAGCGAGCCGGCTGCAGATCGAAATGACGTACTTGCGCCGCAGTCGCCGCCCGACGATCTCAGTCAGTGAGCCTTTCCCGGTAACGTTTCGTCGCTTTGCGTGACATCAATGTG
>NZ_CADCWT010000349.1 GCF_902806485.1 Candidatus Frankia alpina | reverse complement strand
GCCAGGGCCAACGCGACGATGAGCACGACCCAGCGCAGGGCGGGCAGCCAGGTGGGCACCCGGTCGAGCAGCACGAAGCTCCAGGCGCCGGTCAGCGCGATTATGGCGGCGAGCGACGCCCGCGCCGGGAGCTGGGCACGGTCGCGCCACAGCGAGGTCCCACCGGCGGCGACGAGCGCGGCGATCGCCGGCGCCAGGGCGACGGTGTAGTAGGGATGGATGATCCCGTTCATGAAGCTGAACACCAGACCGCTGACGACGAGCCAGCCGCCCCACAGCACCAGCGCGGCCCGCGCCGGATCGGTGCGGGGTGCCCGCCTGGTCCGCCACAGTCCGACGACCAGCACGAGCAGGGCCGCGGGGAGCAGCCAGGAGATCTCCGAGCCCATGCTCGCTCCGAACAGCCGGGTGATCCCGGTCGCGCCACCGAAGCCGGTGTTCGCCCCACCGCCCATCCCGCCACCGCCGGCCCCGCTGCCAGAGGAGCCGAAGATGCGGCCGAGACCGTTGTAGCCCAGCGCCAACTGCAGCAGGCTGTTGTCGGTGGAACCGCCGATGTAGGGGCGGGACGAGGCCGGCCACAGGTCGACCAGGACGACGTACCACCCGGCCGAGACGACGATCGCCCCGGCCGCGCCGGCCAGGTGCACCACCCGGCGCCGTAGCCCCGTCGGCGCGGCGATCAGATATGCTAGGCCGAGCCCCGGGACGGCCAGCAGCGCCTGCGCCAGCTTGGTGAGGAAGCCGAAGCCGATGCAGGTTCCGGCGAGCATCAGCCAGCGGGCGCTGGCCCGCTCGGTTACCCGGACCGTGCAGTAGGCCGCGGCGACGAGGAGCAGCGTCAGCAGGGCGTCCGGGTTGTTGAAGCGGAACATCAGCGCGGCGACCGGAGTCAGCGCGAACGCGGCGCCCGCGAGCAGCCCGGCGGCGGCGCCGGCGTTGCGCCGGACCGTCGCGTACAGTAGCCCGACGGCCGCGACGCCCTCGATCGCCTGCGGGGTGAGCACGGACCAGGACGAGAAGCCGAAGACCCGCGCGGACAGTCCGGAGATCCACAGCGACGCTGGCGGCTTGTCGACGGTGATCGCGTTGCCGGCGTCCAGCGAGCCGAACAGCAGCGCCTTCCAGCTCTGCGATCCCGCCTGGGTCGCCGCCGCGTAGAAGCTGTTGCCGTAGCCGGACGCGCTGAGATTCCACAGGTAGAGCAGCGCCGTCCCGGCGAGCAGGCCCAGCAGCGCCGGCCGGACCCACACCGGATCACCGGCCGGCCCCCGGGCCAGCCGCCCGTGCCCCCTGCCCGGCGGCGGAGGCGGCGGCGGTTCGGCCCATCGCCCGCCGGTCGAGCCCGGCCGCGGGGTGAGCCGGATCGTGTCGGACTGGTCGACATCGGATGCGGTGGTCGTCATCGAGCAAACTCCAGAGTCTGTCGCGGGTACGCGTCGCCTCCCGACGAACTTCCTTGCCTTTCCAGAGGGACGAAACGGACGCGAAAGCCTCTGGATAGGCAAGGAAACCGTCCCGGGCGGGCCAGGTTGAGGTCGGTCGCGCCGCCGGTACTGCGGCCGACGTTCAACGCGGGAGATGTGCGGGGGCGCGAGCGGGTTCAGCGCGGGGTGCCGGCGCCAGCCGAGGCGGTCGCCCGATCGGCGGCCGGGGGAGTGGTGCGGTCGTGCTGGTCGTGCTGGCTGGGCTGGTGCTTCGGGGTGACGTCCGGGTAGGGCGGCTGGTCGGTGAGCGGTGCGGTGGAACCCCGGTCGAGCGGGCCGCGGCCGACCCAGGAGCGCAGGTGCGCGACGGGCACGGTGCCGCTGGCGATCGCGCGGCGGACCCGCACGATGCCCCGCAGGTCGGCCAGCGCGGTGGCGACGATGTCGACGCTGCTGTCCGGATCGTCCACCCAGTCCACCGGCACCTCGTGCACCCGCAGCCCGCAGCGTTCGGCCAGGACGAGCAGCTCGGTGTCGAAGAACCAGCCGGTGTCGGCGACGTGCGGCAGCAGGTGCGCGGCGACGTCGGCGCGGATCGCCTTGAAGCCGCACTGAGCGTCGCGGAACCGCACCCGTAGCAGCCAGCGCAGCAGCAGGTTGTAGCAACGAGAGATGATCTCCCGTTTCGGCCCGCGCACCACCCGTGCCCCGCGACTCAACCGGCTGCCGACGGCGACGTCGGAATGCCCGGAGATCAGTGGCGCGACCAGGGGGAGCAAGGCGCTCAGATCGGTCGACAGATCGACGTCGGTGTAGGCGAGGACGTCGGCGTCCGAGGCGGACCACACCGCGTGCAGCGCCCGTCCCCGCCCCTTGAGCTCGAGGTGGTCGACGGCGACGCCGGGCAGCTCGGCGGCCAGGGCGCGGGCCAGCGGCAGGGTCCCGTCCGTGCTGGCGTTGTCCGCGATCGTGATCCGGAACGGGTACGGGAACCGTTCGAGGAGAAAGGCGTGCAGCCGCCGGATGGACGGCCCGAGATCCCGCTCCTCGTTGTAGACCGGCACCACCATGTCCAGGACCGGATGATCCGCCCGGCGCGGCGACGGACGCCGTCCCATCACCGGTTGGTCGGATCCGCCACCCCGGTCGGCATGTCCAGCGGACGGCCGGGTCGGCGAGATCGAGGAGTTCGGCCGTGACGGCACGGCCCGGGCGGCGTCGGGAATCAACCGGAGTGTCATGCCCTCAAGGTCGGCCTCGCGCCTGCGCGGACCCTGTGCCACCCCTGTGTGATCCCTGTGAGCCTCGCCGCCCGCCTCTGCCCGGTCGAAGCCGCCGAACCAGGCGTGGTCAACCGGCAGGTATGCCCGGCGAGTGCGGGGCCGACGATCGGTGGCCTGCGCGATAATGCCGTGTCCGGACGGGTTGGCGACGACAGGTGGGATCAGCTCGATGGCCGTGCTTGACCAGCAAGTTCGTGCGTTGTTCGACGGTCGGAACTTCCCGGTCGTGGCGACGGTCGACCCCGACGGAACTCCACGATCCTCCGTGGTATGGATCAAGAGGGACGGCGACGAGCTGCTGTTTTTCACCCTCGCCGGGCGGACGAAGGAACGCAACCTCAGCCGTGACCCCCGGATCAGCGTCTCCATCTTCGACGCGGCGAACCCGTACTTCTCGGCGGAGATCCGGGGCACCGCGAAGGTGATCCGGGAGGGCGCTGCCGAGCTCGGCCGCAAGTATCTCGGCAAGCCCAATCAGCCGGCGGACGGCCTGCCCCGGGTGGTCGTGCGGATCGTGCCGGAGTCGGTGGCGGTGTTTCGGAACTGACCGGATCGACTGGGCCGCACCCCAGCCCGCCGTCGCTCGGCTTCCCAACGCGGAACTAGATGAATCGGCGTAACGAACCACACTTGCCGACCCTCACGGTGCTGTCTCGGAGGTCGGGAACACCCTGCCTCAGCGCCACGGTGTCATCTTTCGCTGCCCTGGGCCCTGGTTCCCGTCGCCAGTTCACCCTCCGCGAGAACGGCGAGCGTGACGATGGTCGCGTGGTACCTGTCCTTGAACCCGAGCCCGGACCGGGACCCTGGTTCGGCGCCGTCGGCGGATGGCGGCCGCACGGGTACGCTGCCTTGCTCCTGCGCAATCGCGGCCAGCGCAGAGACTCCGGTCAGGAAAGCGGCGGAGATACCGGAACCGGACCACGCCATGCTGGCCAGGAGTTCGGCGGCGATGTCATAGTCACGAGTGGCCAGACGCGCCGCGGCACACGAACCGAGAACACAGCCTATCGGAGCGGGGAAGGCAGCCGGCCAGGAGACCTCGCGAGCGCCGAACCTCGTCGCATAAAAAATCATGTGTGTGATGGTGTAAAGCCATGACGACTTCGCCGCGGCGCCGACTCC
>NZ_CADCWT010000348.1 GCF_902806485.1 Candidatus Frankia alpina | reverse complement strand
AAACGTTACCGGGAAAGGCTCACTGTCCGGTCACTTGTCGACGAAGGTGTTCTTCTGGTCGGCGCGGGCCCACAGTTGGACCTGGGGCCACGACAGCCGCAGCGGACCTTTGGTCGTGGAGATCGCGGCCCACAGCTGGCTGACCGGGGTGCCGTCAGCATGACGTTCTCCGGGGAGACGTCGGATTTTGCTGAGTTCGGGAATGTCTCCGAGGGCGCAGCGTAGGAGGGCGTGGTAGGTGGTGGTGGGGGTGCCTCCGCCGTAGCTGTAGCCGAAGGCGTCGCGGTCGCTGCGCGGGGGGAGCGGGACGGGGTCGACGCGCATCCGGCCGTCGTCGGTCGCGGTGAGCGCGAGCAGGGTGACGACGGACTGTGCCCCGTCGTCGGCGGCAAGAACGGTCTTGTCCGTCCAGGTGGAGACCGCGCGTGGGGATGCCGGCCATTCGGCACGGCTCCACAGCACGCCGGCGTGCAGCTCGATGACCAGCACGTAGCGGCCTTCGGGGTCGCGGTAGGCCTCGCGGACCTGCTCGAGGGGGCGCTCGTCGAGCAGGCGGTGGATGCGGCGGAGCCGGAAGAGGGGATCGAGGTCCTTGAGCGGGGTGAGGGTCTTGCGCCAGGCGTCGACCACGGGCCCTTCCCAGGGCGCGCTGTAGGGCAGGAATCCGTCATCGGCGACGGGCGCATAGTCATGGCTGTCGCGGATCGCCCCGCTGGCCTTCGCCGCCCGGCGCAGCTGCCACTCCAGCAGAGTGATGGCCTCGGTGTACGGGTCGCCGCGGGGATCGTCGCAGTCCAGTTCACCTTCGACCGTGCGCAGCTCGATCAGCTCTTTCGCGACGAGGTCGGTGTCGGTGACCAGGGTGGCGCCGGTGATGCGTTGTTCGAGGTCGATCGGTGGAGCAGGCCGGGCAGGCCGGCACACCAGATACCAGCCATCCCCGGCATCGGGCATCCGCTCGTGCGCGGCACGCAGCGCCTGCAGTCCTTCGGCGGCGTCGACGGCCAGGGCGGCGAAGGCAGCGGGAAACTCCCCGGGCATTCCGATCTCGACCGTGCGGGTGAGCCGTTTCTCCACCGCGGGCCAGGCGGTGACGGTGTCCTCGACGGTGAAGGTGCGGTTGTAGGACAGGGTCTGCTCGGCGTTGACCGAGGTCTCGGTGTCGTACAGCCACAGCGGGATCGTGTGGCCGATCGCCTTCGCGAGGTCGGCGAGGTCCTGCTGCCCCGCCCATTCCGCCCTCGGCTCGGCGGACGCCTCCGCGGTGGCGGTGCGCTGGAACCAGCGGCGCAACCCGCCGAAGGCGCCGCCGTCGGTCTCCGTCTCCTGGAGTTCCTCCGCGTCGGGAGCGGTGGTGAGCCGGTAGACGTAGGCGAAGGGCCCGTCGCCGAGGGGGGACTCGAGGTTCTCCTCAAGCGGCATGATCACAGCGGCGGTGGACCACCACCGTGGCTCGATCAGCTCGGCGGCGTGCACCGCCAGCCGGTCTTTGTGCTCATCCTTCTTCTCCAACGGCTGGAGATAGACGACGTGGCCGTGCTCGGTATCCCACACGATCACGTAGAACGTGTGAGGACGCCCGTACCGGCCGAGGGTGACCACCCCCCGCCGCAGCTCCGCCGCCGGCGTGCGAGCCGCCGGCGCCCGGTACAGCCACAGCGAGTCCATGCTGACCTCACGGCCGGTCCGCGCGCACCAGATGTCAATCGTGGAGGCCCACCACAACGGCCGGCCGCCGGCATCGACCCGGTCCGGGGCCGGCAGCCCGGACGGCTTCGCCGCGTACAGCGCCCGGGCACGTCCATCCGAGATGCCGGCGCGTTCGGCGAACTGCGCCAGGGTGTGCGGCTGCTGTTCCCGAGGATGACCCATGCGATTCCCTCTCCCTAGCCGAGCGGTTCCACTCTCCACACCAACGTACATGACATACCGAGCGGTTCCGCTCGGGTAGGAAATTATTTCGCTCGGATACGTGAGTGCTTCAGTGTTAGCCGGTGGGGTGGTCGATCGACCGTCCCGGATCCCGGTATGGGTCCGTTAAACGATCGTTTGACGGACCCATGCAGACCGCCACGATCACCCGGCTATGATCGGTCTCTCAAGGCTGTCCGGAAATCAATGTCCGTCAAACGTCGGCGCCAGCTTAGGAGACTCATCGTGGCTGTCTCGCGTTCCGACGCCCGCCTGCCCGCCCGGACGTCGCGATGACCCGCTACGGCTACGCCCGGGTCTCCACCCGCGAGCAGAACCCCGAATCCCAGTACGACGCGCTGACCACCGCCGGCATCACTGCGGAGAACATCGTCATCGAGAAGATCTCCGGGAAACTCGCCTCCCGGCCCGCGCTCGACGAGCTGCTCGACCGCCTGGCCCCCGGCGACCAGGTCGTGGTCACCCGGCTGCGGCGCATCGGCCGCAACCACCAGCACCTGCTCGACCTGTCCGTCTGGTTCGACACCCACCAGGTCGACTTCGTCGTGCTCGAGCAGGGCATCGACACCGGCACCCCGATCGGCCGGCTGTTCTTCCGCATGATGGCCGCGCTCGCCGAGTTCGACCGGGAAGCCATCGTCGAGGGCACCCTCGAAGGCCTCGCCTCCGCCCGCGCCCGTGGGCGGGTCGGCGGCCGTCGACCGAAGCTGAGCCAGCGCCAGCTCGACCAGGCCCAGCACATGTACGACACCGGCGAGCACACCGTCGACGAGATCGCCGGGACGTTCGGGGTGCAACGCTCGACGATGTACCGCCACCTCCCCGCGCACAAGGACGGCCGCGACTGCGTCCTAATCGTCTACCGCAACACCCGCCCCGGCAAGATCGACCCCGACACCAACCGCCGCTACGGCGAGACCGGGCAGAACGAAAAGGTCCAGCTCGACGCCGACCGGAAATGGTGGCCGATCGCCCCCGCCCGCCGGCCCCACGTCAAGGGCTTCGTCTACGTCGTCGACGGCATCATCACCCGCATCCGCGCCATCGACCCGGCCGGCAGCTGGCACGACGACGACCGCGGCTACGCCGACGCCCCCCTCACCACACCCCTGACCCCGCTGCAGATCGCCGAGCAGTTCCCCACCCTCCGCCTGCACCTGGACGACCCACGCCCCCACGTCCGCGGCAAGATCCGCGAATATCTCGCGCTATGACCACAGACCAGACACCCGACGACATCGCAGCGGCACAGCATCTCGCAGGACAGGCACACAAGGTCGGACGCGTCTACGGACGGGAACCCTGGCGGGAACTCGTGCGCTGGCTGAGCCAGGGACGGTACGGCCGACGCCGTGGCAGGCCCGAGGTGCTCCAGCTGAGCACGCCGTGGCAGGATACCCTGTCCGCCGAACGCATCGGCTGGCGTGAGCGTGCGGCAAACCTCGACGACGAAGAAGCGTTCGCCGTCGACTACGAGATCTGCCGCCGCTGCCGGCTCGGCTGGGTCGAACAACCCTTCACCCTGCCCCGCTACCAACGCTGCGGACTGGCCTCCGCCGGCCTCGCCGCGCTACGCGCCGAACACCCCGGCCTGGCCTGGCACACCCTCGGCGGCCACTTCGACGACTCCGAACCGTTCTGGACCGCCGCCGGCACCGGCATCCCCGGCGGCTACCAGCAGCGCGACATCTGCCCCCACGTCACCGCCGGCGGCTGATCGCCCGGCCCATTGCCCCTTTCTGCTGTATCTCGGCGGCCCCCCTATGACGTCGGGTCGTCGACGTCGACCACGACACCCGGCGCGTACCCGGCGGCGACGTCACCGGCGATCGGCACGGGGACGCACTCCCGGCACCACCCCGCACGGGCGGGATGCCCCGGGGGCAGCGCGGTGGCCCCGGGGATCAGCGCGTCCCCACACCCCCGGCACGCCGGCGGGATC
>NZ_CADCWT010000347.1 GCF_902806485.1 Candidatus Frankia alpina | reverse complement strand
AACCTTCCTCACGGAGCCCCGCGCCTTCGTCGCCACAGCCCCCAGGGACACTTACACCCCGTAACGATTACCCAACGTCACAAATCGTTGCCGGGAATGGCTCAGTGACTTTCCGAGCAACTCGTCGATCTATTCTGGAGTCGTTGCCTCGAGACGCCGGCCGCCGCGATTGTCCGGATATGTCGTATTGATCGCTTGGGCGGTTTTGAGGTGGATTTCAGATATGTAGACCGGCACCGCCTGGGGGTGTAATGTCCGGACACTCTCCGAACGCGACGCAGGTAGCGGGTGTCTCCTTGTGTCATGGAGCTGCACCGGAGCGCATATTCCGCTGCCTTCGCGGGGTCGCTCAGTGCATCCATCGGGCCGCGGGAAATCCCCTTTCCGGGGGCGCTATATCCGTCCGCTCCGGTCGCCGGGTCGGGTCCGAACGGGCGCTGATCCGATCGGCACGCGGCGATTTTCGGAGAGCGCTTGCCGGCCGATGCGGCCCGAGTTCCACGACCGACAGCCACGGGAGGATGAGAAAATTGGATCTACGTTCGCAGCCGTGTTCGCGTTCATCTGTTGTCGCCGCCGTTCTCGGCTGTGTGCTGCTCGCCGGGGTGGCGGCGTGCGGCTCCAGGCGGGACGACCGCGCCGGCACTGTGAACACCGCATGCGCCACCGCGGCTCCCGGGGTGACGCAGGATGGGATCAATCTCGGCCTGCTGTACTCTGGCAGCGGATTCGGCAGCGATCCCAGCACCCTGTTCCGGGCCGGCATCGACGCTCGACTGGATGAGCAGAACGCCAAGGGCGGCATGAACGGCCGCAAGATCACTTACAGTTTCCGGGACGACGAGAGCGTGCCCGAGCTGAACCTCGTCGCGGGCCGCGACCTGGCGGAGCACGGCAACGTGCTGTCGATCCTCCAGTTCAGCGTCGCGCCATCGGGCTCCGCGGCCCTGCTGGAGCAGCAGGGTGTGAGGGAGTGATCCCCGACCCGGGCGAGCACCGCAACGTCTTCGGCTACTCCCGGCCTCTGTCACAGCTGCCGGTGTCGAGCGGCTGGGGGGAGTTCATCGCGGCCAAGGGCGGGAAACGGGCGGTGACGATCTCGGTCGAGTTATCGGCGGCGACGACAACCCTGGCCGGCATCTCGGCGCAGAGCCTGCGCGCGGCAGGCGTCGACGTCGTCACGAACCTGCAGGTCCCCGCCGGCGCCTTCGACGCGGCGCGGTTCGCGCAGCAGCTCAGGGCCGCCGGGGCCGACAGCCTCATCGCCTTCGTCCCGGCGCAGACGTATTACCAGATCGTCGTCGGAGCACGCGCCGCCGGCGTGAACCTGACCGTGGCTCTGGGTAACCTCGCCACCTACGACCGCAGCGCGCTCGACTCGGTGGGTGCCGCGGCTGCCGGGGCGTACTCGTTCCTCGACTACGCCCCGTTCGAGCTGAACACCGCGGCGCACCGCCGTTTCCTCGCCGCGATGGCTGCCTACTCGCCGCAGGCCGCGTCCGTGCCCGACGGTTCCACGCTGATCGGCTGGATCACCACCGACCTCCTCCTGGAAGGCATCAAGGCCGCCGGCTTATGCCCCACCTGGGCGAGCGTGCTCACCGGCCTGCGCGCCCAGACGCACTATGACGCGGGCGGCCTGCTGCCCGCCCCCATCGACCTGAGCAAGGGAATGGGCAACATCGCCCCCTGCTACGACTACGTGCAGGTGAACCTACGACTACGTGCAGGTGAACAAGGCCGGCACCGGCTTCGACCCGGTCGCCCCAGCCCCCTGCTGCGGCCACGTCCTGCCCGCGTCCGGTTAGCCGCTGGTACGCCGGCGGGACGTCAGGAGAGGAAGTCGACGGCGAGGCGGTCCGGCCCCGTGAGCTCGACGATGCGGAAGCCGGCGACGCGGCTCAGGCCGACGCCGATGTGCACCGTCCCCTCGAAGTCCCCGGCCAGCGCGTAGCTCAGCCCCGACGGGCCGGTGCCATCGGGTGCCGTGCGCAGCGTCGAGGCGCCCTGGTCGTCGTGGGCGGCGGCGGAGGTCAGGACGAGCTCGAACGCCGTCTGGCCGGCCAGGGGCAGCGGAGCCCCCGATCCCGGCCGGACGACCTGCGGCACGAACTGGGCCCGGTAGCCGGGAACACCGTCGGCGAACTCCAGCACGAGCCGGTCGAACCGGACCCCGTTCTCCACGTTGACCGCGCTGCGCAGCGACACCAGCCGGACGGGTCGGGCCTGCTGCCGCGCCTGCGCCGCCGGCTGACTCGACCAGTTCCGCGCACTGGTCCGCGGCCCGGTCGATGCCGCCCCCGGGCCGGTGCTCGCTCCCGCTGACGCCGACGGAGCCGGCGGCCTGACCGTGCCCCCCGGGCTGACTGACGCCGTGGCGCTGCCGGCCGCTGCCGTGGCGGGGAGTGCGCGGCCGGTGAGGAGGGCGAGCCGGCACCGTTGGCTCCGGCGGAGCTGGAGCCGCCGCAACCGACGAGGCCCACCATCAGGGCCGTCATGAGGGCCGTCATCAGGGCCGTCATGACGGCGGCGGGACCGCCACGGCGCACCCGTCGGGCCTGCCGTCGGCCACCGGTCGGACCAGTCGGACGAAGGTCCGTCAGCGGTCGGCCGCTTCGTCCGGTCGCGGATCCCGCGGCTGTCGACCCCACCACGACGATGCTTCCCATCCGCGACGCCCCGCTTTCTCCGGACACACGGCGCGAAGCCGTCCTACTCGTCGTACCCGACGCGTCACGACCATGAACGGGAGCCCGCGGGCGGATCTGCATTCGGGCGCGTGGCAACGCAGCGATGCTGGTCGCAACCTCCCGCAAGGCGCTGCCACGGCGTGCATGTCGGACACCAGGGTGAGACGCACGGCGGCGAGGCGGGCGAGCAGCATCGAGCAGCCCAGGACCGCGCGGTGGAGGGTCGAGCGGCGAGGCCTGGGTGCTGCCCCCGGTCGGGTATCGTGAGATCGCCGGCCGGCGTGGCGCAACTGGTAGCGCACCCGACTTGTAATCGGGCGGTTAGGGGTTCAAGTCCCCTCGCCGGCTCCAGATGCACCCCCTTTGACCTGTGGCTTTGCTGCAGGGAAGATCGATGTTGGGGGTTTCAAGATCGTGGATGGGCTCGAGATGGGCTCATTCCGCAGAACCATGTCGATCAATCGTCCGGCTATGGCCCCTGTGTGCAGTTCTCAGGGGTGGATCGCAGTCCGGGTTGGCCACGGCAGGGCCCGACTGCGAGGTGGCCGAGGGGGGCGAAGGGCCGGTGATTCATCGATGATCGAGTCCGCCGAGAGTGGTGACCGAGAGTGGTGACGGACAGTGACGACCTGGCGGTTTGGCTGATCGTGAGTAGGACGTCGGGAACCTGGACGGGGAAGAGCTGACGTTCCTGGTCGGCGGGCTCGTCCGCCCGGTGCGTCTGTGCGCTCGGGGCGTCGTTTGCTTGTCGACCGGCCGGGGGCGGGTCTGTTCGTCTGTTTCCTGTGGTTTCTGCCTGGTCTGCTGCTTGCCGGCGGGTGGGCAAGGACAGTCCTGGCCGTCTGCCGGGCAGGCTTGGCCAGGGGGACCGGGAAATGTCGTGATGGGGATTTCGGGTGGCTGCGTCGCGTGTGCACCCGTATGCGATGGTGGTGGGACCGTCCGCGACGGGAGGCGATGGCGGGCCGTCGACCGGCCCGGTACCTGTTGTTGGGACGGTTCGGTGACCGGGAGGAGGACTGCTGTGGCCGGCGAGGAACCTGATCTGTCGTGTCCGTCGTGGTGCCGGGAGCCCGCGGGCCATCTGCGCCTCGAGCCGGGCGGCGACGGTGATTTGCATGCGGCGGACGTCGGGGTCATCGACGTCCAGGAGATTCCGGGGTTGCGGATCAGGGCCCCGGGAAGATCGTTCTAGGTTGCGATCTGCTACGCGGAGTATTGGCCCCGTTGTGCCGTCC
>NZ_CADCWT010000346.1 GCF_902806485.1 Candidatus Frankia alpina | reverse complement strand
ACATTGATGTCACGCAAAGCGACGAAACGTTACCGGGAAAGGCTCATTGATAGCGGTCGACCGGTTCTACCCGTCGTCGAAAACATGTTCGGTCTGTGGGGTGGTCGTCGCGGAGTTGCCGTTGCATGTCCGGGAGTGGGAGTGTGTCTGCGGGGCGGCCCATGATCGGGATGTGAATGCGGCGAAGAACGTTCTGGCCGCAGGGCTTGCGGTGGCTGCCTGTGGAGAGGGAGTGAGACCGCCTCGCTGTTGAAGCGAGGAGGCGTCCGTCGAGGAAGCAGGAACCCGCACCGCGAGATGCGGGAATCATCTCCCTTCAGGAAGGTGAGGATGTCAAGCCTTGTGCGATCCGGTACATGACGACGCGCCGGACTGCAGTGCTGTCGGTGAGGTGCCCAGCAGTAGCAGCAGCCGTCGACGCCGTCCTGTTGACCCTGCTGGGCTGCCTGGTGGGCCTGGTGGAGCCGGCGATCGCGGGCGGAGGACCGCCCGGCGTCGGACCGGCCGTCGGCGATCGCGGCCTGCTCGCCGACGCCGCGGCTGCTGCGGCCGACCCGACGCCAGTAGCGGACGACGCCACCGTGTCCGACCCAAGCCTGTCCGACCCAAGCCTGCCGGGACCCTGGCAGATCGGCTACCGCACGATGCGGATAGTCGACCCGAGCCGCCCAGGCCGGGTTCTCGTCACCTCGCTGTGGTACCCGGCTCGCCCAAGCACGTCCACCGCCCCCGACGCGGCCCCTCCCGGAACGACTGGGACGGTCGCCGGGCCGCGTCCGACGGCCGAAGCCAGTGCGGGCGGGGCCTGCCCCGAGATCGCGGCCGCCGGCCCGGGGCAGCCGGCGTTCTACCCGTTGGCCGGGGACGTCGGGTTCTTCTCGGCCGGCGCGGTGACCGACGCCGCCCCGGCACCGGGCCCGTTCGCCCTCGTCGTGTTTTCCCATGGCAGCGTCGGCAGCCGGGTGCAGTCGGCCTACCTGATGGAGGCGCTGGCCAGCCACGGCTTCCTCGTCGCCGCCCCCGACCATCCCGGCGACACGATGACCGACGCCGCGGCGGGGCGGGAGGAGCGCCAACTCACGCTGGTGACAGATCGGCCCCGCGACCTCTCCTCGGTGATCGACGCGCTGACCGCCACGTCCTGCCCGATCGCGCCGCGGGTCCGCCCCGACGAGATCGGCGTCGTCGGCTTCTCCTTCGGCGGGTTCACCGCGGTCGTGTCGAGCTTCGGCGTCCGATCCGCGTTGGGGGACCCTCGCATCAGGGCGTCGGTGGGGATCGCGGCGCCGACCTTTCCGCTGCCCGCGCCGTCACTCGCCCAGGTGCGCGTGCCCACGCTGTTGATCGGCGCCACCCTGGATCAGGCCATGCCGGCTCCCGAGAACGATGACCGGGCATTCAACCTCCTGGTGGACTCCCACCCGCGGATGACCGTCGCCGTCACCGGCGCCACGCACAACTCGTTCACCGAGATCTGCCGGCAGGCCGGGCTGGTCGGTGCTCCCGGAATCCCGGCCCGGGTGGGCATGCAGGTGGCGCTGACTGCCGCGGCCACCTGCTGGCCGCCACACATCGCCTCCGCCGATGCCCACCGGCTCGCCGACCGCTACACCGTGGCCTTCCTCGCGAGTCACCTGCGGGGCGAATCCGGCTACGCGCGGTACCTCACGGCCCCGAACGCGGGTGGCGCGCTCCTCGCGACCGTCCACACGAGCTCCTGAGGTGTTGCCGGGCTCCGTCGAGATCATGGCCGGCTGCGAGGCGACCATCGCGGACACGGCCCGACCGAGTGCCCTGGGTACTAGCCCGGTCGGGCTACCCGGACCGTGCTATGAAGAGATACAGGTGACCCGCCCCGACATTGCCGGCTACCGTTGGCCAACCGACCGGCGGGCGCCACAATGCGCAGCGCCGGCCGGTTAATCCGGTCGGATCGGTGCCGCACACCCGACCCCGGTGCCCGAGCCGCCCGGTCGGCCGGATCACGTGCGATGCCTACGGGTACGGTGTGGTGCCCCGCAAGGAGGTCGTGGCGATGTCTGCTCGCCAGGTGCGGCGGTTCGAGCTGGAGCGTGAGGTCGACGTCTCGGGGGTGTCGGGGACGGGCGCGGTGGCGTTTGGGGCGCAGGCGCCCGATGGGACCTGCGTGCTGTGGTGGGACTCCGAGCACGACTCCATCGCGATCTACCCGACGATGGAGACCCTGCTCGCCATCCACGGGCACGGCGGGACGACCCGGGTCGTCTACATCGACACGGCCGACCAGCCTCCGTCCGCCGGCGCCGCCGCGACGCCGCCGGCCCCCCGGGGCGCGGCCGGTCGGTCGGGCGGTCAGGTCAAGGGGCGGAAGCAGGCGGTCGCGCGGTCCTGAGGATCGATGGTGTAAAGCGCCAGCGTGCCTGCCATCTCCCGTGGATCGATGCCGTGGTCGAGCATCCGCCGGTGCAGCTCCGCGAGCATGCGCAGGGCGTAGTCGAGCAGGACGGGGGCGATGCCCGCGGGGTGGCGCAGGCCCTGCTCGAACCGCGCGTCGGCGTCGCCGTCGCTGGTCAGCGCGGCGAGGACGCCGAGCCGGATGCGTTCGGCGAGGTCCTCCCAGACTGCCGCGCTCGTGGGCACCTGCGCCCCCCGCCAGATCCCCGGGACGTGCAGTTCCGCGATGAGGAGGGTCGGCTGGCGGCCGGTGCGCAGATGGACGGCCACGACCCACATCGCCATTAGCCAGCACAGCCCGCGCATGGTGTTCAGCGGATCGGCGGCGGCCTGCTCGCGCAGGTGCCGCTCGGACTGTGGCCGGCTCGCCGGCACCAGCCAGCCCCAGGCCAGGCGTTCGATGTCGACGATCTGGACCATCGGCAGGTCGGCGGGATGGGGCCGCCCCAGCGCGGCGGCTCGGCCGGAGTCGACGTCGACGAGCGCGAGCGCCCCAGGGTCGGAAGGGGTCTGCCAGGCCAGACCCGGCGATGGCATGCGGTTCACAATAACCCTAGCCAGAAGGCTTAACCAGGGTGTTGGCCGCACCGTGTGAAAACGGCCACGCGGCCGCCGGGCTGTTTTCTCCGCGTCAGCACGCGGTGCCCGTCGTCCCGTCGCCATTGGG
This sequence comes from Candidatus Frankia alpina, assembly GCF_902806485.1. Classification (GTDB taxonomy): domain Bacteria; phylum Actinomycetota; class Actinomycetes; order Frankiales; family Frankiaceae; genus Frankia; species Frankia alpina. Next base: position 842 of record NZ_CADCWT010000346.1, on the reverse strand, counting down.
GCCTGTTTCGCGAGCACCGAAGTTTTATCGATCGACGACGTGGCGGTGGAACATCGGGTGGATCGCGAATTCGGTGACGCTGTGCAGGGCGGGCCGCGCCCGCCGGAGCCCGCGGGCCTCCGGCGCCGTGTGCACCGCCCCGGTGGCCAGGAACAGTTCCAGATCGGCGCGGCTCCAGGTGGCCGGGGCTGCGCGGAACGTCTGGAAGACGCCAAGCAGGCCGGGACGCTGGAAGCGGTACTCGGCGGCGATGTCACGCGGCCGCTCGCCTGAATACGTCGATTCGACCGCCTGAATGTCCCGCGGGGTGATGCGAACCGACTTGCGGGAGCTGTGCGTGCGGGCGTAGTCGAGGGCGTGACCACAGTCAGGAGACGACCTCGATAGATGTTCGTATCTCCTGGAGTTTGTAGAGATACTGCAGCTCCCGGGTGCGGACACCGGCCTCGTACCGGCCTGTCTTCACCGACTCGATCCGGCGAATGGTTGTATGCGGATATGCGCGTCCGACGCCGTCGCCACGGCGTGGTTTCGCCCCTCCGGCCGGCATTCGTGCAGGTCGTCAGGGGCGGTGCGGGTTGGGTCGATCCGGCGGGGGATTCCTCCACCCGGTTGCGGCAAGGTAGCCGGGGCCGCCGGCGCCTGCACCCGAAATCTGCGAAAAGTCCGCCCTGACGCTGCGGCCGATGGGCGGCGCTCGCCCACTGTCGGGGCATCGTGCGTTCGTCTTCGTGCGCAGGCATTGACGGGCGGGTCGCGCCGGCCGACCCGGCCGGCGGGCCCGATCACGGTGTCTCTGGGGGTGGCCGGGCTCCGCGGGACCGGCACGTGCCCCGAACGGG
>NZ_CADCWT010000345.1 GCF_902806485.1 Candidatus Frankia alpina | reverse complement strand
GACGGCACGACGGGGCCAATACTCCGCGTAGCAGATCGCAACCTAAAACGATCTTCCGGGGGCCCTGGGCGCACCCCGATCGCACTGGCGATCACATTGCCGACCAACTCGCCCACGATGCCGAGTGCGGCCGTCAGCCAGAGCGGAATGTCCTGCCTACCTCGGAGGATCAGCCGAGCCATCAGGCCGATCACCAGACCGGCAATAATGATCCAGATTATTTGAAACACCGCACACCCCCAACGGAGAAGCCTGCCCTAGTTTTCTCCGTCACCGCCCGAACACAAACCCGTCCGATGCCGGTGGGTAATTGCGATTACCGACCCTGGTCACCGGGTAGCTGGGCCAGAAATGTGGTCAACGCGGCAGAATTCGGGTGTCGACCGCATGCAGATTGACCGTCAGCCGGCCCTGCTGCATCCCGGGAACCACCTCGACGAGGAAGTATCCATGTAGCCGGTAGAAGCCCTGCGCGAAGTCGAAACTGGCGCCGCCGCCGGCCAACCCGGTCAGCCGGTAGGTGGTGCCCGTGCAGCCCTGACCGGGACCGAAGTCCGGCGTCTGGCCCGGGCTCGGGCCCGGCGCGTCGCACGACGCGAACAGGGTGAAGTTCGGCAGCGGGCCGCCGCCGGGATCCGGGCCGGGGAAGAAGACCCGCTCGTTGCCCTGCCCTGGCGCCAGGACCTCCAGGAAGATGACTGCGGTGTTGTGGGCGGTGACGAACTCGCTGAACTGCCGGCTCTGCGAGAGCTGCCCGATCGTCCCGCGGAACGCGGGAACCGCCGACAGGGGCACCAGCTGCGCTGTCGTCAGGGCGGTGACGACCGGTGACGGCGCAGCTGGGGACGGCGGCCCGCCGGGCGCGCCGGCAGGTCGGCCGACACTGGACGACGGCCGCAGATCCAGCCCGACCCCGGGACCGGAGCCGCCGGTGGGAACGACCCGGAGCACGTGCGCCGGCGCCGGTTGCCGGGACTGGGCGTGATCAGGCTCGTCCGCGGCGTGGGCGGCTCCCAGCGCGGCCAGCCCCGCGACCGCCGCGGCCAGCGCAGCCAGGGCCGCCGTCCGTCTCGGGTACCGGGCCACATGGCCGGCCCGGCCGCGCGACCTACCGGCATCATCCGGCCCCCCAGCGGCAGCCGGCTCGACTGGGCCAGGCCCGGTCTGACCGTCGTTCGCCACTCGCGGCCCGACCCGTGATGCGACCCACTCCTGCGAGGGCACGGCCCACTGCTCGTCCTGCCCCACCGACCGCGCGCCAGGTCCGGACCCTGCGGCCCCGCCGGCCACGGAACCGGTCGACACCGGCTCACCGGCCGGCGTTCCCGCTCCCCCGGACGTCGCGGCCCGCGCCGCGGAACCTGCGTCCGCCGCGGCCGCGACGGACATGCCCGGCGCACCGGCTGGGTGGGGCTCTGCCGCCGGGGTCGCCGGCCCGGACGGGTTCGCCGGCTCCGGACCCGCCGAGCCCTCCCAACCGGCGGGGCTCTTCCACACGAACGAGCCCGCAGACGCGGACGCCGCACCCGCGGACGTCCCCGAGCGCCCCGCCCGCCCCGCCCACTCCGCCCGGCCTGCCCGGCCTGCCCGGTCCAACTCCCCCGATCTCGCAGGCATCCCGGAACCCTCCGGCTTGCCCGCACCGACCGGGCGGACCGCCGGTCCCGATCCCTCCCACGCGTCGGCGCCGATCGAGTTCTCCGCGCCGGCGCCCTGCGCACCGGCCGGTACCGGCATCCCCGTCAAGGACGAGCCGGCGCCCGCGCGATCCGCCTCGACCACGGAGCCCGGGGTGGCACGGAAGTCGGGCGCGGCGGGAGACGGCGGCGGTGGGACTACTGCCAGACCCGACGGGGTCGCCGGCACCGCACCGCCGGACACCGCCGGCGAAACCGCCGCCTCCGGACGGGCGGACCGTTCCGGCGACCGCGGATCGTCCTGCGCGGGGCTGGAGACAGCCACGCCCGCCGAAGCCGGCTCGGCGGGCGTCCAAGGGGTCATCGCGCGACCCGACACGCGATTGTGGGCCGACGGCGGTTGCGCCGCCCCGCCCTCACCCGCGTCTTGCGGCGTCGACCCGGAGCCGTCCGCCCCGCGGAACGCCGCCGCACGTTCGTCGGCTCCCACCGGCCGGCCGGGGCCCGCGCGCCGCCCGGCCGGCGATGCCGACGTGCCGGGTGTCACGGGCACCGGTGGCCGCGTGATCTCTCCGAAAACATCCGGGCCCGGGGAGACGTCCCGGCCGCGGGGGGTGGGCGCGACCGACGCGGGCGCTCCGGTGGGGGCGGCGAACACGCCCGGCGCCCAGCCACGCAGGCGCCGGACCGCGCGGGCCCTGGGGCGGCTGGGCTCGGGGGTGCGCTGGGTCGGTGTGACGAAGCTGACCGCCGGCCGCGGCGAGGGCAGCCCGGCCAGCGTCTGGCTGTCGTGAAAGTCGCCGTCGCGCAGCCGGTCGCCGGCCTGCGACGAGTCGGGCGTCGGGGTGAACGTGGGCAGGTGGATGAAGGCCATGGGATCGATGGGCGGCGGGTTCCAGGCCTCGCGCAGCAGCCGGCGGGTTCCCGTGGCCGGATCGTCGGTGGGCCCGATCAGCCCGCGCAGTAGATCATCCGCGCTGGGTCGCCCGGCGGGCTCCTTCACCAGCGCCGCGATCACCGCGGACCGCAGCTCGGCGGGCACGTCATCGGTGTCGGCCTCGCTGTGCACGACCCGGTAGAGCAGCGCGTCGGCGCGGCCGGTGCCGAACGGGGGCCGGCCGGTCGCCGCGTAGAGCACGGTCAGGCCCCAGGCGAAGACGTCGGCCGCGGGGCCGACCTCGCCGTGCCCGGTGACCTGCTCGGGCGCCATGTAGCCGGGGCTGCCGAGCAGGACCCCGGTGCGGGTCGCGACCGTGGCGTCGACCGCCGCCGCGATCCCGAAGTCGATCACCTTGGGGCCGTCACCGCTGAGGATGACGTTGCCGGGTTTGAGATCACGGTGGACGATGCCGGCGCCGTGGATCGCGCTCAGCGCCTCCGCGAGGCCGGCGGCGAGCGCCACGACGACCGGCGTGTCCATGGCGCCCCGGGTGGCGATGGTCTCGGCGAGGCTCTGGCCGGGGATGAGCTCGGTGGCCATCCACGGTTCCTCGGCGTCGGGGTCGGCGTCGACCAGCCGGGCGGTGCAGGCGCCGCCCACCGCGCGGGCCGCCTCGATCTCGCGGCGGAAACGCGCGCGGAACTCCGGCTCGGCGGCGAAGTCCGACCGGATCACCTTCAGCGCAGCCAACTGCCCGGTGTCGTCGTCCTCGCCGAGGTACACGATGCCCATCCCGCCGGAGCCGAGCCGCGCGGTCAGCGCGAACCGGGCGACCCGCTCCGGGTCACCCGAGCGCAGCGGCCTCGGCGGCACCACGCCCCTCCTTACGTCGTTCTTTCCACCATCCGCGAACGTCAACCCACCCGCCGGACGCCTAAGGCTCCGCCCGACTTCGGTCCCCTCCGATCGGGGCCGAAGGCCCCGCCGCCGGTGTCACCCCACGGTGCCCGCGGAACCTGTGGTGAGGATGTGCGACGGTCAGGCCGCGCATCCCCTGTACTCATCAGACGACTCCGGGCGCCGGGGAAGTTCCGCCACCGGACGTGGCGGGGATCGCCGCCGGATGACGGAACTCGCGACCGCGATGGCATACCGGGTGGCGTCAGCGGAGGGTCGGCTGTTCGCGCGGCCGGCGCGGAAAGCGCTGGCCCGGGCCCGGCCGCTCGCCACCGCCAAAGCAATGGACAAAGTGCGCCGGCAGGGCGGTACCAGGCCCTGGTGCCTTCACCGGAAGCGGCGGCAGGTGTGCCCCCGGAGGCGGAACGGTTCGCTGCGGTGTCACAAATCGGACTGTACCGATGGAACCACAGCTACCCGGCCATTCGACTCCCCGGACACCCACCTATCGGTTACCCCAACCGGCTACCTCTCCAGGCACACCCCC
>NZ_CADCWT010000344.1 GCF_902806485.1 Candidatus Frankia alpina | reverse complement strand
CGAACGGCGCATGGCGATTACCTTCCGGATGCAGTGCATTCGCAATACTGGTGATGCGCTGCTGGCCGTCGACCACCCAGAGGGTGTTCTCGCCCGCCGGAGCGGAGATCGTCAGCCTGCCGAGCGTAACCGTCTCGGCACCCGACTGCCGCACCCACAGCAGCATGCTGCCGACCGGATAACCCTTGATGATGCTGTCGAAGAGGCGGACGACATCCCGGCTTCCCCACCGAAAATCGCGCTGAAAGTGCGGGACCCGGACTCGACCCTGCCATGTCTGAGCTACAAGGTCTTCCAACTCGTACGTCGTCGCGCTTGGCTGGATGGCCAGTCCGTCGGTCGACATGACGACCATCCTTCACGAGGTAGGGACGCATCCTTCACCAGGCGGCGACGCCCATCGGGCGGCTGGGGCAGAGATGGCCCCGGCACACCGCGGACGGGCACCTGACCGAGGATCCCCTGACGCATCGCACGGTGTAATGGCAATCTTACTGCTCCGTAGGGCCGCCCGGCTGGGCTCGTAGCCCGTGCCGGACGCCACCGGCGGTATGGGGTTTGACAGGTTAGTGAGTGGCCACTACCTTGCGGCTATGGCAACGCGGACGGACGGCGGCGGGCGGATGAGCGCCGAGCAGCGGCGGGCGAGCGTGCTTGCCGCGGCGGTCGAGGAGTTCGCCCACGGCGGCCTGGCCGGCACGTCGACGGAGTCGATCGCCGAGCGGGCCGGCATCTCCCAGCCGTACCTGTTCCGGCTGTACCCGACGAAGAAGGCGTTGTTCCTCGCCGTCATCGACGATGTCTTCCGCCGGACCGCGACCCACTTCGAGCGGGCCGCAGGCGAGCTGACCGGCGAGGCCGCGTTGGACGCGATGAAGGAGTCCTACCAGGAGCTGCTGGCGGATCCGACGTATCTGCTGAACCAGCTGCAGGCCTACTCCGGGTGCTACGACCCGGAGGTCCAGGTCACGACCCGCAGCGGATTCCACCTGTTGTGGGACACCGTGAACCGCATCACCGGCCTGTCGAACGACGAGATCCGGCTGTTCTTCGCCTACGGCATGCTGTTCAACATCATCGCAGCGATGGACCTCGCCGTCCTCAACGAGGAGTGGGCACAGATGGTCTGCACGGCGGCGCCGCCGGGCTCCGCCGCCAGCGCTCGGAAACCCAGCACTCCGGAACCCAGCACTCTGGAACCGCCCACTCCCTGACCCGGGTTCGAACCGACCGCGACCCTCCCGTCCTGGCGAGATGTCGCGCAGCCCGATGTCGCAAGGTAGTGACTGGTTACTACCTAATGAAAGTAGTGAGTGCTCACAAGATAAGCGGAAGGAGATCCGCCGTGCCTCGACGCCCCAGCACCGCCTGGACCATCGTCGTGACCTCGTTGGCCGCGTTCATGGTGTCCCTGGACAACCTCGTGGTCACCACCGCGCTCCCGCAGATCCGCGAGGATCTTGGCGCGGGCCTGGAAAGCCTGGAATGGACGGTGAACGCCTACACCCTGCCGTTCGCGGTCCTGCTGCTCACCGGGGCGGCGCTGGGCGACCGGCTCGGGCGCCGGCGGGTGTTCCTCGCCGGTCTCGCGGTGTTCACCCTGGGCAGCGCGGGTGCCGCGCTCGCCCCGTCCATCGGCGTTCTCATCACCGCCCGTGCGGTGCAGGGCGTCGGCGCGGCCCTCGTGCTGCCGCTGACCCTGACACTGCTCGCCGCGGCCGTGCCCGAGGAGCGCCGCGGCGCCGCTCTCGGTATCTGGGGGGCGATGACGGGGTTGGCCGTCGCGGTCGGCCCGCTCATCGGCGGGGCCGTCACCGAGGGCGCGAGCTGGCAGTGGATCTTCTGGGTGAACGTGCCGGTCGGCCTCGTCGCGCTGCCCGTCGGGCTGCGCGCGCTCACCGAGTCGCGAGGCCGCACCACCCGGCTCGACCTCACCGGCGCCGCGTTGATCAACGCCGCGTTGCTGGGCGTGACCTTCGGCCTCGTCCGCGGGGAGGGGCACGGCTGGACGAGCACCTCGGTGCTCGGCGCCCTGGTGCTCGGCGGGCTTGGCATCGGTGCGTTCGTCGCCTGGGAACTGCGGGTAGCCCGCCGAGGCGCGGCGCCGATGTTGCCGATGGGGCTGTTCCGCGTCCCCGGTTTCGCGGCCGTGAACGCCACCGCGCTGCTGTTCTCGATGGGCATGTTCGGCTCGATCTTCCTACTGGCCCAGGCACTACAGAACGTCTACGGCTATTCGCCGTTGCAGGCCGGTGTGCGCACCCTGCCGTGGACGGCGATGCCGCTGCTCATCGCGCCACTCGCCGGGCCGGTGTCGGACCGCATCGGTGGCCGGCCGCTGCTGCTCGGCGGGCTGGTGCTCAACGCCGCCGGGCTCGCCTGGATGGCGCTGGTGCTGACGACGCACACGGCGTATGCGGCGCTGATCGGACCGTACGTCCTCTCCGGCATCGGCATGGCCCTGTTCTTCGTGCCGATCGCGACCGTCGCCCTCGGGGTCGTGCCGGCCGCGATGCAGGGCATCGCCTCGGGCACCAACAACGCCCTGCGCGAGCTCGGGGGGGTACTCGGCATCGCGGTGCTGTCGTCGGTCTTCGCCGCCCGCGGCGGATACGACACGCCGGCGGCGTTCATCGACGGGACGCGACCCGCCCTGTGGCTGGGCGTGATCGCCGTCGTGCTCGCCCTACTCTGCGCCCTGGCCATCCCCCGGCGCGACGGCCTCGCCGCCGCGACCGCCGACACCTCGTCCAACACCGCGGACCTGCTCGAGTCGCCGGAACGCGAATCAGGCGGCGCGGGCCGGCAGCCCGCCGTCATCCAGACCACCGCAACCGGCGCCACCACCACCTGAGCCGCCGCCACCTGAGCCATCATCAGGGGTGTCCGGCAGTCCACCGAACGGTGCCGGCGGCTGCACGTCAGGGGGGCGCCGCCGGCACCGGCGCTGAAGGGTGCGCCGGGGTGAGCAGGCAGTAGTCGCCGGACTCCCGGCCGACCTGGTAGGACTCCCGGCTCGTCGGGTCGTCGCCGCGCTGCACGTCGACCTCGACCTCCCGGACCGTCTGGGCGGCGATGGCCTGGCGGGTCTGCACGCCCCACGCGATACCCCCGCTGATCCCGTCAAGCGCCCGCATGATGATCGTGTAGTCGGTGGCCGATCGGTTGCCCCGAACCGAGCTGCAGAGCCGATCGTAGGCGGCGTCGTAACGGCCGGCGCGGACGTCGGTGAGGTAGGACCGCACGGTCTCGACGGGGCCGTCGTCCGACCGGACAAGCAGGAAGATGCCGGTGCCGCCCGCACCGGCGACCATCGCCAGCACAAGGACGAGTGGGATGAGCCAGCGGGCCGGTCCGCGACGCGGCGGCCCGGCCGGCGGCCCGGCCGCCCAGATCGGGCCGCCCCAGCCATGGGTGGAGGACCCAGACCCGCCGGAACCGAGCCCGCCAGAACCGAGCCCGCCGGGCAGTCCCGGGGAAGCCGGGCCGGCAGGAGCGGAGGGCCACGCGGACGCGGCGCCGCGTTCGAGGCCCGGCGGCGGGGGCGACTGCGACTGCCCGCGGAGGGTCCGCACGGCCGGCAGTGGTGGGCCGGCCGGCCAACCGGCAGGCGCCGGCCTCCCGGCCCGCCCGGATGCCGGCCCGGAGGCTGGGGTGACGGGCTGTGCGGGTGATGCGGACGGAGCGGGCGGAGCCCAGGGAGCCAGCAGCCCGGTCACGCCTGCCGGGCCGGCGCCCTCGACGCTCGGCTCCCGCCGACCGGACGTGTTCTCGCTGCCCTGGCCGTTCATGCGTCTCCCTCGTGGCCAGTCGAACCGTCGGTCCTCGATTCGGCGCCCTGCGCCCATCACATCATCCTGCCCGTGTTGGCCGCACAGGCGCCCGGCGAGCAGAATCTCCGAGCACGGTGGCCGTCCGTACCCACTCGGCCGGACACGGCAAGACGAGTGAGCGCGAATCGTTC
>NZ_CADCWT010000343.1 GCF_902806485.1 Candidatus Frankia alpina | reverse complement strand
ACACATCGCCCGTGACCGCAACCGGGCCCTCACATTCCTCACAACCTAGAGTAACTAGTCAGCACGGAAGGTGACCTTCGCGCGGCCCTGGTGCAACACCCCCTGGTCATGGGCATGCTCCAACGCCGCGGCCACCGCCAGCCCGACCGCGCAGGCCTGCAGGGTGTCGAGACGGTCACGGCGGCGGGTCAGGGCGCCGCCGTCGAGGAGTTCCATCACCAGCAGGCACAGACCCTCGGCCTCGACATATTCGAAGATCCGCACCACATGGGGATGATCGAACCCGGCCTGGATCCTTGCCTCATCGGCGAAGTCCAGAGTCAGCCCCTCCGGGCCTTCCGCTTCCATCACCTTGATCGTGACCGGGCGGCGCATCCGACGATGCCGCCCCGCCATAACCAGCCCGAACTGCCCCGACCCCAACTGCTGTCCGATCCGATAGCTCGGCAGGGCCTTCTCTATCCGCTTCCGGTCAACGATCATCGGCCGGTCGGCTCTGCACGGTGGGAGGGGGAGCGATCTGCCGCGGTCGATCGTCTCGGCTGCGGTGTCTGTTGCCGTGTCTGTGCGATCAGTTCGGCGAGCAGGCGGGTGCGGGGGGTCATCTGGGCGACGTCGACGTGCTCGGTGTCGGCGTGGGCGCCGCCGCCGATGGCACCCACGCCGTCCAGCGTCGGGCAGCCTGCGCCCGCGGTGTAGTTGCCATCCGAGGCGCCGCCGACGGCGACTCCCCGCAGCGGCTCCTGGCCCAGCTCCGCGGCGATTCCGGCGGCGAGGGCGAACAGGTCGGCGGAGGATTCCGGTTCCATCGGCGGCCGCCTCCTGCCGCCCAGTACCTTCAGGCGGGCGCCGGGTGTCTGGGCGGTGAGCCCCCGCATGAGATCGTCTATCCGGTCCTGCGTCGCCAGAGTCGGCACCCGCACGTCCACCGACACTTTCGCCAGCGCGGGCACCGTGTTCAGAGCGCTGCCGGCGGAGAGCAGAGTGGGCGTGATGGTCGGCGCGCCCAGGACGGAGTGGGTGGTATCCACCGAGGCTGCGAGGCCTGCGATGGCCAGGATCTGGTGCGCGGCCTCGATCGCGGCGTTGACGCCTTTCTCCGGTTCCAGTCCCGCGTGGGCGGCCTTGCCGGACACCACGACCTCGTAGCGTGAGGTGCCCTTACGGGCGGTCTTGAGCGCGCCCTGTTCGTTCGCGGCCGCCTCCACGACGAAGGCGGCGGCGCAACCGCGCGCGGACTGCTCGATCAGCTCCCGGGAGGTCGGGGAGCCGGCTTCCTCATCCCCGTTGATCAGCACGCACACCCCGTCCGGGGACGGCAGGCAGGCCAGCGCGTGGAACATCTGCACCAGCCCTGCCTTCATGTCGAGAACTCCAGGGCCCCGGGCGATCCCGTCGACCAGCGACCAGGGGTGGGTCTGAAGCGAGCCCACGGGCCACACCGTGTCGTGGTGTCCGACCAGCAGCACCCGCGGCGTGCCGAAGGTCCACCGCAGGTGTGGCACGCCGTCGATCACGATCGTCTCCGGCGCCCGACCCAGCAGTCTCGCGCCGAGGGCGCCGACGACCTCGGCGCTGCGGGCCAGTGCCGCGTGGTCGGCCGAGAAGGACTCGCAGGCCACGAGTTCTTCCAGATCGGCCAGCATCGCGGGCAACGCGATCGCGGCTCCCGCGGTCACCGGCCCCACCCCGTCGCACAGCTCCGTGTCGCGAAGTTCTCCAACAACGGCACGCTTCCCCCCAGGTCCGATCTTGACGACAGGGGTGACGTTAAGGCGAGACAAGACATTCCACCAGCAACTAGATTGGATATGAGCCATGCATGGGGGAATGTGTTTGACATCGACGCGCTGCGTCTCCTGGTCGCCGTGGTCCGCACCGGGTCGTTCACCAAGGCGGCGGTCCAGCTCAACTACACGCAGCCCGCGGTGTCGCGGCGGATCGCCTTGCTGGAGCAGCAGACGGGTGGGCCGCTGTTCGAACGGCTCCCCCGGGGCGTACGGCTCAATCCTGCTGGTCATGAGCTGCATCGCCACGCGGTGGATGTGCTTGAGCGTCTGTCGTGGGCACAGCAGGAGCTGGCCGCCATCCACGCAGGTCGCGGCGGGATACTGCGCGTCGGGGCGTTCTCGACCGCGAATATCGCGTTGGTGCCCGCCGTCCTGCGGGCGTTCGAGCAGGCCAGACCGGAGGTTGAGATCGTCGCGATCGAGGGCCACAGCGGCACGTTGATGCAGCGCCTCGCCGACGGGGCGCTCGACTTCGCCGTGGTCAGCGACTATCCGGCCGGTCTACCGTCGGCCAAGGGCGTCACGACAGCCGTTCTGCTGGAGGACGAGTTTTTCGTCGTCCTCCACCGCGGGCATCCCCTGGCCGGAGCCGGGGTGATCGACCTGCGCGACGAGGCCTGGCTCCAGGACGCGCCTGCGGGAGGTAGTCCCACGCTGCTCACCGATGCCTGTGTCAAGGCAGGCTTCGAACCCAAGAAGATCATCAAAATCGCGGAGTGGACCGGGAAGTTCGGCTATGTAGCCGCCGGACTGGGCGTTGTGCTGGTCCCCTCGCTGGCCGCCTGGGCTGTTCCGGCCGAACTCGTCCTGTGCCGGCTCGGCGACCTCGCCCTGCGCCGGACCGTCTACACAGCGCTGCCCACTAAGCCGCTGCCGGCGGCAATGACATTGCAGGATCTGCTGCAAGGCGCACCGGGCCTGCACCTGGACCCCTCGCCCTCCACCCGCTCGCCCTCCGCCCGCTCCGAGCGCGCAGTCCCACTCCCGTCGCCCGGAAGGTGAGGCCCGCGTCGAGCCCCGCCCTGCCGAGCGTGCGGCCGAGTCCGCTGCTCAGCGTGTGGCCGTGTCAGCTACGGGTCTTTTGGAGGGGGGTGTCCACGACGGTGGCCGGGTCCAGGCCGTCCAGGGTGTGGGCGGTGGCGGCGGGTGGTCTTCCACCCACTGCAGGTGGCGGGTGACGAGCCGGGTCACCCCGTCAGCAGAGCAGCACTCCGGCCGGATCTCTCGACAGTCGTCATCGCCTGCGTCCGCGCACCAGCCTTGGCTCCCACCCAGATGCCGGCCGATCGTGCCAGCGCCCTCGGTCGAGCGGACCCCCGCAGAGCCGGAGACGAGACCGAGGAGCTCAGGTCCCGCCGGAGCCGGGGGTGCGCAGGGCGCGTAGTTCGGCGGCGAGGTCGTCCGCCTGGCGTTCGGCGCGTTCGGCGCGGGTGCGAGCCTCGGCGCGGGCCTCGCCGATCACGGCGAGGCGTTCGGCGGCGGCCCGGCGTTCGGTGTCCAGACGGGCCTCGGCCTCGGCGCGGATCCGCTCGGTCTCGGCGGCCGCGGCGGCGCGGGCGCGGTCGACGTCGGCAGCCGCCTCCGCGCGGATGCGGGTGATCTCGGCGGTCGTCTCGGCGCGCAGGAGCTGGGCGTTGGTGTCGGCGGCCTGGTGTAGGCGCAGCGCTTCGGCGCGTTCGGCGCGGATGTCCTCGCGCAGCTCGGTGCGTTGTCGGGCGTCGCGCTCGGCGTCGCGGCGTGCGGTGGCCAGCTCGGTGAGGGCCTGGTCACGGGCGGCGGTGGCCTCGGCGATACGAGTCTCGGCGTCGTGGTGGGCCTCGGTGATGCGGGCGGTGGCGTCGCGTTCGGCGTCGGCGACGGCGGTGTCGGCGGCGGCGCGGACGGCCTCGGCGGCGGCGGTCGCGGCGCGCACGGCGGCGGCGGACTCCTCGACGGCGTCGGCGCGGGCCGTCTCGGCGGCGGCCAGGCGGCGCTCGGCGTCTTCGAGGGCGGTGACGGCTTCGGCGGCGACCGCGTCGGATTCGGCGCGGGCGATCCCAGCGGCGCGGGCGGCCTGCTCGGCGCGCACGGCGCGGGCGACGGCTTCGGCGACGCGTTCGGCAGCGTCGGCCTCGGCGGCCTCGACCTGGGCTTCGGCGGCGGTGACGTCGCCGAGCAGCGCCATCTGGCGGGCGAAGGCGTCGAGGGTGGCGGTCAGTTCGCCGGCGAGGGACTGGA
>NZ_CADCWT010000342.1 GCF_902806485.1 Candidatus Frankia alpina | reverse complement strand
GAAGCTCAACCCGGAAATCGGAGAACGCCGCGTGCAGAGCCTCGGTGGCGGTGCGCACGCCGTCCCGGTCGGGGTCAGGCGTCGATCGCCCCGCTGACGAGCAGCCCGGCGAGGACGCCGGCGAGGGCGATGCGGTAGAGGATGAAGGCGTTGAAGTTGTGCCGGGCGACGTACTTGAGCAGCCACGCGATGGAGGCGTACGCGACGACGAAGGAGACCACGGTGCCCACCGCGAGGGGCAGGGCCGAGACACCGCCGCCGACGGCGTCCTTCAGCTCGTACAGTCCGGCACCGGTCAGCGCCGGGATGGACAGGAAGAACGACAACCGGGTGGCGCCGACCCGGTCGAGATCGCGCAGGAGCCCGGTGGAGATCGTCGCGCCGGATCGCGAGAAGCCCGGAAAGAGCAGAGCGAGGATCTGCGACGTCCCGACGATCATGGCGTCGGGCAGGGAGATATCGTCCTCGCCGCGTTTGTGCCGGCCGTGCTGGTCGGCGTACCACATCAGCGCACTGCCGGCGAGCAGGGACGCGGCGACGACCCACAGCGAGGCGAGAGGTCCGTCGATAAGCGGTTTGGCGGCCAGTCCGACGAGGACGACGGGGATCGTCGCGTAGATGACCCACCAGGTGAAGGTGTAGTCGTGGTTCTGGCGCGCAGCCGGATTGACCAGGCCGCGGCCCCAGGCGGTGACGAAGCGGCGGATGTCGGCGAAGAAGTAGACGAGGACCGCCGCGATCGCGCCGACCTGGATGACGGCGGTGAAGCCGACGACGGCCTTGTCGTCCACCTTGATGTCCATCAGCCCCTCGGTGATCTTGAGGTGGCCGGTGGAGGAGACCGGGAGGAACTCGGTCAGTCCCTCGACGATGCCGAGGACGACGGCCTGCCCGACGCTGATCGCACTCACGTGATGGATGTCCTTGGTGGTCCGGGTGCGGCGGCACGCCCGCACGGTGAAGGCCGGACGGGGCGGCATGCTTCCCGACCTGGCCGCGTCGCTCGCTGCCGCGTGCGGGCCGAGCCTGACCGGCAGCATGTTAGATCACCGCTCGGGCGAAGACGATGCGGCCTCCCCCGGCGCCCGCCCGGTGCGCGCCCGGCGGTGGGCGAGGTATTCGCGCAGCACCGGTATGGCCGAGAGCAGCACGATCGCCAGGGAGACCGGGATCATGTAGTGCTCGATGGGGATGGTCCGCCCCAGCGCGTAGCCGAGCAGTGTCACCCCGGCGGCCCACAACAGACCACCGATCAGGTTGAAGGTCGTGAACACCCGCACCGGCATCCGCACGACGCCGGCCAGCGGATTCAGGAACGTCCGGACGACTGGTACGAACCGGGCGAGTACGACGGCCTTCCCGAATCCGTACCTGTCGAGGACGCCGCGGGCCTGCTCGACGTATTCCTGCCGGAAGAGCCGGGAGTTTGGCCGGTCGAACAGCCGCGGGCCGGCGCGGCGGCCGATGAGATATCCGGTCTGCGCGCCCGCGACCGCCGCGGCGCAGGCACCGAGCAGCACGGTGGGCAGGTGCAGATGGGGCCCGGCCGCCGCCGCGTCGCCCGCGCAGAAGGCGCCGGCGAGAAACAGCAGCGAATCGCCCGGCAGGAAGAATCCGACGAACAGCCCCGTCTCCGCGAAGATGACGACCATCAGGCCGAGCAGTCCGACGGAGGACACGATCGACGACGGATCGAGAATATTCAGCGCGACATCGCTGGACACGACAGGCCCCTCTCACCTGGGCGGCGATCCGCCGTCACCCACCTTGCCGGGACGACGATGTGAAGGCGGTGTGAGCGTCGCGTCCGGCCGGGCGGTTCGGGTCATCGCGCGGCAGTGCGGGTCTGCCGGCGGTATCCGTGGGAGACGAGCAGGACGAGGGCGCCGAGCAGGATTGTACTGGCGCCGGCGGTGCCGTAGGCGAGGCCGCCCTTGGCCGTCGGCTTGGTGAGCAGGTCTCCCAGAGTCGCGCCCAGCGGACGGGTCAGGACGAAGGCCGCCCAGAACAGCAGCGTGGTGGGGACGCGCCGGCTGTACCAGGCGACGGCGATGACCGCGAGCAGGGACCAGATCAGCGCCGCGCCGCCGGCGTAGCCGAGGCCCGAACTGTCGGACAGGAAGTCACCCAGCGAGGTTCCCAGCGTGTTCGACAGCAGAATGGCGGTCCAGTACAGCAGCTCGCCCCGGAAGGCGACGGGCCGGGTGATGTCGAAGGTGTGCCCGGAACGCCACCAGGCCGCGAACAGCAGCAGAAGCAGGCTGAATAGAATCGCCGCGCCGAGCGGGTAGCCGAAGCCGAGGGTTCGGTTCATGAAGTCCGACATGGTGGTGCCGGCCATGCTGGTCGCGAGGATGACCGTCCAGTAGAGCCCGGGATGCAGACGATCGGCGCGGACCTGCGCCGTCAGGCTGGCAAGGAACAGTGCGATGAAGATGATAGAGCTGGTCGCGTAGCCGACCTTCATGGTCTGGGCCACCAGATCGCCGCCGGTTTCGCCGAGGGTCGTCGCGATGATTTTCGTGCCCCAGAACAGGAGCGTGACCTGTGGGATCTTGCTGACCGCCGGCGCGGCGCGGGCGGTGGCGAGCGGCGCGGCTCCGGCGTCGGCTCCCGGCGCTGCGGCGCCGTTGCCTGGGGACCTCGGCGGAAGGCGAGTCATCCACCCGCACGGGCGAGATCGGCGCCGGTTCCCCAGGACCCATCGGGGCGCTCCCCTCGACGCCGGGATCCGGGGACCCGGGGAGATGCTTTGAGTAATCCTCCATGTTCCCAGAGTAGGAATCGTGGATGTGGAGAGCATGAAGCCGAACCGTCGCAGATACCGATACGTGCCTGCTCCGTCCGTCCAATGCCGCGTCCCGGCCGGCCGGCGCGGGCGGGACCGTGCTGTGCTACCGCAGCGCGCGGTCCTGCGGGGCGTCCCGTTGCGTGGGTTGCATGATGACCGCGGGCGGGAGCTCGCCGCGTTGGATGTCCCGGCGGGTGATCGCGACATAGCCGACGAGCGCCACGATCACGACGGTGGCGGCGGCGCTGACGACCCCGTCGCCGAGGCCGACCCCGCTGCGGTCGTGCGGCTTGCCGAGCCAGTCGGCGAACGAGGCGCCGAGCGGGCGGGTGACGATGTAGGCCAGCCAGAACGCGGCGACCTCGCCCAGCCCGAACCGCCACCGGGCGATCGCCGGCACGGCGATGAGCGCCGCGAACATCAGACCGGACGGCAGGAAGCCCAGGTGCAGCGTGCTCGCCGTCACGTCCCCGAGGGCGGTTCCGAGGGCGAAGGTCGCGAGCACGGTGGCCCAGTAGTACGTCTCCCGGCGGCGGGTGACGATGCTGTGGATCGACAGCGTGCCCTCGCTGCGGCGCCACCGGTAGAGCACGACGGCGAGGACCAGGGAGTAGAAGACCGCCGAGCCGAGGTGGCCGATCGGCGGCCCGTCCGCAGCCATCGTGCCGAAGACGGCGAGCATCATCACGGCGAACCAGTAGACGGGCGCCTGGTAACGCTGGGTCCGCAACTGCAGCCAGAGCGCGCCGGCGAAGCCGAACACCCCGATGGCCGCCGCGAGCACCAGGTTCACCCCGGCGAGAAAGTCCGCGGTGGCCTCCTCCATCCCGGTGGCGAGAACTTTGATGATCCAGAACAGGGCCGTGATCTCGGGGACCTTGGCGGCGACGGGCTCACGGCCACGGATCTGCCGGTGGGACTTCGACCGCATCGAGGGCTCTTTCCGGGAAGGGAACAGGGACACGGCTGGCCTGACGTCGGCGCGGTGCCCTTCGCCGCAGCGCCTGGTCTGCCGCGGCTGGAGCCCGACGAGGGAACCGCCTGCAGAACATCACGCTGCGCATGTGAGGAGCGTGTGTGGACGACAGCGGCATCATCCCGATCGTCTACCTTCAGCCGTTCCCCGGTACGTGCTGTCGTCGGCCGTGTCCTGCTCGCCGCGAGCCTCTACTAGGGCTTTGTTAGGTGTCGTTGAGTTGTGGTTTCAAGCGATCTGGTGACGGAT
>NZ_CADCWT010000341.1 GCF_902806485.1 Candidatus Frankia alpina | reverse complement strand
GATCTACACGATCTGACCAGTTACCCGGCGGTGATCACCCCGTTGGACGGCAGCAGCCCGAGGATCGCGTTCGCCGTCGTCGTCTTGCCGGAGCCGGACTCGCCGACGACGGCCACCGTCTCCCCGGGGGCGATCGTGAGGTCGACGTCCTCGACCGCCAGGGCCGTGCGTCCGCGCTGGCGGTAGCCGACGGACAGTCCGGACAGTTCCACGATAGGACCGGTGTCGGCCCGCGCGGCCGGGCCGTCGAGGGCCGCCTCGGTGCTCATCGCTGGATCTCCTCGAAGGTGCGGGCGATGTGGTTGAGGCTGAACACGACCAGACCGACGAACAGACCGGGCAGCAGCGACAGCCAGGGGCTGGTGATGAGGAAGTTGCGGCCGTTGGAGATCAGTGTGCCCCACTCGGCGGCGGGCGGCGGCGTGCCGAACCCGAGGAAGCTCAAGGAGGAGATGGTGAGCACGGCCGTGCCGAAGTCGAGCACCGCGAGCACGGACACCGGCCCCCACGAGTTCGGCAGGATGTGGCGCAGCAGCACCCGGCCCCAGGAGGCGCCGCCGGTGCGCGCCGCCTCCACGTAGGGCTGTTCCTTCACCCGGAGCACCTCGGCTCGGGTGGTGCGGGCGAAGGTGGGGGTGATGGTGACCCCCACAGCGATCGCGATCGGCAGCAGGCCGAACCCGAGCGCGGTGACGATCACCAGGGTCATCAGCAGCATCGGGATCGCCAGCAGGATGTCGATGATCCGCATGAGCACGCTGTCGACCCAGCCGCCGAAGAAGCCGGCGACGACGCCGATGGCCAGGCCCGCGACGATGGCGATGAGCACCGCACCGCCGGTCGCCTTGATGGTCAGGGTGGAGCCGTGCAGGACCCGGCTGAACAGGTCCCGGCCGAGTTCGTCGGTGCCGAACAGATGGTCCAGGCTCGGCCCCTTCAGTTTGTCGGTCGGGGCCGTCGCGGACGGTTTGTACGAGGTGAACAGGGAGGGTAGGAGGCCCGACACGATCACGAAGGCGACGAACAGCGCGGCGAGGACGAACCCCGGGCGGCGCAGCAGCGGTCCGGCCGCTGCGAACAGGTCGTCCCGGCGCCGCCGATTCTCCCCGCCCGCACCGGCGTCGCCCACCGCTGCTGCCGGTGCGGGTGCCGGTGCGGCGGTCGACGCCGCCCGCCGCCGCGAGATCGGTCGCGACGGCAACCGGCGCAACCGGTGGCGCGGCCGCGGCGGAGGCGGCGGCGCGGGCTTCGGCGGCGCGCTGCTCCGGCGCCGCGACGAGGTCGGGCCCGCGGTCGGGCACGCGGTCGGACTTCGGGGAGAGGATCTTGTCGGGCATCGGTGCGGTCCCCCTCAGGCTGCTCGACCCGCGCGTGCCACGCGCGAGTAGAGCAGGTCGACGAGCAGGTCGACCACGACGAACAGGGCCGCCGCGATCAGGACGATGGCCTGGACAACCGGCACGTCCTGGCCGAGCACCGCCTGCTGTGCGAGCTGGCCGATGCCGTTGCGGGAGAACACCGTCTCGACGACGACCGCGTTGACGACGGTGTACCCGACGAGCACGCCGAGCAGGGTCAGCGCTGGCAGCGAGGCGTTGCGCAGCGCGTGGCGGACCTGGATCGCCCAGCGGGACAGGCCCTTGGCCCGGGCGGTGGTGATGTAAGGCTCGCGCCAGGTGTCGTTGAGGCTGCGGGTGAGCAGCTGGGCGAGCATCGCGGAGCCCGGCAGGGCCAGCGTGATCGCCGGCAGCACCAGGGTGCGCCAGCCGTGGGTGCCGGTCGCGGGCAGCCAGGTCAGCGAGAACGAGAAGATCTGGATGAGCAGCAGCCCGACGAAGAACTGCGGCAGCGAGACGCCGACGGCGGGCAGCCGGGCCAGCAGCGTGCGCGCCGGGCGCCATTGGACGTAGGTGGCGAGGAAGGCGATGCCCAGGCCGAGCACCAGCATGACCACGACCGCGACGGCGGTGAGCGTGATCGTCGAGGGCAGCTTGTCGGTGATGAGCGAGCCCACCGAGACGTTCTGCGTCAGCGACATCCCGAAGTCGAGGTGCAGCGCCCCCACAGGTGGTGGAAGTACTGCATGATGATCGGGTCGTCCAGGGCCGTATTGCGCCTTGAGGTCGTGCAGCTGCGCCGCGGTGAGCTGGCTGACGTCGGCGCCGCCCGCGCTGAGCTGCAGGGTGATCGGGTCGCTGGGCAGGACGTTCAGGATGATGAAGGTGACCGTGTAGGCCGCCCAGAGCACGAGAAGTGCCTGGGCGAACCTACCGGCGAGATAGCGGGGCATGTGGGTACCGGTCCTACGATGGTGGGTTCCGGTCCTGGGTTGCGGGGTCCTACTTGGACAGCCAGATGTCGTTGGCGCGCAGGAAGCTCTCCGAGGTCCACGCGAAGCCGTGCACCTTGCCCGAGACGCCGGCGGTCTGCAGCCGGTCGTAGAGCGGGTAGGCCACCCCGTTGTCGATCAAGGCGTCCTGCAGGTCCTTGTAGGCGGCGGCGCGCTGGGTGGGGTCGGCCGTGGACAGCCCCTTGGCGAACAGTGCGCTGATCTTCGCCGCGGTCGCCGGGTCCTGGGAGTACTTCGCCGTGTACTGCTTGGACACGGCCTGGTCGAGCGACGAGCCGAGCACGCTCGGGTCCGCCCGGGTCAGGTAGCCGCCGGAGAAGTCCCAGTCGCCGGCGTTGCCGGTCGGGGTGAGCTGCGCGGCCGTGACGACCTTGATCTGGTAGTCGATGCCGACCTTCTTGAGCTGGTCCTGCACGAGCTGGTCACCGGGGCTCGCCGCGTTGGTCAGGTAGGTCAGGGTCAGCTTCTTGCCGTCCTTGTGGCGGTAGCCGTCGGAACCCAGCGCCCAGGCGGCGCCGTCGAGCAGCTTGCCCGCCCCGGCGGGGTCGTAGGCGAGCTTGGCGGACTGGTCCGCGGCGTACGGGGTGGTCGAGGTCACCGAGCTCTTGGCCGCCGGGTAGCCGTCCCAGTACACGGTCTTGGCGTAGCTGTTCAGGTCCAGGGCCTTGTACAGCGCCTTGCGCACCTGGAGGTCGGACAGCGGCCGGCCGGCGGTGACGTTCGGGACGAGCAGCCCGATGATGCCGGGCAGGGCGCGGGTCTGGATGGTGGTGCCGGAGGCCTTGATGACCTCCTGGTCGGCGGAGGTGATCGGCTGGCGCGGCCAGGCGATGTCGATCGTGCCGTTGGTCAGGCTGCCGACCCGGACGTTGTCCTCGGCGATATAGCTGACGTCGATGCCGTCGAGGTACACCGCGCCCTTGTTGGTGATCAGCGAGCTGGGCCAGGCGTAGTCGGTGCGCTTGGTGAGCTTCGCCGACTTGCCGGCCGAGTAGCTGTCGAGGGTGAACTCACCCGAGCCGACGATCTTGCCGGCGCAGCGCGCCTCGGGTGTCTCCTTGTAGGTCGCCGGCGACAGGATGGCCGTCGTCGTCGAGGAGGCCTGCAGGAACGCGGCGTTGGGCGTGGCGAAGTCGACCTTGACGGTGTACGGGTCGACGACGGTGGTCGACTTGTAGCCGGCGAGGTAGGTGAGGCCGAGCGTCGACTTGGCGCCGAGGTCGTGCAGCCCGTCGTAGGCCGTCTTGACCGCGGTCGCGTCGAGCTTGGTGCCGTCGCTGAACGTCACGTCCTTGCGCAGGTTGAACGTGTACGAGGTGACGTCAGGGCTCACCGTCCAGCTCGTGGCGAGCCAGGGGACGATCTTGCCGGTCTTGGGGTCCTGATCGGTCAGCGAGTCGGCCAGGTTGCGGTCGATGCTGCGGGACTCGATCCAGTACACCTGGTTCGGGTCGATGCAGGACTGGAAGTCCGACCAGAAGGCGATCTTCAGGCGGCCACCGGGGACGGGCTTGCCGTCCTGGGCGCCGCCGGCCGCGGAGGTTCCGGAGGTCGCGGAGCTGGAGGAGCCGCCGCTCCCGCAGGCCGCGAGGGAGACGGCCGCGAGGACGGAGACGGCTGTAGCGGCCAGCCGTCGCCTCGTTCGGTAACGGTGCGACGTGGACATGGTGATGGTGCTCCCCCTTGTGACGTTCCGCGACAAGCGGACGGGATGGACGGGACGGACGGGACG
>NZ_CADCWT010000340.1 GCF_902806485.1 Candidatus Frankia alpina | reverse complement strand
AAAAATTTATCCTTGGAGTTTTCTTTGGGGGACTTCCTGCGGGCCACGGTGGCCCAGCTCACGTGGCGGGGGTGGGCCGCCCAGGGTGGCCGGGGGCCCACGTAGTCGCGCACCTCACCGAGGGCGGCGCCCGTCCCGGACGAAAAAGAGCACCGGCCGATACGTCCGACCGTGCATACGCCAAGTTATCCGACCGGGCCGCCCAGACGTTTCCTTTCCGTAGCGCAAATGTCACGGATAGGAATCCGAGGCGGTCGCCAGGGGCCGCGACGGCGGTGCGGAGTACGCACTAATCGGCACGTCCCGATGGCGTCACCATCGGCCTGTGCAGCGAGGGTTAACGTTATCGAAACCCTTGAACTTCTTCCTGCGTTGGACCTCACCGAGCGGGTCGGATATCTTATGGATAACAAAATTGCGCCGGGCGAAGCCGGGCGACGCCGGCCCGGCAGCAGCAGTGCTTTCCCTGGGGAAGCGGAAGGAGCTGGGCGTGTCGGTTCACGTATACGCGGGATACTTCGGTTGCCAGCCGGGATGGTAGAGATGTCGGAGGCGCAGATGATCGGTGTGCCGACCGACGCCCCCGGGACCTGGGAGGATCTGCGGTCAGCCGTGGTGGGGAACAACGGAGTCTTCAGGACCACCATGGGCTTGCTGCGGGAGATCGGTGGCTACGGCCGGCTCGGGACGAACGTGCGGCAGATCCTCAGTCGCAACCTCGCGGGTATCGGACTCGGTCACCTACCCATGGAGCTGCCGGCCTACCAGGACAAGGAGATCCTGCTCTTCCAGTACGGCACTCCCGCGGCCGAGATCGTGGAAGCGGTCCGCGAGGGCGCCTCGGACGGAGCCGAGACCGCGTTGATCCGGCTGAACTCGTCGCAGGACATCGCCAAGGTGCGGGACGCCTCGCTGAAGGCGGTCGAGCTCCTGTCGATCCTGAACGACCGATGCCGGGACTGCATGCGTCCACTGCCGTAGACGGCCGGTAGGCGGCGCCCCTCAGCGATACTCGCCGATCGCCGAGGCACCGCCTGCCCGTTCGACTCGGTCCACCGGGAGCGCGGCCACCGTTGCGGGCATGGGGACGGCGGCTACCACGGGCTTTCTCTCGCAGTGGCGGCCTGGGGCGCCGCTGCGAGAGAAAGCCTGGGTCATCGTCGACCATGACCGCCCGGCCCGCGATCACGGCCCGGACCAGAAACCACCTATACGGGTCACCGACCGTATCAATCCGACGCTAGTCCGGCGTCAGTCCGATACGGTCGGTGACCCACGATGTGCCGCTGGCCCTATCGCCTACGCCGGCGAGGCATCCTCGGCCCGCCCGGGGCCACCAATCGGCGGTTTCCCTTCGACGCATTCACTTACTGATCGATGAGCAAGTAATCTCGGAGCTGTGAGCCAGACCAGGGAACGGATCCTCACGATCGCTCGCGACCTGTTCTCCCGTAATGGCTACAGCGGCACGACCAACGCCGACATCGCCCGCGAGCTGGGCACCACGACGGCCGCGCTGTACTACCACTTCCCGTCCAAAGCGGCGATCCTCGACGGCCTGGTCGCCGAGCCGCTGGCGGCCTACCGCCGGATCATCGAGTGTCTCAACACCGGGCCGCCCGCCCCGCCGGAGCTGCTCGGCGCATTCATCGACCTCGCCGCGGACTCCCGCGAGCTGGCCGCGCTGATCGACCGGGAACCGGGCGTGCTGGCCGCCATCGACAAGCGCCTGCCCCGCGCCTTCGAGGGGATGATTCAGCAGGTGATCGTCGCGCTGGCCGGCCCCGATCCCGACCGCGCAGCCATCCTGCGCGCGCACGCCGCCTTCGCCGCGATCAAACACGCCACGATGGCCGCGATCGCCCTCAACCACGGCACCCTCGACCCCGCCGACCGCGCCGAGATCCTCCTCGCCGCCCTGCGCATCCTCCAGCCCGCCGCCGGGGACTGAGCCGGTCACCGGCCGGCCGGTTGCTCTCGTCCTCACCTCGGGATGGGAATCCGGCTGTCTCGCCGCACCGAGTGCCGTAGAAGGGAGGGGTGACGCAGTTTCATTTCGACCCTCGGACCTATCGAGCCATGGTGGTCGCCGAGGTGCCGCACTACGAACGACTGCAGGACGAGGTGGCGGCGGCCACGGCGGGTCGGCGGGTGACGCGCATGCTCGATCTCGGGGTGGGCACGGGCGAGACCAGCGGGCGTGTGCTCGACGTCCATCCGGATGCCGCCCTCGTCGCGATCGACGAGAGTCCGGCGATGCTTGAAGCCGCCCGCCCCCGACTGCCACCCGCGGACCTGCGCGTCGGCAGGCTCGAGGACCCGCTCCCGGCCGGCCCGTTCGACCTGGTGATCTCGACGCTGGCCGTGCACCACCTGGACGAGCCGGGCAAGGTCGAGCTGTTCGGCCGGATTGCTGCAGTCCTGCCGCCGGGCGGCCGATTCGTGCTCGCGGATGTGGTCGTGCCCGACGACCCCGTGGATGCCGTCACCCCCGTCGACGGCATCCACGACAAACCGAGCCGGTTGCCCGACCAGCTCGGCTGGCTCCAGCAGGCCGGATTCGACATCACGGTCACCTGGCAGCACCGCGATCTGGCAGTCGCCGCCGCCGACCAACCCCCGCGCTGACCGGCTCGTCCCTGCCGACCGGCTCGTCAGGGAGATTCGGTGGGTAACGGCCCGGTGGCCTGTTCGCGGAGCTGTTCGTTGAGCCCGCGGGCTTCGGCGAGCTGATCCTCGAGCAGGACGATGCGACAGGCGGCTTCGATCGCGGTGCCCTCGTCGACGAGTTCGCGGACACGACCGGCGAGGCGGAGTTGGTGGCGGGAGTAGCGGCGGTGGCCGCCGTCTGAACGCAGGGGCGTGATCAGGCCGGCTTCGCCGAGGGCCCGCAGGAACGCGGGGGTGGTGCCGAGCATGTCGGCTGCGCGGCCCATGGTGTAGGCGGCGTAGTCGTCGTCGTCAAGGCTGTCGGACGGTTTGCGGGTGGTCCCAGGGGTCATCGCGCCTCTCGAGCACACATCGAGGGACCCCGGTGCCAGCAGGCACCAGGGTCCCGAGGGTTCAACACCATCTACCGACCGGTTGGGCCGGGACTCTGATTCCGCGGAGCCGCCCGCAGAGGGCGGGTGCGCGGGAATCGCATATGCGTGACCGGGGACCACCTTCCAATCTGGGGCCTGCGGTAGCCGAGCGAGCTAGAACCTCGCCCCGGCGATCCTGATGGCGTCTGCTCCTCTCTTCTCGTGCGTTGCCTGATGGGATGTTGCCGATCCTGCTTGGCCGTGCTCGTGCTCGGCAGCCCTCTTGGCTGCCGTCCCGCTCGGGGCAGTTCCTGTCTGCCTCGACCATGGACTCTCCTGTGTACGACATGGACTCTACCCAGGGGAGCGCCCGATGTCTACTGCGGCGGCCACAGATTTTTCGGCACCGAGAAGACAGGTAGTCATGGGCCGTCAGATCTTGACGATGGTGATCCGCCCGCCGCACAACGCCATGAGATCGTCGGGATCCGACGTAAGCACGGTGGCCGGGGCGGGGGGCGGGGGCGGTCGCGCAGACCATCGCGTCGATCGCGCAGCGGTGACCGTGCAGACCGGTCTCGCCCAGCAGCGCGGCGGCCCGGCGGGCCAGGAGCTCGGTGACGGGTTCGACGACGAGCCGGGACAGCGTCCGCTCGAGGGCGGGACGCCTGATCCGTGGGTGGACCACCTCGACGAGGGTCGCCGCACTGGTGATCACCCGCATGTCGTCGGCGCGGGCAAGTGCCAGCCAGCCGGTGACGTCACTGTCCCGCTGCACGGCCTTGGCGAGCCCTTCACCGTCCAGGACCAGGGTGCCGCCCGGCACTCCGGACGACGCGGAGTGGCAGTCGATCATTGACGTGGCGGGCAGGACGTTCTCGTCAGCGCAAGGACCGCACAGTACGTCTCCCGTGCGACCTTCCAGCCGGTGACTGTGCGGATGGACTGTCCGAGCTGCCTTCTGGAAGCCTGTCCGCCGGCGTAACTGAGCTGATACTGATCTTTAATTCACCGGGTCGGGCTGGAGTGGATTCTGTCCGGTTCCGGTTCCGGTTCCGCGA
>NZ_CADCWT010000339.1 GCF_902806485.1 Candidatus Frankia alpina | reverse complement strand
AGGCGGGGCGTTCGGTGACGTGCCGGCGACGCCCGAACTGCTCGCCCGGGTCGACGCGCTGCCGCCGGCCAACGACGATCCGCAGGTCGACCAGGCCGCCGCCGCGGCGCCCGACCCGGACTTCACGCTGCGCCGGCTGCTGTCCTGGGTGCGCGCCCCGCTCGTGGTGGGGCTGGTGCTGGTCGCGCTCGACGCCGTCGCCGGCCTGACCGTGCCGGCGCTGGTGCGCCACGCCGTCGACGCAGGCGTGAGCGCACAGTCGCGGAACGTGCTGTTCGCCACCGCCGGCGTCGCGCTCGCCGTCGCCCTCGCCGACTGGCTCGTCCAGATCTGGCAGACCCGGGTCACCGGGCGGATGGGGGAGCGGCTCCTCTACGTGCTGCGGGTCAAGACGTTCGCCCAGCTCCAGCGCCTCGGGCTCGACTACTACGAGCGCGAACTCGCCGGCCGGATCATGACCCGGATGACCACCGACGTCGACGCCCTGTCGACGTTCCTCCAGACCGGCCTGGTCACCGCGATCGTCAGCCTGCTGTCCTTCTTCGGCGTGCTGATCGCGCTGCTGCTCCTCGACGCCCAGCTCGCCCTCGTGGTCATCGCCGTGCTGCCGATCCTGATCGCGGTGACGGTGGTGTTCCGGAGCCGCTCGTCGGCTGCCTACACCGAATCCCGGGAACGGGTCAGCGCCGTCAACGCGTCCCTGCAGGAGAACCTGACGGGGCTGCGCGTCGCGCAGGCGTTCGGCCGGGAGGAGGTCAACCAGGAACGGTTCCGCGGGCTCGCCGACTCCTACCGGCGCTCGCGGATGCGGGCACAACGGATGATCGCCCTGTACTTCCCCTTCGTTGAATTCCTTTCCCGGATCGCGGGCGCCCTTGTGCTGGGCATCGGCGCGCATCTCGCCGTGCACGGATCGCTGTCGGCGGGTGCGCTGCTCGCCTTCCTGCTCTACGTCAACCTGTTCTTCTCGCCGGTGCAGCAGCTCTCCCAGGTGTTCGACGGCTACCAGCAGGCGATGGTCGGCCTGCGCCGACTGTCCGACCTGCTGCGCACCCCGACGTCGACGCCGCCGGCCGCCCACCCGCGCCCGGTCGGCCGGCTGTCCGGCGAGGTGGTGCTGGACGACGTCCACTTCGCCTACACCGTCGCCGACGGCGCGGCGGGGAACGCCGTCGACGGGGTGAGCCTGCGCATCGCCTCCGGCGAGACCGTCGCCTTCGTCGGCGAGACGGGCGCCGGCAAGTCCACGGTGGTCAAACTCATCGCCCGGTACTACGACGTCACCGGCGGGGCGATCCGGATCGACGGCGTCGACCTGCGCGAGTTCGACCTGTCGGCCTACCGCCGCCGGCTCGGCGTCGTCCCGCAGGAGCCGTTCGTGTTCTCCGGCACGATCCGCGACGCCATCGCCTACGCCCGGCCCGACGCCGCCGACGACGAGGTCCTAGCCGCGGCCCGCGCGGTCGGCGCTGCCACGTTCATCGACGCCCTGCCCGACGGCTACGACCATCCCGTCGGCGAGCGGGGCCGCGGCCTGTCCGCCGGGCAGCGCCAGCTGCTGGCGCTCGCCCGCGCCGAGCTCGCCGACCCCGACATCCTGCTGTTCGACGAGGCGACCGCCGCCCTGGATCTCGCCACCGAGGCCGCGGTCACCGCCGCTGCCGAGGCGGTCACCACCCGGCGGACCACGATCGTCATCGCCCACCGGCTCACCACCGCCGCCCGCGCCGACCGGGTGGTGGTGATGGCCGACGGCCGCGTCGCCGAGCAGGGGACGCACGCCGAGCTCGTCCACGCCGGCGGCCTCTACGCCCGCCTGTGGGCGGCCTTCACCGCCGACCCTGAACCGCCCCGACCCCGAACCGCCCGACCCCGAACCACCTGCCACCGAACCACCTGCCACGGAATCGTCCGCCGCTGAAGCGTCCGGCGGCGGAATCCACGCCGGAGAGGCGCCGAATGGGGCCGCAATCGCAGACCATTCCGTAATGTCATGATTCGACTCCCCGCCGGTGGGGATGCCCTTCGGGGGCGGATGGAACATCCGCCAGCCACCCTGCCGGCCTCGCCGATGCGGCCGGGACGGCGGCGTCCAGCGGAGGAGGGGACTCATGACCACGAACGGTCTGATGGTTGACATCGCATGGCCCGAGCTACCCCGTGGAATCGCGGGCCCCGACGAGCTCGCCGATCAGCTCGACGCCAGCCTGCGTGACCGGGCCGGGATTACCTCCGTCGATCAGCATGGTCTCGCCGTGTGCGTCTACCGCCCGGGGGAGGTCGAGGCGCTCGCCGCCGACCTCGCCGACCGGCTGTCCATCATCGGCATGTCCGACCGCACGTACCTGTCGTGGCGCGACGATCTGGGCGTGCATCGGCGCTCGGTGACCGGCCGGCGGATGGCCACGACCGGCCGCCGGGTCGCCTGAGCCGCTGGGCGAGCGAGTCCGAACCTGGGCGCGGCCGGTCGCGGCGCGTTTAGGTTCGGCTAGGTTCGCGGCGGGTGCCCGCCCTGCGCGCCGGTCACCCGCCGCCCGTCCTCACCGGTGGTGCCGGTGGTGCCGGTGGCGTCGGGTTGGCTGAGGGCCTCGTGGGCAATCGCCGTGCCATAGCGGACCGCGCCGGGGGAGGGCACCGGGCAGGCGGTCATCGGCGGCTGGACCAGCGGGCAGAAGTGGGTGCCGTCCGGGCTGCGCACCGTGACCATCCCGCCGGGGCCGCAGGTTTCCCCGACGGCGCAGGGCAGCGTCGGGGTGTAGCGGCCGTCGGCGGTGATCGCCCGGCCGGCGGGGGCGACGCGGGTGCGCTGGTGGGTCCCGGCGATCTGCCGCCACACCTGGTCCAGCAGGGTCAGCCCGGCGGCGTCGACCGGCTGGTCGCGCCGGGGCGGGGCGTCGACGAGGACGACTTCGGCGCCCCGGCTGGTCAGCAGCTCGACCGCCCGGGTGACGTCCTCCCGGTAGGCGGTCGCCAGGTCCCGTCCCTGCATGCACGCCGTCCCCTGGTTACCCGAGAAGGCCAGCGCGGCCACGGTCGGTCGCCAGCGCCGGGACTGATCGCGGATGTCGGCCAGCCAGTCGCAGGGGGCGGTGCCGCCCCAGGTACGCACCAGCACTTGGCTGTGGCCGTCGGCTCGCACCGTCCGGCTGAACGACGCGCCCGCCTCCCAGGCGAGCGAGTCGCCCCACATCGCCACCCGCGGACGGTCATGCGAGGTGCGGGAGACGACCGCCGCCCCCGCCACGAGCACGACCGCGACGACGAACAACCAGCCGATCGGGCCCAGCCGTCCGATCCGCACCCTCCGCCCTTCCTCGACGCGCTCGCCCGCGGCGCTCCCGGCGGCGCCCGCCGCGCCGCTGACCCCGCACCGGGCGGGCAGGCCGCACAGTCCATGCCGCACAGTCCATGCCGGGCGGGCATCGACCGGCATGCCTCCATGGTGCCCACCGGCGGGCGCGATCGTGGTGCGACTGGCGATTCAACTGACCCGTTGGGTGTGATCTGGGTAGCACGTGGGTGGCGCAGCTGGTGTGAGGTCCCGGGTGGCCGTCACCATTCGCCCGCGGCGCGCATCCGGTGCGGCCGGCCGTCGGGATCGTAGAGCGAATGATAGAGCGGGGCGGACCAGAACCGGCTCAACCGGCTCAACCGCGCCGGGCGGTGCGGGCGGACCCGACCCGGCGGCCGTTGGCATGCACGTAGACGGGGGTGCCGGCATGGTTCTCGACGTCGTAGGCCCCGACCCGGTCGCCGCCGGCCGCCCGGCACAGCTCCAGGGCCTGCTCGCGGCCGACGAGGTTCGGCGGCAGCGAGAACCGTCCGCCCTGGGTGGGATGGCGCGGCACCACCCTCGGCGGTCAGGAACCACCCGGTGAGCGCCTCCGAGCCGTCCGCGCCCGGCCCGGAGGCGGCCGCCCCGCCGCCTGGGGCGATGACCTGCCGCCGGGCGATCCGCAGGATGCCGGCCAGCACCGCCGCGACGTACTGCGGGTCATCCACCAGATACTGATCTTTAATGCGCGATGCCGGTTGATGGATCATGATGATGGCTCCACGGCCGGTCCGGTGATGGCGAAGTACCTCTCGG
>NZ_CADCWT010000338.1 GCF_902806485.1 Candidatus Frankia alpina | reverse complement strand
CGTGATGGGTCCTCTCAGGGGGGCAAGCCTGCGCGGAGAGGTACCAGTCATCGATGGGGTGCCCGGCACCGCGGACGGTGCTCCCGTTTATGCAGGCACCAGTCGCACCGAGGATTGGCACTCGACCTCGCTGAGTGCCAGCCACTGTATAGCCCGCAGAACCTCCGAAAACGAGGTCACCACCACGTCGGAGCCGCCTCCGCCGTCATCCCACCCTGAAGTGGGGCCTTCCTGTGGAGGTCGATCCGCGGCTGCGGGAAGCCGACCTCGGTAGGTGGGAGGGCCGTAGCCGGGCCGATGTCGCCGGTCGTTTCCCCGACGAGTATGCCCGGTGGGGCCGGGGGGGGAGGACATCGCCCGTGGCGGTGGTAAACGTCCGAGCGAGGTCGCCGTCCGCGCGTTGGCGGCGCTCGCCGAGCACACCACCGGCCTGCCGGCGCGGGCCACGCTGGTCGTGACCAGCCACGCCGGCACCATTCTCGCCGTCACCGTCAGCGTGCTCGGTCTTCGCGTCCCCGACTGGCGCAGCCTCGGCCCGGTGCGCAACGCCGCATTCATCGTCCTGCAGGCGGTCACAGCACGGGGTCTTGTGGCCGTAGGCCCTCGTCTTAAGGTAGCGACGTTCACCGGCACGCAACGTTACCGGGCGACCGGAAAGTACCGGCATCAGGGGCAGTCCACTCCGCAGGGGTCCAGACGAGGACACGACGATGCCCTATCGCCGGCCCGCGGCCAGTTCGCCTACGTCGAGGGCCACCTTGCCGACGGCGAAACCATCCCGCTGATGCGGCTGCGCTACACCGGATTGCCCGCCAGCCGCCAGCCGCCGAGCAGCCCGAGTGGCCGGCACCGTGCTGGGACGTCGGCTGGAACTGCGTCACGGCCAGCGGCAGCGCGGCGAGCGCGATGCCGGAGGCAGGCGTCTCGGCTTCGCGGGTGCCGGACCAGAAGGTCGGCAAGCCGAGAGATTGCGCAATTCTTCAATTGATGACATGGTAGTTCTCGAACGTGGAACCTCGCAACCTCAGCCGTTCCGCGTGGTGTATCAGGGAGGAGGCGGGTGGCGGTGCAGGTTCCGCTGTACCAGGCGAAGGCGGAGCTCTTCCGGATGTTGGGTCATCCGGTGCGGATCCGGGTGCTGGAGCTGCTGCAGGCCGGGCCCATGCCGGTGCGGGACCTGTTGACGGCGATCGAGGTTGAACCGTCGAGCCTGTCTCAGCAGCTCGCGGTGTTGCGCCGGTCGGGGATCGTGACCGCGACCCGCGACGGTTCGACCGTGGTCTACGCGCTGGCTGGTGTCGACGTGGGCGAGTTGATGCAGGCCGCGCGGCGGATACTCACCGAGATGCTCGCTGGGCAGGCAGGGCTACTCGAGGAGCTCCGCGAGGCCGAGATGAGTGCGCGGTGAACGCGGGAGCAGAGCCATCGAACCGGCCGGCGAGGTACAAACCGTCCGCGGATCGCGCGAGCGGCCGAGCCAACCAGGTGGCGCCGAGCGGGACGGCCGCAACGAACCGGGCGCCTTGGTCGTGGACGGTGCCGTTCGGGCAGGTCGTCAGGGCGTCGACGGGATGACCCCGAATCCGCCCGGGGCGAAGCCCGCCTACAGCATTCGCGTCCCGGGACCGGCGGCGGCGGCAGTCACGACGGTCGTTTCCGACGCTCCCGGCACGATCACGGTTCACGCCGACGAGTCGGATCCAGCCGGCGATCGTCGTATCACATTGGACGCCGACGGCGGGCCCACGTTGCGCTGGCTCGTCAGGGCGCTGCGCCAGCGGCTGGGCGCGGACCTGCTGCTGGCCGAAGACCTGGCCTTCGCCGCCGCGTCCACCGGCAAGTTCGTCCAGCGGGCCTGCGCTGCGACCACGACCAGCCACGGCCTGGCGTTGTCCGACGCGGACGCCGACCGACATGTCATCGACCTCGAGGTTCGTGCCGCCGCCGTGCACGCCCTCGTCGCCACTACGCCCTCCGGCGGGCTGCTGCCTCCCCTCGACCACCCGCGTCTAATTCCCGCCGCGGCGGCTGCGGCCCATGTCCTCGCCGCCGGCTGCTAGCGCGTCCGTGGCGGACCGCGTACCGGGCACAGTGATGCCGGAGCCCTTCCGCCGGGTCCTACCCGAGCATCCCGAAAAGGACGTCGAGGTTCTCGACGATGCCGGCGGGGAGGACGCCGACGGAGAAGAGGCGGATGTACTCGCCCGCCGGCGCAACGAGGAGGAACAGGCGCTCAATGCGGGCAGTTCCGATCCCGTCCGGATGTACCTCAAGGCGATCGGCAAGGTCCGGTTGCTCGGCGCGGCAGAGGAGGTCGACCTGGCCAAGCGGATCGAGGCCGGCCTGTTCGCCTCGGAGAAGCTCGCCGCGTCGGCGAGGAGGATCTCCCCGCAGCGGCGCCGCGACCTCGAGACCGTCGAGCGGGACGGCCAGGTGGCCAAACGCGCGTTGGTGGAGGCGAACCTGCGGCTCGTCGTCTCGGTCGCGAAGCGTTACGTCGGCCGGGGCATGCTCCTTCTGGATCTGATCCAGGAGGGCAACCTGGGTCTGATCCGGGCGGTGGAGAAGTTCGACTACACCAAGGGCTACAAGTTCTCCACTTACGCCACCTGGTGGATCCGGCAGGGCGTCAGCAGGGCGCTCGCCGACCAGGCACGGACGATCCGGGTCCCGGTCCACATGGCCGAAACGATTAACAAGACGACCCGGATACAGAGGCAGTTGGTTCAGAGCTTGGGCCGGGAGCCGTCTCCGGAAGAGATCGCCGAGCAGATGGACCTCTCGCCAGAAAAGGTCCGGGAGGTCCTCGAGGTCGCCCGGATTCCGGTCTCGCTGGACGCGCTGGTCGGCGCGGACACGGACGCCCACGTCGGGGACTTCATCGAGGACGCGGACGCGGTGGTGCCGTTCGACGCAGCCAGCTCTGTCCTTCTACGGGAGCAGATCGACTCGATCCTGTGCACGTTGTCCGACCGCGACAAGAAAATCATCGAGCTGCGGTTCGGTTTGGCTGACGGCAGTCCCAGGACGTTGGACGAGGTCGGCCGCGAGTTCGGGGTGAGCCGCGAGCGAATCCGACAGCTCGAGTCGAGGACCTTGTCGAAGCTGCACCACCCCTCGCGCTCGCACAGACTTCGAGATTACGTGGAACAGTGAACCTCGCGGATGGTTTGGAGGGAGTCTAGCGATGGCGCGCGGCCGAGCGAAGGCTAAGCAGACGAGAGTCGCCCGGAGGCTCAAGTACCACTCGCCCGCAGTGGATCTAGACCGGCTCAGGGCGGACCTTTCTACCGAGCGGCCGGACCACGACGGCGACGAACCTGCCGCGGACCGCGAAGAGGCGGACCGCGAAGTTCTCCACGAATAGCGCGCGTCGACACGCCGGGTGCGTTCGGAACCGCGAGTAAGGGGGCTCCACACAGTTGACCGGAATCCGTGTTTGGTCGACTACGATCCACGACCGCTTGCTGTGGCGGAGCGTGACGAGCCTGGGTCGGTAAAAGGGACGCACCCACCCACCGGGAATGATCGCTACTTATCGAAGGAAATGATCGCCGGGAGACCGGTGCGTCGTGGTCGAGGGTATGGGTTGTTCGCTGGCCAGGTTGCTGGGGCTGGGCGGTTTCGAGGTCGAGCTGGTGGAGTGGGAGGCGGACGGCTCGCCGACGATGCAGGTGGTCAGCGCGCCGGGGACGGTGGCCTGCTGCCCGGGCTGCGGGGCCGAGTCGGACCAGATGCGTGAGCGGGTCGCGCACACGGCGCGCCACCGGCCGTGGGTGGCGTGCCGGCCGGACGCGAAGGCGGTGTAGCCGACTTCGGCGATCTCGGCGTCGGAGATCCAGGCATGGTTGGTCTCGTCCCAGACGGCCCGGGGGTAGCGGATCGGGGTCCAGACGTCCTCAGGGATCTCGGTGACGGTGCGGTGGATCTTCTGGTCGGCTGGGGTGGTGACCGAGAAACGGGCCCCGGCCCGTCGGCAGGCCGCCACGAACGCCCCGGAGTAGTAGGCGGAGTCGGCGCCCGCGACCATCCCCGAGACCTGGAAGTTTTTCCGAAACTCGCCATGGCTGATTCGAATCAGATCGCCGGGATCGTAAAT
>NZ_CADCWT010000337.1 GCF_902806485.1 Candidatus Frankia alpina | reverse complement strand
CCGACGGCCAGCCTGCAGCGCGGCGAGGATCACCGGATCGAAGATCTCTTCTGGATGGGTGACCGTGACCGTGATCCGACCCGGCCGGCGGGCACTCATGCCACACCACCCAGACGGGTGGTGACGGGCGGGGCCTGGCGCGTAGATCCGCACGCAGGCAGGGAAGGATTACTCATTAGCGGGCTCCTGTTATCGCAGGTGATCCGTTAGCCCCCGGGTCGGCCTCGATAGCCGGTCCGGGGGCGTCTTCAGTTTGTCTGGCTCGCAGGCTCTAGCCGGTCACTGACCGTTCTCCCGAGCCCAGCGCGCGATGGTCACTCGAGAGACGCCGGTCAAGTCCTGGATCTCTCGGGCCGAGACCTCGAATGCGACAGCTCTCCGGATCAACGGCCGGAGATCTCTTTCCACCAGGTCGAGCTCCTCACGCAGAGACTTCCGGCGCTCCCCTGGATCCCGTAGCGCCACAGCCGCCTTTGCTCGAACCTGGGCCGGGGTCACATCGTCGCTCATGCCCAAAACCATACGTCGACCAGTAAGCCATATGCAAGCCGATAGCCCCCTAAGCGCCCGGATCGCCCATTACCGGAGCCGAGGCAACCCGCTCTGCCCTGACTCAGGGACGGTTGCAGCCCCCGGGTGCAGCCTGGGAAACCGCGGGTTGCGGTTTCCTGGGAGTTTCCTGGGTGCAACCGCCTCTGACCTGCAGGTTTCCACGTTTCCTGGTTTCCCGGCGGGGGGCCCTACGCGTGCGCGCGCGAGGAACCCCGGTTTCCGGCCCGCTGCAACCCGGCCTAGGCCACCCGGGCGGCCTTCGACCATGGGCCGTCGACAAGACCAGGCCGTGGGGTAGTCAACGGTGTTGTCGACAGCCGCGCGTCGGCGACGGCGTCACGGACAAGGGAACGGGCTTCCTCCTTCGCCCACCCCGCCTCCCTCTCCCCCATCGCCCGCTGCGCACGGTCCCACTCCACGGCGAAACCTCGACTTTTCAACGCCCGGGCCAGCTGCACCGCCACCGCCGGGCCGTCGTTGACACACAGGAAACCGGCGCCGGAGGCGAGACGGACCGCGGGACGACGCACCGTGCGGTACTTCTGCCTGATCTCACCCGTCTGCGTGTCCAACGACAGGCCCCGCGGCACCCTGACCTGCCGCGTCACCCCCTGCGCACGCGACAGACGACGCAACGTCCGACCCACGAACAGCGCATCGGCGGGCGTCATCTCCACATCCACGGTCGCCTTCTTCAGACCCCGGTAGCCCCAAAACCGACCCGGAGTCTTCCCCGGCTCCCGCCACTCCACCGGCACCTCGTGCTGATACTCCTTCGCCCCATAGCTGCCGTGCTTGCTGAAGTACACCGCCATCCGCTTCGGATCCACCATCCGCGCACCCGCATGCAGGTCCACGGCCGTCCCCGCCCGCTCATGCTTGCGCCGCTCCTCAGCATCGGGATGCCCCACGACGTCCGCCCACACCACCGACAGCCACTGCGCATACGGCAACCCGTCACCAACCCCGAAACGCCGACGAACCTTGGCTTCCCGCTTGAAGTCCCCAGCCGCACCCGCCGGCTGCGGCCCCCACAGATGGACGTGGGGGGCACCCCGGTGCTGGAACTCCAACTTCCAGATCCCTGGCCACTCGAACCCCCAGGCGGCGGCGAACCGCTTCCAGAACGCCTGCATGTGACGCTTCACCGCCGCACCCGACGGGGCGACGGTCAGCCAGTCCGCCGGGTAGGTGAGCGTCGTCATCGGCAGCGACAAGCCAAGGTCCAACAGCGGGGCGCAATCCAACTGCGCCAACGTCTTCACCATCCGAGACCGAGACTGCCGCGACCACTCACTGATGACACGATTCGGCTTCGGCGTAGGCATGTCCTTACCGTAAGTCGCCCAGTAGTGGCCCCGCTCCGACGCCCACTTGCTGGCCTTCTCCTGCGCCCGCTCCGCAGCACGCTCCCGACGAGCCACATCCGGACGGTGCAGCGACACCACCCCCGGAGCAACCGTCAGCACCGGCCGAGGCCCCTCCGACCCATCCCACCTCGCACGGCGGTCGAACTCCGCCGCCGCCGCGATGACCTGCTCCAGCCCCGGGAACGCCTCCCCGGACGCCCCCCCCTGACCTCCGGTCTTACTTCCGTGGGTGGATACCCCGCTAGTTCTGCGACATATAACAAGCCCTTCGGGGGGCGACATCAGGTTCCCGAGACCCGAACCACCCCGCACCCCAAAGAACACACGCTCAGCAACCGTGAGGACCTCATCGCTCTCCGGCACGACAGGCGGGTTGAACCACGCGGCGACGCGACGCGGCGGAGTCTGCCGAGCCGACGGGGCGGTGGCGGGCATGGATTGCTGAACCTGAGCGCCAGTCTTCACGCGGCACGCCCCACAAGGCCCTCAGAGGCACGCAGCCCACAGGTGGCGCTATGAGTAGCTTCGCTGACTGTCAGGCCGGCAGCGACGCCAGCAGACACCAGCACGGGCATCGCCTGCTCGACGGTGAGGACACCGGCGGC
Source organism: Candidatus Frankia alpina (assembly GCF_902806485.1). Taxonomy (GTDB): domain Bacteria; phylum Actinomycetota; class Actinomycetes; order Frankiales; family Frankiaceae; genus Frankia; species Frankia alpina. The sequence goes on along the minus strand of NZ_CADCWT010000337.1, from coordinate 1,631 downwards.
GGCATGCTCCGCCACCCGCGCCCCGGCCCAGTAGACAGTCCGCGTCCGCTGACCCCGAGGCCGGCTAGCAATCTGCTCGTACAGCCCCCGAAGAATCGCCTCCGCCCTGGCCGCCCGATGCGCCTCAGGGACAACCCGACCCGCAGCTGGATGCGGGCGCGGCGGCGGCTCCGTGGGTGAAGAACTGGATGTCAGGGGGGGGGCGGGGCGAGATGGCTGGGCGAGCTGACCCACCGGCCAGTCGGCGAGGTACTCGGTCACGGTCTCCCGGCACAGACCGTGCGCACCACCCACCCAGGCGTAGCGGTGCCCGCACGGATGGCGACTCGGCGGCGCAACAACCAAGCCCCCATCACCGCGAACATCCAACCCGGGCCCATACACGTCCGCGGCCGACAGCAACGGGACACCGGGATGGCGGTAATACAGGTGCGCGCCGCCGGAGCCGGTCACCACCGTCACCGTCCCGGGCAGGCAGCCCACCCGGGACTCCAACGCGGACAGCGACGCCACGCCGCCCTTGTCGACGTCCAGGTCGAGAACACCCAAACCGGAACGGGGCCCGGTGACGATGCCGACGTTCGCGTCCGGCCACCGCTCCCACCAGGCCCGAATCTGCCCGGGACCGGTGCTGGCCACAGATGGCCAGTCCCGAACCAGGGGCTGCTTGCCCGGCCGGGCCACCGCAGCGTCCGGCGAAGCGACGGGGACCACCGGCCAACCCAGCCCGGCATAGAACAGGGCGGCATGGCGCAGGCTCAGCCGGCGAGCAAGGGAAACGGAGGGTGCTTGATCGGGGTACATGAGTGGCCCTTCAGGGACTCATGCCGATCCGATGAGGCCGATGCCACCCGCTCAGGCCTGACGTTCTTTGAGCTGTCAGGCACTATGGGTGCCGTGCCTCCCTCGGCGGGGAGCGCACACGACCGGTCTCACGGTCGGCGATGGATACGGAAGATCAGCAATGACAGCCCAGAGGTTTCGTTGCCTCTGGGCTGTCGCCTTTTCAGGTGATCACGCCTGTCCCGCTCCTCGGGTTGTGGGCTTGACGGACTCCCTCAGGTTGTGACGTTCCGTAACTGAATGCGGGTGTGGGATGCGAAGGGAGGGAGGCGCAGAAGGGAGCCTCGAACTCGACATTGGAGCCTCGGCCGGGCTGGCGCGAAGCAGGGTCCCTCGGGTCCCTCGCCTCCCTTGTGGTGCGACCTGCGACTGTTCGCGCTGCTAGAAGGCGGTACGGGAGGGAGGGAGGCGACAAGGGACCCCGCGAGGGAGAACTCCCTCGACTCCCTTGAAGGTCCCTTACAACCTCCCTCACCTGAATAGTCACGCTGTGTCACACTCGCCAGTCATTTCGTCGGTGATGTCGGGATCGGTGTCGGTCTGGGTGGTGACGCGACGCCAGGCGGCGCGCAGCCGCATCTCAGCGGCACTGCGCCCGGCAGTCCGGAACCGCAGGGCCATCTCCCGATAAGACAGCGGCGGGGTCTGCGAGCAGCGAATCTCATCCACGACGGCGTCGAGCTCGGCGTCACTAAACCCGCCGTCGTCGGGCCGTGCCGTGGGCGCGGGCAGAGCCACAGCAAGACTGGACGGCTCCCAGACGGGAAGCTCCCACCGAGGCGTGACGC
>NZ_CADCWT010000336.1 GCF_902806485.1 Candidatus Frankia alpina | reverse complement strand
ATTTACGATCCCGGCGATCTGATTCGAATCAGCCATCGCGAGTTTCGGAAAAACTCCAGGGGCCCCGCGCACGCACGAGCGTTGCATACCCCGCCTGCCTCCACTGCCTGGTTGTCATGGCGGATGCTCCGCACGAAATCACGAGACGGCCGCGACTTCGGCCGTCTGGACGTATAGGTCCGCGCCGAGGACGCGGCGGCTCAGCTGCCGTGGCGGCGTCCGCGGGCGGCGAAGCTGCGCAGGGCGCGCAGGAAGTCGATCTCGCGGAACGCAGGCCAGTAGGCCTCGCAGAAGTACAGCTCCGAGTAGGCGCTCTGCCAGAGCAGGAAGTTCGACATCCGCTGCTCGCCGGAGGTCCGGATCACCAGGTCCGGGTCGGGCTGCCCGGCGGTGTACAGGTGGCGGGCGATGTCGTCCATGGTCAGCGAGGCAGCGGCGTCGGCGAGGGAGTCGCCGGCCTCGGCGCGTTCGTGCAGGTGCTCGCGCAGCGCCTCGATGACCTCTTGCCGCCCGCCGTAGCCGACGGCGAGGGTGACGTGGAAGCCGGTCGTGACGGTGCGGGTCGTCTCGACGGCGTCCTTGAGGACCCGCGCGGTGCTGTCGGGCAGCGCGTCGAGCATGCCGGCGAGGTGGACCTGCCAGCGGGCGTCGGGGCGGGCGAGCCGGTCGGCGACGACCTGCTCGATGACCTGCATGAGGAAAGCGACCTCGGCGTCGCCGCGGCGCTGCAGGTTCTCGGTCGAGCAGACGAACACGGTGACGTGGCGGATGCCGACGGCCTCGCACCAGGACAGCACGTCCTCGGCGTGCTCGGCGCCGTAACGGTGGCCCAGGCTGGGGTTGGCCAGGCCCATCTCCCGAGCCCACCGGCGGTTGCCGTCCATGACCAGGCCGACGTGCGCCGGCAACGGGCCGGCCATGACCTGCCGGCGCAGCCGCCGGGTGTAGAGCGCGTAGAGAAGAGGGCCCGGCGTCATCTGTAACCATCCCCTACGGTCGACGCCCGCGCTTGGCGCGGGTCGACTCCCGGCCGGTACCGACCGGGATGGTGACGATACCCGCCGAAGCTGACCATCGTCCGCGCGGGCTCGTGGGCCGCGCGGAGCTGCGCGAGCTGTGCCGGCGGGAGCGGGCCCCGCCGGTCAGCCCGGTCGCCCCGCCGGTCAGCCCGGTCGCCCCGCCGCGGCCGCCGGGAGGAACCGGCGCACGATGTCGTCGAGCACCGCGGGGTAGGGGCGGGCCCGCATCTCCAGGTAGCGCACGACGACGGCGTGGATCGCGAGGGCGTCCCACTCCGGCTCGGCGGCGGGCAGGCTGCCGTCGGTCCGCCCGTCGGCGAGAACCTCCGCGAGGATGCCCCGGTGTTCGGCGTAGATGTCCTCCAGCGCGTCGGCGATGCCGACGACGAGACCGACCTCCGGGGTCATGAACGTCCGCCCGTCCCGGCTGGCGCACTCGTCCCAGCCGATCGCGAGCAGCTCCTCGATCCACGCCACGGCGGCCGCCCGGGCGTCACCGGCCCGCCCCACCGCCGCCCGCAGGCTGTCACACACCCCGTCGGCGGCCTCCCGTTGCATGGTGAGGACCAGTGCGTCCTTGGACGGGAAGTGCCGGTAGAACGTGCGTCTGTTCACCCCGGCGCCGCGCAGGATGTCCTCCAGCGGCGTGGTCGCGCGCCCCTGCTGGCCGATCAGCCGGTGAGCGGCACGGATGATGGCCCGGCGCTCCCGCTCGGCGCGGTCGGAATCGACCGGGCCCGACGAGCTGCCCGGCACCTGCGCGGCGAGCCGGAGCGGCGCCTCAGCCACTGGGGCCCATACCGCCGCCACATCCCTTCGCGCTCGTCCCGACCGGGTGCCCGCACCGGCCACCGCACGACGGTATCGGCGGGTCGGCGGCGTTGCCCGCCGAGGTGAAGGATACGGGAGTCGATCGATCGCCCCCGCGTACCGGACGGCCCACCCGAGCCCTGTGTGAGCAACCTCTGACGCGTCCGTCACCGTTGCGCAGGCCGACTCTCCTACACTGGGTCGACCATGGGCGACTCAACCTCCACGGACATCGTCGACGAGGGCGCGGCTCCCGACGGCGGTCACCGGGACCTGCAGGTCGAGCCGGCCGGCACCGAGACCACGGCCGGCCGGTTGGGCTGGCGCGCGGCGCGCACCCGCAACGCGATCCTCGACGCCTCCAAGAAGCTTTTCCTGGAACGCGGGTATGCCGGCACCCGCATCAACAACATCACCGATGCCTGCGGCATCTCCCGTGCCGGCTTTTATACCTACTTCCGCGACAAACGGGAAATCTTCGACACCCTCGGCCAGGCCACCTTCCGGGAGCTCCTCCAGGTCGTCGCGGAGTGGGAGACCATCGCGCGGCCCTGCACCCGGGCCGACGTCGTGGCCTGGGTGTGGCAGTACTTCGCGTTCATGGACCAGCACGGCGCCTTCATCCTCTCCGCGCAGTCCGGCCCGGCGGACGAGAGCGTCGGCGCGGCGAGCAACAAGATGCAGATGCGGGTGGCCTGGCTGCTCGGCGTGCACCTGCGCGGCCGTCAACGCACACCCACCGACGCACCCGAGGCGCTGGGCCTGACGGTGCAGTCTATGATGGACCGCACCTGGTACCACTGCCACGCCCAGCACCTGCCGGTCGATGACGCCGACGTTGTCAACACGATCGGCGGATTCATCACCGCCGCGCTCGAGGCCTGAGACCGCCCGTCAGACCCCGCCCGCCCGTCAGATCCCCGGCGGGCACCGACGGGACGGCGGGGACGAGGTCGCCGTACTTCTCCCGGGCCGCGGCGAGGCGGCGGCCGAGGAACTCCTCGGGCCAGGCCGGATCGCCGGCCTCGTAGTCGCGCAGGAGCTGGCGGGCCAGGTTGACCTTGTGCGCCTCGGTGGGCCCGTCGGCGAGGCCGAGAGCGAGCCCCGTGGTGAACATGTCGACCAGCGGAAGCTGCTCGGTGATGCCGAGCCCGCCGTGGACCTGGATCGCCCGCAGCACGATCGACTGGATGACCTTCGGGGTGAGCACCTTCAGGGCCGCGATCTCGGTGCGGGCGGCATGCTCGCCCTGGGTGTCGATGAGCCAGGCGGCGTGCAGCACGGCGAGGCGGAACGGCATCAGCTCGGTGTAGGACTCGGCGATGAACCCCTGCACGAACTGCTTGTCGGCCAGTGAGCTGCCCTGGGTGAAGCGGCTTTTGGCGCGCTGTCCCATCGTCGATGGCCCGCTGGGCGACGCCGATCGCGCGCATGGCGTGGTGCAGCCGGCCGCCGGCCAGCCGGGACTGGGCCACCTCGAAGCCGCGTCCCTCCTGGCCGAGCAGCGCATCCGCCGGCACCCGCACCCCCTCATAGCGCACCAGGGAGTGGCCCGGTTCGTGGTGGTGCGCGCCGAACACGTGGTGGCTGTCCTCGATCACCACCCGGGGGGTGTCGCGCGGAACCAGGAAGGTCGACGCACCGTGATGCACCGGGACGTCGGGGTTGGTGATCGCGACGATGATGAGGAACGAGGCCACCGCGGCGTTGGACGACCAGTACTTGCGGCCGTCGATCACCCACTCGTCGCCCTCGCGCCGGGCCCGGGTGGTGAACACCCGCGGGTCGGCGCCGCCCTGCGGCTCCGTCATCGAGAAGCAGGAGAAGATCTCGCCGGCCAGCAGCGGCGCCAGGTAGCGCTCCTTCTGCTCCGGCGTGCCGAAGCGGGCGATGATCTCGGCGTTGCCGGTGTCGGGTGCCTGGGTGCCGAACACGATCGGCCCCCAGTCGGTGCGGCCGAGGATCTCGTTGAGTAGGGTCAGCTTCACCGCGCCGAAGCCCTGGCCGCCGAGCTCCGGGCCCAGGTGCGGCGCCCACAGGCCCTCGTCGCGCACCCGCTGCTTGAGCGGGTCGACGATCTTGCGACGCTCGTCGTCGAGGGGCAGGTACTCGCAGCCCGGGAACAGCACGTCGAGCGGCGCGACCTCCTCGCGCACGAACGCGCGGACCCACGTCAGCTTGGTCTCGAACTCGTCATCGGTCGAGAAGTCCCATGCCATGGTTTTCTCCTCCCAGCACTTTTTTCCTCCCAGCATTCGGGCCGGTAACGGCTCAGGGGACGGTGTCGACTCAGGGGACGGTGTCGACTCAGGGGACGGTGTCGACTCAGGG
>NZ_CADCWT010000335.1 GCF_902806485.1 Candidatus Frankia alpina | reverse complement strand
CTCCCAGTAACTGGCGGCATTTGTTGGCGAGGCGACAGAGATCGAAGGACGGCTATCGACGGCCTGAATATCCCACGGCCAGCCCAGATCCTTCTTCGGGGTCATGGCCTGCGCGGAGAGCAGGATCATCTGCGCCCGTCGCCACGTCACCACCGACCCACTGGAGCGGGGCACGATCGACGGGACTCGACCCGTCCTCACAACGGGCAAGCCTTGGCGGCTGCGGCACCGGCACAGAAGTCCGTCGGGGAGCCGACCGGGTCAGTCGGTCAGAGGGACAGATCGATGAGATCGCCGTCACCGTCGTCGGTACCAGCGAGCTGGTCGAGGTCACCATCACCTGGGCCGGCGGGTACCAGACCCACGGACAGGCCACCCACCCGGTCGGGCGCGACGGCGAGGCGGTGGCCCGCGGTTGTTCAACGGCCCGGCGAGGTCGGGGAGGTGTGCGTCGACGGCCACACCAGCGTTCTGCCGATCTGGGCCACGGCCTGCCCCGCCTGTGCTTAACCTGATATCGATCGGAATGACCAGCGAAGGAGATCTCCATGCCCAGGTGTCCGCACACGTACTGTCGACGGTCCCGATGAGTGCGCCGGTGGTCGTCGCGGTGGTGGGTGGTGGGGCAAGCGGTTGCCTCGCCACCGCCCAACTGGCAAGGTCCGTGGCGGTTACCGGCCGAAGATTCACAATACTGCTCGTCGAACCGGACGACGTCGGCGAGGGCCTGGCGTATCTGACCCGGGATCCGCGGCACCGGCTCAATGTCCCGGCCGCGAAGATGAGCGCATTCGACGATGACCCGCAGCACTTCCTGCGCTGGCTTCGTCGGCACGTCGCGGTCGACTTTCCAGCCAGGGGTTTCGCGCCCCGCCAGTTCTATGCCGACTACCTCCGCCACACGCTGGAGGAGACGCTGCGCGCGGTGAGCGGGGTGCACTACGAGCGGGTGTGCGCCCGCGCGACGGACGTCCGCCGGCACGGCCGCCGGCTGCGCCTCACGCTCGAGGACGGGACCAGCCATCCGGTCGACGGCGTCGTCCTCGCGCTCGGGCACGGCACTGCGACGACGTCGTGGGCTCCGCCGGCGCTGGCCCGGTCGCCGCGGTTCGTCGGTGATCCGTGGCGGGCGGATTCCCAGCCTCGCGTCCCGGCCGGCAGCGACGTGCTGCTCGTCGGCTCGGGCCTGACCATGGCCGACATGGCCCAGCGCTGGAGCCGGGCCGGCGTGCGCCTGCATGTGACCTCGCGTCACGGGCTGCTTCCGTTGCCCCACGCTGTGGACCCGGCGCCGCCGCTCGCCGCCCCGGAGTTGCCCGACGGACCGGTGAGCCTCGCCCGGGCCCGCCGGCTGGTCTTCGATCACATCCGCGCGGCCGGTGGCGACTGGCGGCGGGCCGTGGACGCGATGCGCCCGGTGACGGCCGAGCTGTGGTCACGCCTGGACGCGGCCGCCCGGTCGAGCTTCGTCGCCACGACGATGCGCCGCTGGGACCAGGTGCGCCACCGCGTCGACCCCGCCATCCACGCCTGGCTGGAGCAACGCCGCGCCGAGGGATCGCTGGTCGTGCACGCCGCGCAGGTCGTCGACGCCTGTGACACCGCGGCCGGCGTCGAGGTCTCGCTCAGTGACGGCTCTCGGGTACTCGCCGCGGCCGTGGTCAACTGCACCGGTGCCGGCGCCGGCGTGCGGACCAGCCATGATCCCCTGGTCATGAACCTGCTCGCCGCCGGCCTGGCGACCCCGGACGGCCTGGACCTGGGCTTCGCCACCGAGGCGTCCGGGCGGCTGGTCGCGACCGACGGGCCCCGGCCGGCGATCTGGGCCATCGGACCGCCCCGGCGGGGGGAGCTGTGGGAGAGCACGGCGATTCCCGAGATCCGCGGCCAGGCGGCCGCGCTCGCCCGCGCCATCGTGGCCGCCCTGCCTGGGCCACGGGTCGTCCGGCGGGTGCGCGACCCCTACGGCCTGCCCCTCACCGCCAGCCCGCAGGCGGCCGGTCGCTATGTCGCCGGGCTCGGACGGATCCTGCGGGTACAGTCCGGAGCCGAGACGCTGGTGGCCGAAGCGGTCGCGGCCGACCCCCAGTTCGCCCTCGGGCAGGCGGCGCTGGCGCTGCTCGGTGCCGAGTGGGGCGCCGATGTCGACGTGGAAACGGCTCTGCGGGACGCGCAACGCCACGCCGGCCGGGCCGACGAGCGTGAGCGGCGCTTCATCGACGTCGTCGCCGCCCGCATCCGTGAGCCGGGGGCAGCCGGTTCGGCGGCGGCACTGCTCAGCTATATCCACGCCTACCCGGAAGATGCCCTGGCCGTCAGCATCGCCGTGCCGACCATCGCGTTCAGCGGCGCGACGGAGATCCCGGCCGAGGCCTGGGCCCTGGTCGAAGGACTGGCTGCCGTCTACCGCGACGACTGGTGGTACCGGGGGCTGCTCGCCTTCACCCGCCAGGAGCAGGGGCGGTGGGACGAGGCGGCCGAACTCGCCGCGCTGGCGCTGGCCGTCGAACCGACCGCCGGCCACGCCGTCCACGCGAAGACCCACGTCCACTACGAGACCGGCGATCACGAGGCAGGGCTGGCCTGGTTGGACGCCTGGATCTCGACCTGTGGGTCGGATTCGTCGCATCGGGCGCACTTCTCCTGGCACGCGGCCCTGCACGAACTCGCACTCGGTGACGACAGCGCGATCCGGGCGCGTTTCTCGACCCAGCTCTCGCCGCCGGCCGTCTCCGGCGTCCGGGCGCTGATCGACTCGGCGTCGCTGCTGTGGCGCGGCTTCGCGGCCGGCGCCTGGACGTCGGTGGAACTCGGACCGGTGTTGGAGACCGTTCCCGGCGCGTTGCTCGTCGATCCGCCGACGCCCTTCGTCGGGCTCCACTCGGCCATCGCCCTCGCCGCCGTGGGGGACTGCCGCCGACTCGCGCAACTGCGCCGGTCTGCGGCCGCCCGCGGCAGCGCGGTGTTCACCGACACCATCGCGCCGCTGGCCGACGCGCTGATGCACCTCCTGCACGGTGATCCCGACCGGGCGACCGACGCGCTGATCGCGTTGCCCGGCGTCGAGCGGCTCGGGGGCAGCGCCGCCCAGCGCGAGATCGTCGAGGACACCACGATCTACTGCGCCATCCAGGCCAACCGGCCTGACATCGCCCAGTCCCTTCTCCGGACTCGGCTCGACCGCCGCTGCTCCCCCCGCGACGTGCACCGCCGTGCGCAACTCCTCGCCGGCCAACAAGCCGGGCATCCGTCACCGAATGCGTGACCAGTACTTCACCCTGGGTCAGGACAGGTCGGCGGTGTCGGCGTCCCAACTGGCCAGGATCGGCAGCACCCGGGCAGTCGGCGAGTCCGGCTCGACGGTGTAGATCGTGAGCCGCTGGTCGGGTTCGTGGGGCGGCGACACGGTCTCGATGCCGAACATGAGGTCGCCCGCCTCCGGGTGGCGGATGAGCTTGATCACTGAGGCGTAGTCGCGCACCGCATGGTCATCCCACCACGCCGCGACGTCGCCATCCGTGGCGCGCAGCTCGTCGACGAGCGCGTGCAGCTTGCGGTCGTGCAGGCGGCGGCCGGCCTCCAGGCGCAGCGTCGCCACAGCGGCCTGCGCGAAGACCGCCCAGTTCACGATGCGCTCGCGGGCGACCGGGTCGAGGAACAGGTAGCGCAGGAAGGACGAGCCCGGTTCCAGCGGACGGCCCAGTACCGCGCGTAGCAGAGCGTTGCGGGCCAACACGTCGCCGCGGTGGTCGAGGAGCAGCACCGGGACGTCATGGAGCGCGGTCATGATCCGCAGTAGTCCGGGGTCGGCCCGTTGCGCGAGTTCCCGCGCGGGGGCACTGCGGGGCTGTGGGCCGGGCGCGGCCAGGTCATGCAGGTGAGCACGTTCGGTGTCGTCCAAGCGCAGCGCGCGAGCAAGCGCGTCGAGAACCTCGGGTGAGACGTTCGCCTGGCGGCCCTGCTCGAGCCGGCTGTAGTAGTCGGGGCTGAGTCCGGCGGCCACCGCGAGCTCCTCCCTGCGCAGGCCGGGCACTCGACGCGGGCCAGGAAAGGGCTCGATGCGGGCCTGTGTCGGTGACAGCCGGTCTCGGCGGCCCCGCAGGAACGCGCCGAGTTCCGCCCCAGGGCCCCGGGAAGATCGTTCTAGGTTGCGATCTGCTACGCGGAGTATTGGC
>NZ_CADCWT010000334.1 GCF_902806485.1 Candidatus Frankia alpina | reverse complement strand
CGAACCTACACGATCAGAACCTAAGTTCCCGGTATTGGGACGCGGCCCCGCCGGAGCTGGCGGCGCCGGCGCCTGTCGCACCCGCGCCAACCGGTGAGACGAGTGTGGACCTGGCGGACGTGGCCGGCCAGGCCCGGGGCCGGCTCGCCGTCGAGGTCGCAGCGGCGGGCGGGCATCACCTGTTCATACAGGGGCCGCCCGGCAGCGGAAAGACGATGCTCGCCGACCGGTTGCCCGGCCTACTGCCGATGCTCGACACCGAGGCCTCGCTGGAGGTGACTGCGGTGCATTCGGTGGCCGGTCTGCTGCCGATCGATGGTCCCCTCGTCACCCGACCCCCGTACCGGAGCCCGCATCACAGTGCAACCCCTGCTGCGCTGGTCGGGTCGGGGTCGGTGGTCATCCGCCCGGGTCTGGCCAGCCAGGCTCATCGAGGGATTCTTTTCCTCGACGAAGCCCCCGAGTTCGCTCGGCAGAGTCTCGACGCGCTGCGCCAGCCGATGGAAAGCGGCACGATCGAGGTGGCCAGGGCCCGGGCAACGGCCCGATTTCCGGCGCGGTTCCAGCTGATCCTCGCCGCCAACCCGTGCCCCTGCGCGAAGGCACGCGGGCCGCGGGCGACGGGCTGTGAGTGCCCGAGTCTGGTGCGTCGGCGCTACCTCGCCCGTCTCTCCGGTCCGTTGCTGGACCGGATCGACATCCAGGTGGCACTCGGTGCTCCCAGCCGGGCAGAGCTCAAGGCCGACCTCGGCCGCTCGGACACGTTGGCCCAGGTCGCCACCCGGGTGGCGGAAGCCAGGGCGCAGTCCGGCAACCGGCTGGCCGGAACCCCGTGGCGGGTCAACGCGGAGGTACCGGGCTCGGCGCTGCGCAGACTCTGGCCGCTGCCCACGAGTGTCACGGCGATGGCCGAGCGGGCCTTCGACGTGGGCCTGCTCACCGCTCGTGGCCTTGATCGCGTCCACCGTCTGGCCTGGACCTTCGCCGACCTCGCTGGGCGGGCGTCGCCGGGGCCGGAGCAGTTCGGTGCCGCGCTGGACCTGAGGTTGCCCGGATGGGGCGGCATGAGCGCGACTATCCGGCCTTCCGAGCTGCCTGAGCCTGGGGCCGACCCCTCCGCACCGGCGGCGGTGGTCCCACCGCGGTCGGCGGTGAGCGGGGCCGACGTCGTGGCCCCGCTGGCCGAGCCGGGTGATGGGGGACTGGCCGATGGCGTCATCCCCGTGGGGGTGATGCCTGCTGGCGTGGCGGAGACGGATCCGGAGCGACTCGCCCGGATCGCGTTGACCCGGGTGTTCGGGCCCGAGCATCAGCGCGTGGCCGTCGAGGTGGGACGGCGCGGTGCGGCGCGCGCGTGGGCCGAGCTGCGGGCGGCGCATCCAGGGGTGGATCCCTTGCGCGACCTGGATGCCGCGTCGCGGGTCGGTGCCCGGCTGCTGTGCCCGCAGGATTCCGAATGGCCGATCGAGCTCGACGCGCTGGATCGTCTCCGTGACGAGGGCGACGGCTCCGCCGTCGGTGCCCCGCTGTGTCTGTGGGTGCGGGGCCCGGGTGACCTGCGCGAGATCGCCTCACGGGCCGTCGCCGTCGTAGGTTGCCGGGCCGCGACGAGCTATGGTCTTCATCTCGCCGGCGAGATCGCCTTCGCGATGGCGGAGCAGGGCTGGGCGGTCGTGTCGGGGGCGGCGTTCGGGATCGATGCGGCGGCGCACCGTGGAGCGTTGGCTGCGACCGGGTCGACCGTTGCGGTCCTTGCCGGCGGTGTTGACGTGCCGTATCCGGCTGCCCATGTGGAGTTGCTTGCCGAGGTCGCTCGCACAGGCGCCGTCGTCAGCGAGGTCCCGCCGGGTACCCCGCCCTTCCGCCGGCGGTTCCTGACTCGGAACCGACTGATCGCCGCTCTGTGCCGAGGGACCGTGCTGGTCGAGGCCGGCCTGCGCAGCGGTGCGCTCAACACCGTCGCCCATGCCCGCCGCCTCGGCCGCCAGGTGATGGCCATACCCGGGCCGGTGACCAGCGTGACGAGCGTCGGGCCACCGGTTGCTCCGCGACCACCGGGAGCAGACCGTACTGGTCACCGGGGCTGAGGACATCGCCGAGGAGATTGCGGCCATGGGCCGGTTTGCCGCGTGCCCACCGACGGCCGTCGGGCCTCGGGACGAATTGTCCGCGATGGTGCGGGATCTGCTCGACGCGATGCCATCCCGCGCTGCGGTCGGTGTGTCGGTGTTGGCCCGGCGGACCGGGCTGCGCCCGGAGGAGGTGCTGGCCATGCTCGGACCGCTTGCGGTGGAGGGGCTGGTCGAAAGCGTCCCCGACGGATACTGGCTGACTCCGCTTGGTCGGGCGCCCTCGAACGCGCGGTCCCGGTCCCGCCGCGGCTGAGCCGAAACCTCGTCCGGACGCTGGCCCGATCCCGGCGGGTCTGCGTCCGGAATCGCCCGGGCAGCCGGACCAGCGGCTTGCCCGCGCGGTCTCGCTCCCCACCCGTCCACCTTCGACGGTCTTGACGGGGCGACCTGGTCCGGAGACGGTCCTCGCATGGCATCGCATCGTGGTCGTGGCCTCGGGCATGGCCGGGTGGCACCCGTCCTGAAGGAAGCCGGGACGGCGAGCACGCAGCCTGCCACGCAACCGGCAGCAGCCGAAGGCGCTGGAGCGGGTTGGGCTGCGGTAATTGCCGGCTTCCGGCGCCACCTTGTCGCGGAGCTGGACCGGTCGCCGGAAACGGTTCGTGCCTATGGCGCCGATCTCGCGAACCTGCGGGCGCACGCGGAACGGGAGGGGCGCCCGGACCTCGCCGACCTGGATCTGAGGGTTCTACGCAGCTGGTTGGCCACCATGCGCGCCGCCGGTGCCGCTCCGGCAACACTGGCGCGGCGTGCCTCGCTTGCCCGGGTGTTCTCGGCGTATGCGAACCGCCGCGGATTCCTGGCGACCGACGTGGCCGCGCGGCTGGTCGGCGCCCGGGCGATCCGGCAGGTGCCGCAGGTCCTGACTGCCCCCGCGGCGCGCCAGCTCCTGGATGCGGTGGCCGGGGTGGGCCCGGCACAGGGGAATCCGGCCGCCGCGCAGGCACGGCGGTCCGCCGAGATACAATCGCGCGCCGATGACGATCCAGCCGTGCGGCGGGCACTGGGACTGCGTGACGTGCTCGTGCTCGAGCTGCTCTACGGCAGCGGGGTGCGGGTGTCCGAGCTGTGCGGACTGGACCTCGGAGACGTCGACGACGAGCGGCGGCTGCTGCGGGTGCACGGCAAGGGCGGGCGAGAGCGCAGTGTCCCGTTCGGGGTGCCCGCTGCCGGCGCGTTGCGCGCGTGGCGGACCTCGGGCCGTTCGCTCCTCGTCGTACCGCGCAGCGGAGCGGCTCTGGTGCTGGGGCAGCGCGGTGGGCGGCTCGATCCGCGGACGGTGCGGCGGATTCTGGCGCGCTGCGCGGAGATGGGTGTCGTCCCGGCGGGGCTCACGCCGCACGGACTGCGTCATTCGGCGGCGACGCACATGCTTGAGGGAGGCGCCGATCTGCGTTCGGTCCAGGAGTTTCTCGGCCATGCCAGCCTCGCCACCACGCAGATCTACACGCATGTGACCCCGGAGCGGCTTCGCGCGGCCTTCGTTCAGGCGCACCCGCGCGCCTGAACCGCTCCGGACGGGGCCCGATCATCGCGGGCGCAGCGGCAGCAGACGAGGCGGAACTCGCTGGAAGGAAGCCAGGGGGGCGAGGTATTCGACGCCGCGCAGCAGCCCCCAGTGCAGGCACGTCGTCGTGGGACAACCTGGGGGGCCGGCTGTGAGCCAACCGAGCAGGTCGCCAGCCCGGACGACGGCACCCACCCGCACGGCGGGGCGCAGCGGTTCGTAGGTCGTCCGGACGGAGCCATGATCGACAGTAACCACTCCCTGTCCCGCTACCGGCCCCGCGAAGGCCACGGTTTCGGCGGCGGCCGCGAGCACCGGGCCGGCCGGCGACCCCCGCAGATCGACGCCGCGGTGGCCGGGTCCGAAGGGCGTCGCCGGGCGGATGAAGGTCCGACTCACCGCCACCGGGCCCGGCAACGGCCACTGCAGCCGCGGAATGCCGGTTGCGGCCGTGGGCATCGCGGTGGCGGTGAGTCGGTCGGAAGCGCCGGACGGCGGCGCGGAGCGTGGTGCCCGCGCGCCACCGCCCGGCGGATCGGCGGCCGGCGGGGGCAGGGCCGGTCGCCGAAGGTCC
>NZ_CADCWT010000333.1 GCF_902806485.1 Candidatus Frankia alpina | reverse complement strand
CACTCACACCCCGCAACAATTACCCAACCTCACAAATCGACGCCGGGAATGGCTCATTGCCTTTCAGCGGCGAGCGGGCCTGAATCCCGACGGGTACATTGGCCAGCAGACGCGAGCTGCGCTGCTTGCTGGTGGGCCGACCGTCGGTCCGACAGCCGTTGACCCGACCAGGACGCCCACTGCCACCGCCACCCCCGTCGAGCCGACCGGGACGCCCACGGCCCGTCCCACCCTCTTTTTTCCCAATCCGAACGGCGGTTAATGGGATGAATCCGGCCTCCACGGATCCACCACCGGCGTGAGGGAGGGGTCGTCACCTCCGCGAGCGGCGTCGGGGCCGGTGGACCGGGCGAGGTCGGCGAGGACAGCGGTGGTGCGGGCCTGCTCGTCGGCGCTGCCTACGGGGGATGCGAGCAGGTCGGTGACGCCGGCGTCGGCGAGGCGGCGCAGCTGCCGGGCGAGGGCGTCCTCGTCGCCGATGAGGGCGACCTCGCCGGGACCGGCGGCGCCCTCGCGGTCGAACATCGCCCGGTACTCCGGCACCTGCCCGGCAAGAGCGAACTGGCCGGTGACCCGGTCCCGCATGGCGGCCTCGTCGTTCGTCACGCAGACCAGGAATCCGGCGACGACCCGAGGCATGCCACGCCCGCTTGCGGCAGCCGCGGCACCGATCGTGGGGACGATGTGGTCGGCGAGTGTCCTGGGGCCCGCCATCCAGGTGATCGTGCCGTCCGCGCACTGCCCGGCCACGCGCAGCATCGCCGGGCCGAGGGCGGCGAGCAGCACCGGCGGCGGCGTCGCACCCGGCAGGTCCACCGCCCCCACCGCGGTGAGCGTCTCGCCGTGATGGGTCACGCTTTGGCCCGCCAGCAGGGGACGCAGCACCGACAGGTACTCGCGCATGCGCCGGGCGGGCCGGTCGGTGGGCAGGCCGAACATGGACCGGACCATCATGGCGATGCCGGCGCCGATTCCCAGGGTGAACCGGCCGCCGACCGCCGCCTGCACGCTCAGCGTCTGGCTCGCCAGCACCAGGGGATGGCGCTGCGCCACCGGCACCACCGCCGTGCCCACGCCGATGCCCGGCACCTGCGCGCCGGCGACGGCCAGGACGGTCAGCGCGTCCCAGCCGAGGGCCTGCGCCGACCAGGCGGTGGTGAAGCCCGCGTCGGCGGCCGTCTGGACCTGACCGATGACCTCCGTCAGGGTCGCCGGCCCCCGAACGTCACCCACAGTGATTCCGATGTTCATCCGTGTCCTTGCCTCGAGAAGTCGTCCGCCGCGGGCTCCCCCGGCCTCGGCCGACCAACCATCCGATCGGAGAGGTTCTCCGATTACGTCAAGGGTAGGATATGGAGAGCTTCTCCCCTTAGCAACGCGAGGGAGCCAGATGACGACCGCCGGGTCCCGCCCGCCGCGGCGCCTGCGCGCCGACGCCCGCGACAACCGTGACCAGCTGCTCGGCGCGGCCAAGGCCGAGTTCACCGAACAGGGCGCCCACGCATCCCTGAACAAGATCGTCCAGCGGGCGGGGGTGGGAGCCGGCACGCTCTACCGGCACTTCCCCTCGCTCGCGGCCCTGCTGGCCGCCCTCATCGGCGACGACGTCGACGCGCTGTGCGCCACCGGGCGCGACCTGCTGACCCATCCCGATCCTGACGATGCGTTGGCCGTCTGGCTGCATGTCGTCGCCGTGCATGCCACCGCGATGCGTGGACTGGTCGCCACCCAGATGGCCGCCATCCGCGACCGGCGCACCGCCGACGCGCTGGCTGCCTGCCACGACGCGATCCGCGCCGCCGGAGCCGCCCTGCTCGACCGCGCTCACCACCACGGCAGCGCCCCCGCCCAGGTCGACATCGCCGACCTGCTCACCCTCGTCAACGCCGCCGCCTGGGCCAGCGAACAGGCACCCGACGACGCCGACCTGCTGCCCCGCCTGCTTGCCCTGATCACCGCCGGCCTGCGGGGGTGACCGCCGCCGGTGGCGGCGCCGTCCGGTCCACGGGGACGGACGCGGCGCCTGCGGCGAACCCGCCGGTTACCCTTCAGGGAATCCGCCAGCTGCCTGATCAGACCGTCGAGACCGTCGGAGGGCGTAGGCCCTTGACCAATGACGCGCGCGAACTGTACCCGGTAGGACGTCGTGACCGAACGTTCCGTGGACCGTCCCAGGATCCCCACCCGACCCGGGCGGAAGGATGGTGAACGTGGTGGCCTGGGCGAGAGCCTCGGCGAGGGCCCGCCCGGCCATCTGCGTGAACAGTTCGGTGAGCCGCTTGCGCTGTGCTGGCGTCGCGCTTCTCCACGCCACAGGTTCACTCATGGACGCAGCATAGGGTCAGAATGATCATCAGAATTCGGAATGGCAACAACGTGCACCGGACCTCCGCGGCAGCATCTCGGAGTGCGAGGACGGGGCGGGGCATGCGGCAGGACTGGTCAGCGGAAGACCTGGCTACAGGGTGATGACGATCTTGCCGTGGACGTGACGTTCGGCTGCCAGGGTGACGGCGTCGCGGGTCTGCTCGAGGGGGAAGGTCGCGGCGATCGGCACGGTGATCGTGCCGGCAAGAATCGCGTCGGTGATACGCTGCAGGGCGTCCGGGGCCGCGTCGGCGCCGCCGGTCGCGCGCACGCCGCCGGGAGGGTTGGGCCCGGCGGCGATGGTGGAGATCCGCTCGGGTGGCACGCCGAGCGCGAGCGCCGTCTCGGCCGTCTCGGTGCCGAACAGGTCGGTCGCCGCGGTCACGCCGCCCGGTGCCAGCGCCCGGACCCGGTCGGCCAGCCCGGCGCCATAGGCCACGGGCTCGGCGCCCAGCTGCCGCAGGAAGTCGAACGTGCTCTGCGACGCGGTCCCGATCACGTGAGCGCCGGCGAGCTTCGCGAGCTGCACGGCGAACACGCCCACTCCGCCGGCGGCGCCGCCGATCAGGACGGTGTCACCGGAGCGCAGGCCGATCGCCGCCAGCGCGGCCGCGGCGGTACCGCCGGCCACCGCCAGCGTGCTCGCCACCTCGTCGCTGATGCCCGTCGGCGTGCGTGAGAGCAGCACGGGCGTGCGAGAGAGCGAGGGCCCCTCGGGCACCTGCGTCGGCGGCGTGACCACCACGAAGTCGGCGACGGCCTGGCCCAGCGCACCGCCGTAGACGCGGTCACCCACCGCGCAACCTGTGGCGCCGGCGCCGACCTCGTCCACCACGCCGGCGAAGTCGTGCCCGAAGCCCGACGGCATGGTGATGCCGAACTGCTCCGCCCACTCGGGCGCCGAGGAGAGGATCCAGTCCATCGGATTCAGGGCGGCGGCGGTCACGCGGACGCGGACCTCACCCGGGCCGGCGTGCGGCTGCGGGACCTCGCGCACCTGCAGGACCTCGGGACCTCCGAACGTCTCGTAGATGACGGCTCGGCTCATGGCGGACCTCCAGCAGACGCGGTGATGGGACCTGGTCCTATCACCGTACACAAGTGATGGGACCAAGTTCCGTACCCTGTTTCCATGGCCCGCTGGCAACCCCACGCACCGGAGCGGCTCGTGGTCGCCGCCCTCGACCTGTTCGCGCAGCGGGGCTACGAGAACACGACAGTGATCGACATTGCGGAGCGCGCCGGGCTGACGAAGAGCACCTTCTTCCGCTACTTCCCCGACAAGCGGGAAGTTCTCTTCGGCGGGGACACGATGACCGACCTTCTCGCCACGGGGATCGCCGCGGCGCCGGTCACGGCCACCCCGCTCGAAGCGGTCGCTCATGCCCTGGACGCGGTCGGGAGGGACGCCTTCACCCCGGCTCGTCGCGCCTTCACCGCCCGCAGGCAGGCGGTGATCGCCGCCCACGCGGAACTGCAGGAACGCGAGGCGCTGAAGGGACTCGGCCTCACCGCGGCGCTGGCCGACGCGCTGAGACGCCGCGGCGTCGCCGACCTGACCTCACGCGTGGCCGCGGAGCTCGGCGCGCTCACCTTGAAGATCGCCTACGAGCGCTGGAGCGACACCACCAACACCGACGAGTTCACCGACGTCGCACGGCGAACACTCAGCGAAGTGCACGCAGCCAGTGCCTCGTCCCTCCCCGCTGACGTCGGCAGCGGGGAGGGACGTCCCGCACCATCTCCGGTTCTGGGACGCCTACGGGGATGACCACGGCGACCCGGGGTGGGGGCGTCCCTAAACTGACGATCATGCCTTTCGTTGAACTCGACCCGGTCCAGCTCCGCTACGAGGTGCTGCCGTTGCACGGCAAGGCG
>NZ_CADCWT010000332.1 GCF_902806485.1 Candidatus Frankia alpina | reverse complement strand
GATCTACACGATCTGACCAGTTACTGCGGGAGTTCGGTTGGAAAGGGGAGATCGCCGACTCGCCGAACGGATATGGCCTCGGCACCCACCGGATGGGCGGGCAGGCATGGGGCGGGCATAGTTGCCCCGGCGACCGCCGGGCGGCCCGACATCCTGGCACTCGCCGTCGGCAGCGACCACGGCGCGGCGTCTGATCCCCGCGACCGCTACACCGGCCGGCCGACGCTGCGCGAGGGCGACCATGGCGCGGACGTGGTGGCGCTCCAGAACGCACTAAACATCATCTTCGGCCACGAGGCGCCGACCGATGATCCCAACCGCATCGATCCGGACGGCGGGTACGAGCCACGCACCACCGCACGGGTCGCCTCGCTACAGCGCTACGCGTCGCCATGGTTCGGCCGCATCCCCGACGACGGCATCTGCGGGCCGAACACCTGGCGCAAGATCGGCTACATCCTTACCGGGATGAACCGCACCGTCTGAACCCGTCCCGTCCCCGTTCGCCCGCCCGCCCGGGCGGGCGGGCGGGCGCATCCCCGCTGCGAGATCAGCCGGCCCCGGAACTCAGCCGCCCCCGGCGGGACCGCCGGCCGGGGGCGCCGTGGCCAGGTCGGCGAGCTCCGCGCCGGCCGCGCGCAGCCAGCGCAGCGGCTCGGCCATCGCGGCCTGCGCACCCCCCGCCAGCCGGGCCAGGGCGACCTCGGCAACGGCACCCTCCGGACAGGGGGCATCCACCTGGCCCGCGGCCAGGAGCACGGGCACATCCGCCGCCCGGGCCAGGGCCAGCACCCCGCCGACCACCTTGCCCGCCAGGGATGTCCGGTCGAAGCGGCCCTCGCCGGTCACCACCCAGCCGGCCCCGGCGAGCGCGGCGGGAAGCCCAGCCGCCTCGGTGATCGTCTGGACGCCCGGCGCCAGGTCGGCGCCCCAGGCCGCGGAAAGGCCGTAGGCGGTGCCGCCCGC
Source organism: Candidatus Frankia alpina (assembly GCF_902806485.1). Taxonomy (GTDB): domain Bacteria; phylum Actinomycetota; class Actinomycetes; order Frankiales; family Frankiaceae; genus Frankia; species Frankia alpina. Next base: position 3,281 of record NZ_CADCWT010000332.1, on the reverse strand, counting down.
CGCGCCCGCACCCGGGGCCGTCGGGTCACCACCGAGCAGCTCGGCCAGCCGACGCAGCCCGGCCACCAGCCGGTCGACGTCGGCGGGATCCGCCCCCTTCTGCGGACCGAACACGGCAGCCGCGCCCGCGGGGCCCAGCAGGGGGGCGTCGATGTCAACGAGGCAGCGCACCCCCCGAGGTGGCGGCGGCTGTAGCCCCGACAGGTCCACCCGGGCGAGCCCCGTCAGGGCACCGCCGCCCGGTGGCAGCTGCACCCCACGTGCATCGAGGAAACGGGCCCCTAGGGCGGCGAGGGCACCGGTACCGCCGTCGGTCGAGGCCGAACCGCCCAGTGCGACCAGGATCCGCGCCGCGCCGCCGGCCAGGGCAGCCCCCAGCGCCTCACCGAGGCCGATGGTCTGAGCCCGTAGGGCGTCCGGGGCCAGCATCAGCGGCAGGCCGCTCGCCCGCGCGAGTTCGACCACGGCGACGCCCCCCGGCAGCGCCAGCCATTCGGCGTCGTGACGGCGCCCGTCCGGGCCGGTCACGCGCACCGGATGGCGGACTGATTCGGGCACGGCGGCGGCGAAGACGTCCAGGGTGCCCTCGCCGCCGTCGGCGATCGGCAGCGTCACGATCTCGTCGTGGGGTCGCCGCGAGCGCCAGCCGTCCCCGAGCGCCACGGCGACCTCCGTCGCGGTCGCCGAACCCTTGAACGAGTCGGGCGCGATGACCACCCGCCGCGGCCGGTCACCCGCCGCCGGGCCGCTTCCAAGCATCGGGCGTACCAGGGCGTCCGCGTGCGCCCGGCTCAGCCCGCGGCCGGCGCGGTCAGCAGGGCCGGCACCGTCAGCGGGGCCGGCACCGCGAGCCAGGCGTCGATACCGGCTAGGGCTGCCGTCCGCACCAGCTCCGGGGCCGCGCCGGCGAGCACCGAGCTACGCGCGCAGGCCACCAGGTCTTCGTCGGACAGGCCGAGCTCACGCCGGCACAGCTCGTACTCCTCCAGACAGGTGGGGCCGAACAGCAGCGGATCGTCCGCGTTGATGGAGCAGCGCACCCCGGCGCGCAGCAGCGCCGGCAGCGGGTGCACGGCCATCGACGGCACCACCGACAGCAACAGGTTGGAGGTGGGACAGACGTCCAGGCAAGTGGCATGGTCGAGCAGCTCGTCGACGAGTGCCGGGTCCTCGATCGCCCGGATGCCGTGTTGCAGACGGTCGGCACCCAGGGCCTTGATGGCGCCACGCACCGACTCCGGGCCGTCGAGCTCGCCGGCGTGCGGGGTGGACAGCAGGCCGCCCTCCCGGGCGAGCCGGAACGCCGCCGCGAACGGCTCCGGCGGCCAGCCGTTCTCGTCGTTGTGCAGCCCGAGGCCGACGACTCCCCGGTCGGCGTGGCCAAGGGCCGTGCGGGCCACCTCCACCGCCTGTTCGGGGGAGTCGTAGACGCGGTCCACCGCGGCCATCCAGCGAACCGTCACCCCGTACCGGGCGCCTGCCTGCTCCGATCGGGCCAGCACGGTCTCCCAGGCAGCCTCGGCGCTGCCGAACACGCCTAGGTGGGCGTACGGCCAGAAGCTGGGCTCGAGGTAGACGATGCCCTCGTCCGCCGCGTCGCTGACCATCTCGTCGATCAGCCGTTCGAAGTCCGCCGGCCGGCGGAAGGCCGGCAGGATCCCGCCGATCACGTCGCTGAAGCCGGCGAATTCGGTGAATCCGCTGGTACGAGGGGTCGGGATGCCCGCGGAGGCGGCGAGATCGGCAAGCGTCGCCGGCCGCATCCCCAGCTCGAAATGCAGGTGCAGATGCCCCTTGGGTAGGGAACGGAGGTCCCGCATCGACGTCCTTCCTCCTCGCGGCACGGCCGGATGCACCGCCCCGACGTTCGGACTATCACACGCCGGCGGGGGCGGTGGATCGAAACCTATGCCGGTCCCGCGGAGCCATGTCCGGTGGGCGGAAGGTTGTTACCTACCCGTCACCTCCCAACGGGCGGGGGCGCGCGGGGAACGGTGCCGGGTGGGCCTGGAAGCGAACGAGCGGCGCGACCGGTCCAGTAAGAGGACCGGCCACACCGCTCGTTGTTCACCGCTGCTCGTTGTTCACCGCTGCGCGGCGGTCACCAACCGCCGGCGGGGCTTCCCGGAGTCCGGTCCTGGGCGCCCGAGGCCCGGCCACCGGCCGCACCGCCCGGCCCGGGGGTGTACGGCGCGCCGCCGCTGCCGGGCGCGCCCGAAGAACCACCCGAACCGGGGAAGCCCGAGGCGCCCGGAGTGCCGACGGACCTGTCGTCCGGCGCCCGACCCTCGCGGTAGCCGCCCGCGCTGCCGGCAGGCCCGGCGGCGTCGGGCCGGGGCACCTCACCGCGCCAGGAGCCGGTCTCGGTCTCGCGATGCTCGATGAACGACTTGAACCGCTTGAGGTCGGCCTTGACCCGCCGGTCGTCCAGGCCGACGGCGGCACCCGCCTTCTCGGCGAGCCCCTCGGGCTTCCAGTCCATCTGGACCGTCACCCGGGTCTCGTCGTCCGCAAGCCGGTGGAAGGTCACCACGCCGGCATGGGTGGTGCCTTCGGTGCTCTTCCACGCCACCCGCTCGTCGGGCAGCTGCTCGGTGATTGTGGCGTCGAACTCGCGCTCCTGCCCACCTACCTTGATTTTCCAGTGGGTGTGGGTGTTGTCGAGCTGCGCGATGGACTCGACACCGTCCATGAAGTTCGGGAAGGACTCGAACTGGGTCCACTGGTTGTAAGCGGTGCGAATCGGGACGTGGACTTCGATCGATTCCTGTACCGTGCTGGCCATGTTGCCTCCCGGCTGACGTCGGTGTCGGATGCAACGCTCATCCCCAGCCCGCAGCCGCTAACACACGGCCGAGCAGGACATCGGGGACGGAGCACCACAGCGCGGAGGACGGCGCTGGCGTCTCGGGCGGCACCGATCGCAGGTACCGGGCCTGGCGAGGTCGGCGGCTCGGCTCAGCCCAGCGGTCGCGGCGTGACCCGCGCCGTCGCGCGGCGGGCTGCGGCCATCGCCACGGCGGCCTCAGTGAAGCCGCGGATGACCGGATGCGGACGGCTGGCGTCCGAGCCGAGCTCCGGCTGGAACAGCGTCGCCAGGAAGAAGGGGTGGCCGGGCAGTTCGAGGATGCGGACGTCGCCGGACTCGTCCACCCCACTGAACCGCATGCCATGGGCGAGCAGCAGGCCGACGTGGTCCGGATTGATCCCGTAGGAGCAGTACTGATCTTTGATTCACCGGGTCGGACTGGAGTGGATTCCGCCCGGTCCCGGTCTCGCGG
>NZ_CADCWT010000331.1 GCF_902806485.1 Candidatus Frankia alpina | reverse complement strand
AGCGCGACTCTACGAACTGGACGGGCCGGTGCGTGGCGCTGGGCCGCGCGCAGCACCGCCCGGGCGATCTCGTAGCCGGCGATGGGCAGCTTCAGCCACCAGTGGTCGAGGAACCGGTAGTCGTCGGCGGGCACGACCCGGGCGGCGAGCTCGGGCCGTATCCGGTGCAGGTACCGGCGCCCGCGCGCCGCATGCAGCGGATCCGAGGCGATCGCGATCGTGGCCGCCGACTCGACGAACGGCAGCGCGAACGTGATGTTCTCCCAGGTGTTACGGGCCGCGGTCTCCAGCCGGATCTTCTCCGCGGGCACGCCGAGGGTCTCGCGTGCGTACCTGGCCATGGCCTCCGCCTCGGTCACCGCGCCGGGCGGACCACCACCGGTGAAGATCATCCAGCTGTCCGCGCCCGGGGCGAGTGAACGCACGCCGATCTCGGTGCGCCAGCGTTGGAGCGGGTGCAGGGTGCCCGCGCGGGTCGACGGGAAGCCGAGGACGACGACCGCCTGCGCGCCCCGTCCGGTCGGGCGGCCGCGGAGCTGGCGCGACGCTCGCCAGTGCAGCGCCTCAGTGACGGCGACCGGGGTGGCGGCGGCACCGGCCACGGCGACGGCAGCGACGACGATGACGCGCAGCCGTCGTACCCGCGGTCGCTGACGGCTGAGCCGGGTCGCTGTCACGGGCCTATAGAACACCGGCCCCGCCCGCTACAGGTCGGTTCCGCCGTCGATGCGGCGGATGTCCCTGTCGGCTTACAGCAGATGACGATCATGAAAGGTTGCCGACGAAGTAAGGTCCCGGTGACGCTGCCGATCGGTGTGCAGGCGCGGGCCATGAGGGACACACAGGGGAGGGAACCGTTGCGGCCGTTCCGGTTCGGGGTGAACATGCTTGCGGTCTCGGCGCTGGGGGAGTGGTCCGCGGCCGCCCGCCGGGCCGAGGAGCTCGGCTACGACGTGCTGCTCGTCCCGGATCACCTCGGGCTGCCCGCGCCGTTCCCCACGCTGGTCGCCGCCGGGGCCGCCACCGGCCTGCGGCTCGGCACCTTCGTCCTCAACGCGGCCTTCCACAACCCGGCGCTGCTGGCCCGCGACGTCGCGACCACCGACATGCTGACGGCCGGGCGGCTGGAGCTGGGCGTCGGCACGGGTTACGTGGCCGAGGAGTTCGCCGCCGCCGGCATCCCGTTCGGCACCGTGAAGGACCGCGTCGACACCCTCGAGCGGGTCATCGACGCGGTGTACGGAGCCCTGGCCGATCCCGCCGCCGCACCGCGGCCGGTGCAGCAGCCGGTGCCGCTGGTCGTCGGCGGCAACGGGGACCGGATGCTCAGGCTTGCGGCGCGCCGGGCGGACATCGCCGCGTTCACCGCCGCCGCCTTCGACCCGGCGAACCCGAGTAACCAGCGGCCGCTGTCCGGGGAGGCGTTCGCCGAGCGGATCGCGTTCTTCGACAAGGCCGCCGGTTACCGGGCCGGCGAGGTGGAGCGCAACCTGCTCCTCCAGGCCGTCACGGTCACCGACGACCGGGCGGCGGCGCTGGCGGCGTGGGTGCCCCGGCTGCCTCACCTGAGCGCCGAGGAGATCCTCACGGTCCCGACGCTGCTGGCCGGCACCGTCGAACAGATCGCCGACCAGGTGCGCGGCCTGCGCGACCGGTTCGGCATCACCTACCTCACCGTCCTGCAGCTCGCTCTGGAGGCGTTCGCCCCGATCATCGCCGCGCTGCGCCGCGACTGACCGCACTGCCGGCTGCCGGCCCGCCGGTCGGGGCCGGCGGGTCCGAGGGTCCGCCGGTCCGCCGGTCCGGTTAGAGGCCGGCGGAGGGCGCGATCGGTCGCCGGCAGAAACTCGGTCGCCACCGGTGGAGCGGTCTGCCACGATGGGGCGATGCCGCGCGGGTTTGAGGAGCTGGTCGCCGAGGCCGCGGCGGTGCCCGTCGACGGCTGGGAGTTCTCCTGGCTGGACGGCCGGGCCACCGAGCAACGGCCGTCGTGGGGGTACGCCCGCCTGATCGGCGAGCGGATGGCCCGCGCCGACGCGGCCCTTGATGTGCAGACCGGCGGCGGTGAGGTCCTCGCCGGGGTGCTGCGCCTGGCCCGGTGCACGGTCGCCGTCGAGTCCTGGCCGCCGAACATCGCCCGGGCGAAGGCGGCGCTGCGCCCCCGTGGCGTCCACCTCGTCGTCGCCGACGGCGATCACACGCTGCCGTTCGCTGATGCGACGTTCGGCCTCGTCGTCAGCCGCCATCCGGTCGCGACCTGCTGGCCGCAGATCGCCCGGGTGCTGCGGCCCGGCGGCAGCTACCTGTCCCAGCAGGTCGGGCCGGCCAGCGTCGCCGAGCTGACCGAATACTTCCTCGGCCCGCAGCCAGCCGTGGCGCGCGGCCGGCGCCATCCCGACGGCGCGGCGGCTGCCGCCCGCGCCGCCGGCCTCGAGGTCGTCGACCTGCGGAGGGAGACGCTGCACACCGAGTTCCGCGACGTCGGCGCCGTGATCTATTTCTTGCGCAAGGTGATCTGGATCGTTCCCGGGTTCACCGTCGAGCGGTACTGCGAGCGCCTCGCCGAGCTACACGAGCGAATCCGCGCGACCGGCCCGTTCACCGCGCGCACCACCCGCTTCCTCATTGAGGCGCGCCTACCGCGCTGACCCGCCGGGCGCGCTGACATGGCGTGCGCTCGCCCATCGCCCCGCCCTGGCTCGGGGCCGATTGCGGTGCGTTGTGCACGGTCTGACTCCTGCGGACCGTGCACAACGCACCGCAACGTGCCGGGCGGCATGGCGCGGTTCCGCGGAATCTGAATGATCGCGTCAAGTCGTGGTGGTCGTGGTCGTGGTGGTGGTGGGCCGCGGATCGTGGCGGCGATTACGGAGCGTGGCGGCGGCGGTGGGGTGTTCGGGGTTGGTGCGTGGGAGAGCGCCTATCTGGGTCCCTCTGGTGGATTCGGCGCCCGGTTCGTCCCTACAGAACGACCCAGGTGGCACCGTTCCCACGCACACCCCGCTCCCGGCCCCCTCTCCGGCCACGGAACGTCACCGTCGACCCGACCCGACCCGACCCGACCCGACCCGGACTGACCCGACCCGGACTGACCCGGACCGGACTGACCCGGACAAGCAACCGTGCAGACACGCCAGCAGCGACCGCGACGATCCCGCCCCGGCCTCGCAGCGCCACGCGATCGACGCGGTCGAGCGGACCGTCGCCGAGCTCGGCCGGCTGGACACCGTCGTGAACAACGCCGGGGTCATGCTCCTCGGCCCGATCGTCGACGCCCCCACCGCGGAGTGGGACCGGATGGTCGCGCTCAACCTGCAGGGGTTGCTCTACGTCGCGCACGCCGCCCTGCCCCACCTGCTCACCGCCGCCGACGCCGGCCCCCGTAACGTGGCCGGCCTGGTCAACATCAGCTCCGTGGCGGGCCGGCGGGCGGCGACGAACTCCGGCGTGTACAACCTGACGAAGTTCGGCGTGAACGCCTTCACCGAGTCGCTGCGCCAGGAGGTCGCCGAGCGGCACGTGCGGGTGTCGGTGGTCGAGCCCGGGGCGGTCGCGACGGAGCTCACCGACCATCTGCGGCCGGCGATCCGCGAGCCGGCGCTGAAGGTGTTCGCCGGCGTCGAGACCCTGCAGGCCGAGGACATCGCCGACGCGATCGCCTACATCGTGACCCGCCCGCGCCGCGTCGCCGTCAACGAGATCCTGATCCGTCCCACCGAGCAGGTGCGGTGATCGGCCGTTCGTGGTCGGTCAGGACCTCGTCGATGGTGCGTCGGGCGATGCGGGCGAGGGCGGAGTTGCTGTCCTGGTAGTAGGGCAGGGCGATAAGGCCGAAGGACAGCGCCCAGCCGCGGCCCCGGTCCCAGGTCGAGTCGTCGACGCCGGCCACGTTCCGGAATGTCTCGCGTTCCTCGGCGGGCAGCAGGGTCCAGGCGGCCATCACGTCGCAGGCGGGATCGCCCACGCCAAGGCCCCCGAAGTCGATGACGGCGCGCAGCCGGCCGTCACGGGCGAGAAGATTGTCGGGGAGAAGGTCGCCGTGGATCCAGACCGGTGCCTCCTGCCACGCCGGTGCGTGTAGGGCGGCGTCCCAGGCGGTGGGTCGCCGCGGCGGTGTCGATGGCGGTGCGCAGAGAGCGGATGGCGGCGCGGGTGGGGGTGTCGCGTCGGGCCAGGGGGGCGTCGCGAAAAAAGTTGTGGGTCCCGGGCGGCGGTCCGCCGACGGGATTGACTGCCCGCAGGGCGGTGATGAAACG
>NZ_CADCWT010000330.1 GCF_902806485.1 Candidatus Frankia alpina | reverse complement strand
GGGCGCCCAACCAGGCTGGGGCCGCTCAGCGGGTCGTGTCCGCCGGGGCCCGCAGCCGGCGGGTCCAGGCGCCCTCGGCGATCTCGCCACGGGCGTCGATGATCGCCCAGTCGACGATGTCGGCGCTGCGGATGCGCAGGGGCCGGCCCATCCGGATGTGCGCCACCGACGGGTGCGCCCCGTCGTTCAGACTGCGTCCGTTCAACAGGGTCGCGTGAGGCCAGCTGGACACCCGAGCCCAGGGCCATTCAGCCCCGTCCGGGACCGCCACCTGATGACGAACGATCAGGGTGCCCAGGGGCGGAAGGTCATGGCCGAGGAACCGGCGACGGACATCGGCGAGGCGCGAGCGGGCGGCGAAGACTGCCTGGTCTCGGGCCACGGGGACACTACTGCCAACCATGCCCCCAATAGTAGTGGAATCCTACCTTACGGTAGGCATCGGCGTGACCGACCGGCACCTTTTGTGGTGCTATCGGTACCGCTGCGTGAGGGTTATCGGGATGCGCCCCCGGTCGCGAAGGCGTAGCTTCACAGGACTGGTAGCTCTCCGCTAGGTATCGACCCGTTATGGGCGAGGTGATCATGGCTGAGACGTTGACGACCCTGGTGGACGCAGCGCATGCGGACGCTGTCCATCTCATCGAGCTCTCCCGCGGCGGCGGCGACGCGGCCGGTGCCGCGGACGGCCCGCCCAGCGATCCCCGCCAGGTGCTGCATGCCAGCGACGCGGCGGTGGCGGCCGTCTCGGCCCATCTCAGCGCGATGGAGGCCGTCGTCTATCCGGAGATGGCCCGCCGGGTGCCGGGGGGGCGGGCGCGGGTCGCGGAGCTGGGCCGGCTGGCCCGCCAGTGCTCGTCGGTGATGCGCGGCATCGAGCAGTACGTGCAGGGAGACCTCAATCACCCGGCGAACACCGTGGCGAGCCTGCGCCGGGACCTCGCGGCGCTGCTCGCCGAGCACGAGAAGGAGGAAGACGAGCTGCTGCGTGAGCTCACCGAACGGCTCTCCAACGACGAGCGCCGGCATCTGCTCGACCGCTTCGCCGACGCCATGCGCCACGCGCCGACCCGGCCTCACCCGCATCTCGGGCACGGCGGGATCTTCGGCGGCAGCCTGGCGATCCGTCTCCTCGGCAGCTTTGACCACCTGCTCGACGTCATGGATGCGCGTGAGGTGGCCGGAGCCCCGGTGCGGGCTCCCGCGCCCGCCGGGCTGTGGGGCTGGTACCTGCTGGGCCGGCCCATCGCGCCCGCTTCCGAATGGCCAGCGATGGATCAGTCCGCGTCGGCGGCCGACCGGTCCTCGTCCGAGCCGGAGCGTTCCGCCGCCCGCGGGAGAGGACTGCGCCGCTGAGGCCGCCGCGCCCGCCTGCCGCGGGCCTGGTGTGGTCGCCCGGCCAGTCTTCCGCCGGCTCGGGCGCCGTTTAACCTAAATGGCCCGCGTGTCGTGCACTGCCGAGGAGACGTGTCAGGAAGCGAGAGCACCGCAGCCCGGGTGCCAGGAACTGAACCGGCAGATGTGGTCTGGCCGATACTCCTCGTCGAGGATGATGATGCGGACGCCTACCTGGTGTCCGAGCTGCTCGACGAGGTGGCGGCGCCGGTCAGGCTGACCCGAGTGCGCACCGTGGCCGAGGCGGTCCGCCGCAGCGAGCAGGTCGCCTGCGTGCTGCTGGACCTCGGGTTGCCCGACGGCGAGGGTCTCTCGGCACTGCGTCGGCTGCTGGCGGTGGAGGCGGGCGCGCCGGTCGTCGTGCTCACCGGCATGGTCGATGAGTACCGGGGTGCCCAGGCGGTCGCCGCAGGCGCCCAGGACTACCTCGTCAAGGGCCAGGTCGACGGTCGGGATCTGGTGCGTGCCGTGAGCCATGCAATCGAGCGCAAGCGGGCTGACACCGCGGCGCAGGCGCTACGCGAGTCGGAGCTGCAGGCGGACGAGCGGGCCCGGCTCGAACGCGGACTGCTGCCTCGTCCGCTCTACGACGACCGTCGGTTGCGCCACGCCGCCCGCTACCGGCCCGGCCGGCAGCAGTCGCTGCTCGGGGGTGACTTCTACGACATGGTGTCCACCCCCGACGGGACGCTCCACGTGCTGCCCGGCGACGTCGTCGGGCCGGCGCTGGGCATCCTCGACGAGGACCTCACCGAGGAGGCGCTGGTCGAGCTCGGTCCGCGATGGGTGCTGCTGCTCGCGACCGACGGCCTGCTGGAGGGGCGGGAGGGACCGGGCGGGTGGGAAGGCGTGCTGCCCGAAATCGCCAAGTTGTGGCCCCCGGACGGGCCGGACAGCCTGCTTGACAGCCTCATCGACAGGGTCGAGGCCCGCAACGGCGGCCCGCTCACCGACGTCATCGCCCCGGCCCTGCTGGGCTCCGCGCAACTCGTCAGCAGCCTGGTCGACCAGGAGACCGGCATGCGCGGCTACCTGCTCCAGGGCCGCGATGACTTCCTCGAGCCCTACAACGCCGGCTGCCGCGAGGAGAGTGCCCAGCTCGCGAACCTGCAACAGCGGCTTGCCAAACGGCCCGACCTGTTCGGGAAGCTGACCACCCTGCAGGATCGGATCCGGGCCTGGCATCGCGACTACGCCGACCCGGCCATCAACGTGGTCCGCAGCCAGGGGCCGAAGGCGGCAACGCTGCTGTCACCGGAACTCGGCAAGCGGCGCTTCGACGCGGTCCGCGCCGCGTCCGACGACCTGGAGTCGGCGCTGCGGGTGAAGGCGATCAAGGCTCGGGACAACGTCGGCGCCGCGTTGCACTTCCTCGTTCTCGCCCTGGCGATCGGCGCGCTGGTCCTGGTCGTCCTGCTGGCGGCGATCGCGCGGGCGCTGCGGGTCTGGGTCACCCGGCCGATCGAGCAGGTGGCCGGCGACGCGCGCACCGTCGCCTCCGGCCATCTCGATCACGTCGTCGAACCCACTGGCCCACCCGACATGGTGGCGCTGGCCAGCGGACGTGGAGTCGATGCGCCAGCAGCTCCTGGGTGAGCTGGGGGTCGCGCGGGCGGCGCGCACCGCGCTGGAGACGCAGGCCGAGGTGCTGCAGCGGTCCAATCGTGACCTGGAGCAGTTCGCCTACGTCGCCTCGCACGACCTGCAGGAGCCGCTGCGGAAGGTGGCGAGCTTCTGCCAGCTGCTGGAGCGGCGCTACGGCGACAAGCTCGACGAGCGGGGCGCGCAGTACATCGCCTTCGCCGTCGACGGCGCCAAGCGGATGCAGCAGCTCATCAACGACCTGCTCGCGTTCTCCCGAGTCGGACGAAGCACCGAAGGTTTCGTCGGCATCGCGTTCGGTGACGTCCTCAGTCGGGCCACGACCACCCTGTCTCTGTCGATCGAGAGCCTGCAGGCCGAGGTCACCGCGGACGAGCTGCCCGTCGTGCGGGGTGATCCGGTGCTGCTTACCCAGTTGCTGACCAACCTGATCGGCAACGGGCTGAAGTTCCGCGGCGATGAGGTGCCGCGCCTGCATGTCAGCGCCATCGAGCGGGAAGCGGACTGGGAGTTCGCCTGCGCGGACAACGGCATCGGCATCGACCCGGAGTACGGAGAGAAGATCTTCGTGATCTTCCAGCGCCTGCATGGCCGGGACGTGTACGAGGGCACGGGCATCGGGCTGGCCCTGTGCCGCAAGATCGTCGAGTTTCACGGCGGCAGGATCTGGTTGGACGCGACCGTGGACCACGGCACGACCTTCCGGTTCACGCTGCCGAAGCGGTCGTTGCTCGCCCCGACGTCCGCACCCACACCGTCCACATCGGCACCGTCTGCCCCTGTCCCCGCGCCCAGCAACGCAAGGCCATCCGGAGGGTCATCGTGAGCGAACCGCTCGTCCCGGTCGAGGTGCTTCTCGTCGAGGATGATCCCGGGGACGTGCTGATGACCCGGGAGGCCTTCGAGGACCACAAGCTGCGCAACCACCTCAACACGGGCGGGAGGTGCTGCGCGAGGTCAAGGCCGACGAGCGGCTGCGGCGGATCCCGGTGGTGGTGCTCACCACTTCAGCGGTGGAGGAGGACGTGCTGTGCAGCTACGACCTGCACGCCAACGCCTACATCACCAAGCCGGTCGACTTCGAGCGGTTCGTGGCTGTGGTGCGCCACATCGACGACTTCTTCATGACGGTCGCGCGCCTGCTCGGGCAGTAGGCCGGCCCGCCGCCCGTGGCCGCACCGCCGGGTGACACCGCGCTGGTGGGACATCTCACCGGCGCGGACGGCGGCATCGGTGTGGCCGGCCGTCCGCAGGGTGGATGACCTGCCTGGCAGTGCCTGTCCGGTCGGTCGCGCCCGGCCTCGGGCGGGGCGAACGTCGGGAATTCGGTGCGCAGCGCCGATCGCGCTACGCACCGGCGGGGCCCACGTCG
>NZ_CADCWT010000329.1 GCF_902806485.1 Candidatus Frankia alpina | reverse complement strand
CGCCCACCCACCAAGTAGCCGGCCCAGCAGCCAGGCCATGCCCACCAAGGCGTCGCCGCCGGGCGGTAGCTGCCCCGGGGTGTAGACGGCCAGGTCCCGCCCGCTCCGGGTCATCGCGTGGCGGACGCTTTCACCCCCGATGGGTGACCGGGGGCGATGGCGGGGCGGTCGCGGGCGGGTATGACCCGGGTCTCGGCCCGCAAGCCCCCGCGCGGGTCGGTGACCGTGCCCCGGGACCGGGGCGACGGTACTGACTGGAGGTGCCGCGGTGGATCCCGACTTCCCCCTGCTGAGCGTGTTTCTCTACATGGTCTGGTTCTTTGCCTTCGTCCTGTGGCTGTTCCTGCTGTTCACGGTGATCACCGATGTGTTTCGCAGTCCGGATCTGTCCGGCTGGGCGAAGGCGGCCTGGACCGCTGTGATCGTCGTGCTGCCCTGGCTCGGTGTGATCGCCTACCTCATCGTCCGCGGCGGCAGCATGCACGAGCGCAGCCGCGCTGCCGCGGAGCGCGACGAGCGGGCGTGGCGGGCGTACCTCGAGCGGGCCGCGGCCCCAGCAAGCAACGCCGACGAACTTGGCAAGCTCGCGGACCTACGCGACCAGGGCATCATCAGCGACGTCGAGTTCGAACGCGGCAAGACCCGGATCCTGGCCTGAGCGGCGGTCCCTGCCATCCCGGCCGCCTCGGCCATCCCGGGCCCCGCCGGCGGCTCAGCCGCGGGTCGGCAGTCGGGAGGCGGCCGCCCGGTCGGCCAGCCAGAGGGTGCGTTCGCGGCCGACGGCGCCGGTCGCCGGGACGTCGATCGGCCCGGCTCCGGAGAACGACGCGGCCACCGCCTCGGCCTTCTCCTCGCCCGCGACGACCACCCACACTTCGCGGGCGGACTGGATCGTCGGCAGCGTCAGGGAGACGCGTTCCGGCGGCGGCTTCGGGCAGTCGTGCACGGCCACCACCGGTTCCGTGGCCACGATGGCCGGCGAGTTCGGAAACAGTGACGCGACATGCCCCTCTGGGCCGAGACCGAGCAGCACCACGTCAAACACGGGGAACACCGCGCCCGGCGCCGCGCGGCCGGCGAGAAGGGCTGCGTACGCCGCCGCAGCGGACTCCGGGTCGGCATAGCCGCCCTCGGCGACGCCGCCGGCGGTCTGGGCCGCGCGATGGCCCATAGGGAACACCCGTCTGGGGTTCACCGGGATGTGTTCGAGCAGTGCCTCGCGGGCCTGCCGATCGTTGCGGTCAGGCGAGTCCGCGGCGACGAACCGCTCGTCGCCCCACCAGATGTCGACCTTGGACCAGTCCACCGCGTCGACCGCAGGGCTGGTCCGGACCGCGCGCAGCAGCGCGATGCCGATGCCGCCGCCGGTGAGGACGACCGACGCCTCGCCGCGGGCGGCCTGCCCGTCGATCAGGCGAGTGATCAGCCGGGCGGCGGCGGCGCGGGCGAGGATGCCGGCGTCGCGGTGCGGGACGAGCTGCGGCTCCGCCGTCATGCCCCGCCGGCCTTCGGCCGCCCCGGCCGGGCGGTGGAACCCGACCGGCCGACGGTCGCAGTGCTCCCGGCAGAGGACGGTGCCCCGGTCTTGGTGGCTTCGGTCTTGGCGGCCCCGGTCTGAGCGGCCCCGGTCGGGGTGGCCCCGGCCTGGGCGGCGTTTGCCTCGCCGGAGGGCGGGGCCGTGCCGGCGACCGTCAGGGACTTGTCCATCGGGTCACGCCAGATGTGTTCGCGGTGCGGCGAGCGGGCGCCGAGGTTCTGCAGGCCGCTGTAGGTGCCCAGGGCCTCGCCGAAGACCTCGTCGTCGTCGAGCCGGCGCAGCTCCTCGGCGAGCAGCTCGCCGACGCCGCGTCCCGGCAGCGGCAGCACCCGGTCCGGATAGCCGGACCGGGAGATCGTCGCCGTGCGGGAGTCGGTCCGGGCGATCGCGAGTTCGGACCCGTCGAGGGACACGGTTACCTTCGTGACGTCGGGGCGGGTTCCGACCTCCTCGACGGTGACGGGGATGCCGAGCTTGTTCTTCAGCCAGCCGGCGAACAGCTGGGCGCTCGGATTGGCCCGCCCGGAGGTGATCACGGCCGAGTCCGGCGTGTCGGTGACCGTGTCAAACGCCGCGGCGAGCAGGGTCCGCCACGGCGTCAGGCGGGTCCACGACAGGTCCGTGTCACCCGGGGCGAAGTCCGCCGCCCGCTGGAGCAACGCGGACAGCGGCTCGGGGGCGGCGGTGACGTCGGTGACGCGGCGGTCGGCGAAGACGCCGAGCGGGTCGTGGGCGATCCGGGTCGGCGGCTCGTCGTGCCACCAGGTGACGACCGGGGCGTCCGGGGCGAGCAGCGGCAGCACGACCGACTCGGCGTGCAGCGCCAGGCGCCCCGACATCCGCATGACAACCGCCTCACCAGGGCCGAGCCGGCCGCCGATCGAGACCTCGGCGTCCAGCCGCGGGTGCGGCGACTCGATCTGCCGGCGCACGACGATGAGCAGCCGGCACGGGTGGGCGGAGGCCGCGAGCGTCGCCGCGCCCTCCGCCTCGCTGACGTGTTTCTCGTCGACGACGGCGACGAGGGTGAGCGCCAGGCCGAAGGCCAACGCCCCGGCCGCCCGCCGCTCGGCGGAGAGGGCCTTGACCACCTCAGAACCGGTGGTGTCCCACAGCGTGGTCACGAGGGGCTCCTATCCGTCCGCAGGAGTGGGTGGACGCCGGCTGGGCGCCGACGGGCGGGCCCGCTCACGGCCGCCGCCACCGGCGGCCGTGAGCGGCGAGCATCTCGTCCGCCGCCGCCGGCCCCCAGCTGCCGGCCCGGTAGCGGTGCGGGGTCGTGCTCGCCCAGTACTCCTCGAGCGGGTCGATGATCCGCCAGGACTCCTCGACCTCGGCGTTGTTCGGGAACAGCGTCGCGTCGCCGAGCAGCACGTCGAGGATGAGCCGCTCGTAGGCCTCGGGGAGCGCTTCGGTGAACGCCTCGCCGAACAGGAAGTCCATCGCGACGTCGCGGACCTCCATCGCCGAGCCCGGCACCTTGGAGCCGAACTTCAGGGTGACGCCCTCGTCGGGCTGCACCCTGATGACCAGCTGGTTGTTGCCGAGCTCGGCGGTGTCGGTCTGGTCGAAGGGCAGGTGCGGTGCCTTCTTGAACACGATCGCGATCTCGGTGACCCGTCGGGGTAGCCGCTTGCCGGTCCGCAGGTAGAACGGCACCCCGGCCCAGCGGCGGGTCTCGATGCCGAAGCGCACCGCGGCGAACGTCTCCGTCCGGGAATCCGGCGGGATGTCCTTCTCGTCGAGATAGCCGGGAACCCGTTCCCCGGCGAGCCAACCCTGCTCGTACTGGCCGCGCACGGCGAAGCGGGCAAGGTCGGCGGGCAGCGAGACGGCGCGCAGCACCTTGAGCTTCTCGGTGCGGATCGTCTCCGGGCCGAAGCTGACCGGCTCCTCCATCGCGGTGAGGGCGAGCAGTTGAAGCAGGTGGTTCTGGAGCACGTCGCGGGCGGCGCCGGTCTCGTCGTAGAAGCCGGCGCGGGTGCCGATGCCGACGTCCTCGGCCATGGTGATCTGCACCGAGTCGACGAACTGCGAGTTCCAGATCGGCTCGTACAGGCTGTTCGCGAACCGCAGCGCGAACAGGTTCTGCACCGTCTCCTTGCCCAGGTAATGGTCGATCCGGTACACCCCCGAGGGGGTGAACACGTCGTCGACCAGGGCGTTGAGGTCGCGGGCCGAGGCCAGATCGTGCCCGAACGGCTTCTCGATGACGACGCGGCGCCAGCCGCCCGAGGCCGCCGCCGAGGACAGGCTCGTGCGCTGCATCTGCTTGAGCACGACCGGGAACGCCGAGGGCGGGACGGACAGGTAGAACGCGGCGTTGCCCCCGATGCCATGGGAGTGCTCCAGGTCCGCCAGCGTCGAGGCGAGCCGGTCGAAGGCCGCGTCGTCGTCGAAGGAGCCCGGCAGGAAGCGGACGGAGCCGGCCAGCCGGTCCCAGACCTCCTCCCGGAACGGGGTACGCGCCCCCTTCTCGGCGGACTCTCGGGCGAATTCGGCGAAGTCGCCGTCCGACCAGTCCCTGCGCGCGAATCCGAGCAGCACGAACCCGGGCGGCAGCAACCCGCGGTTGAACAGGTCGTAGACGGCGGGAATCAGCTTCTTGCGGGCCAGGTCGCCGGTCGCACCGAACACCACGAGGGCGCTCGCGTCCGGCAGCCGGGGCAATCTGCGGTCACGTGGATCCCGCAGCGGGTTGGATCTCACCGTGGGCGCCACCCGTTCCCCCTTCGTTCTCGCTTCGGTCTACCCGAGGTTGTTTCACCTGGGACCGCCGCCTGTCCATGACGGACGTTGAGACGATTACCACGGCTGTGGTCCGGCCCGGCCGCCCGGCCGCCCGGCCGATCGCCGGCCGTGCTCACGACGCGGCGCGTCCCG
>NZ_CADCWT010000328.1 GCF_902806485.1 Candidatus Frankia alpina | reverse complement strand
CCGGGAATGGCTCACTCCGCGGCACCGCGATTTTGCGCGTACCGCTCCGCGTGCGGCCGCCATGTCCTTCGTGCGTTTTTCGGGATGGCGGGGATGGCGGGGATACTTTCGCGTCCTGCCCGGATTTCCGTTCATCCCGAGCCAAGGAGCAGGCCATGCAATGGTTCTCCGCTTAGTCCGGTTCGGGTGCCTCGGCGGCGTCGGCGAGGACGTCGAGGAGCTGCTGGCCGTATTTGGCGAGCTTGTTTTCGCCGACGCCGCTGATGGTGGCGAGTTCGGTGAGGGTCGTCGGCATCCGGGTGGCGATCTCGCGCAGCGTCGCGTCATGGAAGATCACGTAGGCGGGGACGCTCTGCTCCTTCGCGGTGACGCCGCGCCACGCCCGCAGCTTCTCGAACACCGGCGCCGCCTGCGCCGGCAGCTCCACCGGTGCGGCGCGCCGGCTCCGGCCCCCACCCTGGCCCGCGCCCTGACCCGCGACGTCACCGTCGGAGCGGGCACTCGACCTCGCGACCCGCTCGGGCTCGCGGCGCAGCGCGACCGTGCGCGTTGCGCGCAGCACGTCGGCGCTGGCCTCGGTGAGCGCCAGCGTGCCGTGCTCGCCCTGGACAGCGAGCAGCCCCTGGGCCAGCAGCTGGCGCACGACCCCGCGCCATTCGAGCTCGCGCAGATCCTCGCCCACGCCGAAGACGGTCAGGGTGTCGTGGTGATGCTGGGTGACCTTGGGCGTCGACCGGCCGAGCAGGATGTCGATGATGTGGCCTGCACCGAAGCGCTGATGGCGCTCCCGGTCGAGGCGCAGCACGGTGGAGAGCAGCTTCTGGGCGGCGACTGTGCCGTCCCAGGACTGCGGTGGTTCGAGACAGGTGTCGCAGTTGCCGCAGGCCGCGGTGCCGCGCTGACCGAAGTAGGCGAGCAGGCCGACGCGGCGGCACTCGACCGTCTCGCACAGGGCGAGCATGGCGTCGAGATGGGTGCCGAGCCGGCGGCGGTGCGCCGCGTCGCCGGGGGAGGCGTCGATGAGCCGACGCTGCTGGACGACGTCCTGCAGGCCGTAGGCCAGCCAGGCGGTGGAGCGCAGGCCGTCCCGACCGGCACGCCCGGTCTCCTGGTAGTACCCCTCGACGGATTTCGGCAGGTCGAGATGGGCGACGAAACGGACATCCGGCTTGTCGATGCCCATGCCGAAGGCGATCGTCGCGACCATGACGATGCCGTCCTCGCGCAGGAAACGGGCCTGGTGCTCGGCCCGGACACGGGAGTCGAGCCCCGCATGGTACGGCAGCGCGGGGATCCCCTGGCCGGCCAGGAACTCGGCGATCTTCTCCACCGACGCCCGCGACAGGCAGTAGACGATGCCCGCGTCGCCGGGATGCTTGGTGCGCAGCAGGTGCAGCAGCTGCGCCTTCGGCTCCTTCTTCGGCACGATGCGGTACTGGATGTTCGGCCGGTCGAAGTCCGCGACGTGGTGGTAGGCGTCCGCCAGACCCAGCCGGGTGGTGATCTCACGGTGTGTCTCCGGGGTGGCGGTCGCGGTGAGGGCGACCCGCGGCACGCTCGGCCAGCGTTCGTGCAGCATCGACAGCATCAGGTAGTCGGGCCGGAAGTCGTGCCCCCACTGCGCGACGCAGTGCGCCTCGTCGATCGCGAACAGCGCGATCGAGCCCCGGTCGAGCAGGCGCAGCGTCGCCTCGACGCGCAGCCGCTCCGGCGCGAGGTAAAGCAGGTCGAGCTCGCCGGCGAGGAAGGCTGCCTCGACCGCCCGTCGCTCGTCGAGGTCCTGGGTGGAGTTGAGGAAGCCGGCCCGCGCGCCGAGCGCCCGCAGCGCGTCGACCTGATCCTGCATGAGGGCGATGAGCGGGGACACCACGATCCCCGTGCCCGGGCGGACGAGGGCGGGGATCTGGTAGCACAGCGACTTGCCGCCGCCGGTGGGCATGAGGACCAGCGCGTCGCCGCCGTCGACGACGTGCTCGATGATCTCCCGCTGGCCCGACCGGAACGACTCGTAGCCGAAGACCCGCCGCAGGACCTGCGCCGCGGCACTGCCGACGGCTGCGACGGGAGCGTCCGACGGCTCGGCGGGACGCCCCTCGGGGTCGGGCGGCAAGGTCATTTCGCTACCCTACGGCCATCCGTCCGGGTCGGCGGCCCCGCGGTGCGCGGCTGTGGACAACCGCTGTAGTCCACAGCCCCGCAGCGTTTGTCGAGGTCGGAAAGTCGACGACCACGGGCGGACAGGCGTGGGCTCGCTACGATCGGGACGATTTGTCACCGCGACGCCCAGTACTGGCGGGAGTTTTCGGCCCGTGGAGCTCGGCGTGGGCATGGTCCGGGCCGAGGAGAAGATCGCGTCATGTCGACCGACCCGGAGCAGGCCGCGGTCGCGGCCCTGCGCCTGAGCGACCCAGTCCAGGTCGGGCCGCATCGCCTGCTCGGCCGGCTCGGCGGCGGCGGGATGGGCGTGGTCTACCTCGGCGACGGTCCGCTTGGGCGGGTCGCCATCAAGATCATTCGTTCGGAGCTGGCTGACAACCCGAGCTTCCGGATCCGTTTCCAGCGGGAGCTGCAGGCCTGCTTCCGGGTCAGCGGTCGGCACACCGCCAAGCTCCTCGACTTCGACATCACCGCCGAGCCGCCGTGGCTGGCCATGGAATTCCTCGCCGCCCCCACCCTTGGCCAGCACCTCACCCGCCACGGCGCACTCGGCGAGGCCGACCAGGTGCGGCTCGCGGCCGGGCTCGTCTCGATCCACGCGGCCGGCCTCATCCACCGTGACCTCAAGCCGTCCAACGTCATGTGGACGGTTTCCGGGCCCATCGTCATCGACTTCGGTGTCGCCGCGGTGCGTGACGCGGGCCAGCTCACCGCGACCGGCACCCTGATCGGGACGCCGGCCTGGCTGGCCTCCGAGCAGATCACCGCCGGCGAGGTCGAGGTGGCCTCCGACGTGTTCGCCTGGGGCGCCCTGGTCGGCTACGGCGCCACCGGGCAACCGCCGTACGGGGAGGGCCCGTCCGACGCGGTGACCTACCGGATCGTCCACGAGGAACCCAGGGTGGACTACACGCGGATCGCGCCGCCGCTGCGCGAGCTCGTCCGCCGATCACTGTCCCGCGAGCCCGGCGAGCGACCCATGGCCACGGAGCTGCGCGCCGCCCTCGCGGACGCGGTGGGCCCCGCTGCCACGAGCGTCGGTGCCGCGGGTGTCGGTGCCGCGGTGGGCACGGACACACCGAGGGACGCCGGCGGGCCCGGCGGCTCGCCACCGTCGATTCCGTCGCCCCTGCCGATCCCCGCGGGCGGCATGCCACCCGTCGCGGAGCGCAACTCCACCGCGGCGGTGACCGCCGGCACCCCACCATGGAACCTGTCGCGCGCGGCCGGGGGCGAGGCGTCCGCCGGGGACCTCGTCGGCGGGCCGAGGCGCCGGCGTCGCGGCCGGCTGCTCGGACTGGGCGTCGCGGTGGTCGTGCTTGCGGCCGCGGCCGTCACCGCCGTGCTGCTGACCCGCGGTGACGGCGGTGGCGAGCCGACCACCTTCACCTATACCGCCGCCGGGCCCGTGGCGGCTGCTCCTCGCGGACCGTCAGACCGGTGACGACGTGGGCTGCACGGTGTCGCTGCACGGCGCCGGCAACCCGGTCGGGTTGCCGGCGCTGGACACCACCTGGGGGGACAAGACGTTCCAGCTCCATCAGGCCGGGCGCTACGACCTCGACGTCACCCCGTCCTCGCCCGGCTGCCGGCTCAGCGCGCTGCCCGGCGTCGGCGACGCGACCCTGCCGTTCACCGTGCAGCAGACCGGCGACAGCAGCGCCTTCAGTGCCCCCAGCCACGTCGAGGTCCAGGTCAAGGACTTCAACGGCAGCGAGACCTGCGAACTGGTGCTGCGCGACGTCGCCAGTGGGGAGAACGTCGACTTCGTGACCGCGACGCACAACGCACCGACCGTCACCCTCGACCCCGGTGGCCGCAGCCAGGTCTACCTGGCCGCCAACGACTGCGCTGTGCGGATCGGCGCCGCCGGCTGAGCCCGGGGCACCGGCGACGGTCAACCTCCAGCTCCTCCTGACCGCCGGGTGGCCAGGCAGGCGAGCATATGTGTGGCGGCCCGCCCGAATGCAGGCTCCCTCACTGACCCCGTTGGCTTCGCTGACCCCGTTGGCGCCGCACGGCCACCGCCGCCTGCCTGCCCGACTGACTGGCTGGCTGGTTTCCGGCCAGATCGCGGCCAGATCGTGCCGAGGCTTAGTTACGGTTTTTCGACCGAAAACCGCGACTATGCCTCGGCACGATTTTGTGCACAACTGGTCGCAGCAAATATCAAGGATGTGGCGGCCGCTGGCTCGTCATCAATCGACCCGCGACCCGCGACCCGCGACCCGCGACCCGCGACCCGCGACCCGCGACCCGCGACC
>NZ_CADCWT010000327.1 GCF_902806485.1 Candidatus Frankia alpina | reverse complement strand
AGGAATCCCCCACCTTCAGGCGGAGGAGGATGTCAACCGGCGGTAGACGACGTGCACCGGCTGCTCACCTTTGGTGGTCCACATGGTGACCTTGTTGTCCCGCACCGACAGGTCGCGGCCCTCGACGTTGTCCTCCAGGACGCGGAAGCCGCCCCGCTCGTCGCGGATCAGGTCGATCCCGGGCACGTGCGCCCGCACCGCGTTGGGCGGGTCGATGCCGTGGGCCGCCCGGTGGAAGTGGGCGCTGGTCAGCACCAGCCGGCGCGGCACGAGGTCCAACGGGAACGGCCGCTCCTCGCCGAAGAGGTTGAAGGTGCTGCCCCCGTCCCGAAACGCCCGGTCCAGGGCTACCTTGCGGGCCGCGAGATCCGCGCTGCTGAGGGGTTGCAACGCGTCATAGTAGGGCGGAGTACACCTCCCGGGGCGTGTCCGACGCCTCGAACACCTCGTCTCAGGCCGCCGTGGCCGCCGCTTCCGCCGGATAGCCCTCAAACAGATCCGCCACAGTCCGGAGCGTAATTTGCACGTGTTACCTCCGCATGACGACGCGGGCGCGGACCAGGATGGGCACGGTCACCGGAAGATGGCGGCGGGGCCCCTGCCGGGCCCGGACCGCCGGACGGCGAGGTGGACGCGCGCGCCGCGCCGACCCGGCGCCGACCCGGCGCCGACCGCCGCGACGCGCTCCAGGCAGACTTGAACCCGCCCGGGCCGGGCCGCGAGACCGTGGCCGCAGACCGCCCGCCCATCCCCCACCGCGTGCATCGCAGCACGCGGGCCGACCGAAAGGCCGAACGATGTCGACGCTGCTGGTGACCGGAGCCGCCGGGTTCATCGGGTCGAACTTCGTCCGCTACTGGCGCGAGCGCCACCCGGCGGACACCGTTGTGGCGTTCGACGCCCTGACCTACGCGGGCTGCCGGGAGAACCTCGCCGACGTCGCGGAGCGCATCACCTTCGTCCACGGCGACATCCGCGACCGCGAACTCGTCGAGTCCACCCTGCGCGAGCACACGGTCGATGTGATCGTGAACTTCGCCGCCGAGTCGCACAACAGTCTGGCGATCATCCGGCCGGGCGATTTCTTCTCGACGAACGTGATGGGCACCCAGACGCTGCTGGAGGCGGCCCGCACGGTGGGCGTCACCCGCTTCCACCAGATCTCCACCTGCGAGGTCTACGGCGACATGGACCTCAACGACCCGGGGGCCTTCGCCGAGGACGCCCCCTACCTGCCACGCACCCCGTACAACGCGGCGAAGGCCGGCGGCGATCACGCCGTGCGCGCCTACGGTTACACCTACGACCTGCCGGTGACGATCACCAACTGCTCGAACAACTATGGGCCGTACCAGTTCCCGGAGAAGGTCATCCCGCTGTTCGTGACCCGTGCGCTGCAGGGCGAGCAGCTTCCCCTGTACGCGTCGACGACGAACCGGCGCGAGTGGCTGCACGTGATGGACCACTGCCGGGCGATCGACGCCGTGCTCGACCGCGGCCGCGTCGGCGAGACCTACCACGTGGGGTCCGGCGTCGAGGCCGACATCGCCACGATCGCCGACACCGTCCTCGCGGAGCTCGGCCTGCCGGCGTCGCTGAAGACGATCGTGCCGGACCGGCCCTCCCACGACCGCCGCTACCTGCTGGACTCCACCAAGCTGCGCACCGAGATCGGCTGGTCACCGCTGATCGACTTCAGCGAGGGGATGCGTTCCACCATCGCCTGGTACAAGAAGAACGAGTCCTGGTGGCGGCCGCTGCTGGGCCGCTCGCCGGTGTCCGAGACCGCCTGGCGGAGCTGACCCGCGGCGGCCCCGCCGGTCGGCTGCCGCAGCCGCCGGTCAGCCGCCGGTCAGCCGCCGGTGAGAGAGGCGTAGAGCTCCGCGGTGCGCTCGGCGACGGCCGCCCAGCCGAACTCGCCGACCGCTCGCTCCCGCCCGGCGCGGCCCATAGCCGCCGCCCGCGCCGGGTCGGCGAGCACGGTGTTGACGGCGTCGGCGAGCGCCTTCGGTTCGTCGGGCGGGACGAGTAGCCCGGTGACGCCGTCGTCGACGACCTCCGGGATGCCGCCGACGCGGGAGGCGACGACGGCGGTGCCGCAGGCCATCGCCTCCAGGTTGACGATGCCCAGCGGCTCGTACACCGACGGGCAGACGAACGCGGTGGCGTGGCTAAGAAGCTGGATAACCTCGGGCTTGGTCAGCATCCCGTTCAGCCAGACGCCGCCGCCGCGCTCGACGCGCAACCCGTCGACCAGCGCGGAGGTCTCCGCGAGCAGCTCCGGGGTGTCCGGGGCGCCGGCGCAGAGCACGAGCTGTGCCCGCGGGTCGTTCGCCGCCGCGGCGCGCAGCAGCACCGGCAGCCCCTTCTGCCGGGCGATCCGCCCCACCAAGATCACGGTGGGTCGCTCCGGGTCGACCCCGTGCCGTTCCAGCACGTCGGTCACCGGGTCGGGCTTGTACTCGTCGGTGTCGATGCCGTTGCGGATCACGTGCACCCGCGCCGGGTCGACCGCCGGGTAGGCGTCGAGGATGTCGGCGCGCATCCCGGCACTTACCGCGACCACCGCCGCCGCCGACTCGATGGCGATCCGCTCGGACCAGGACGACAGCCGGTAGCCGCCGCCGAGCTGCTCGGCCTTCCACGGCCGGCGCGGCTCCAGCGAGTGCGACGTCATCACGTGCGGGACGCCGCCAAGCAGGGCGGCGAGGTGACCGCCGAGATTCGTGTACCAGGTGTGGGAGTGAATCACGTCCGCGCCGACGGCCGCCGCCGCCATGGACAGGTCCATCGACAGGGTGCGCAGCACGTCGTCGGTGCCGGCGAGCGCCGCCCAGCTCGGGTGGGCGCGCACCGCGGCGACGCCCGGCCCGCCAGCCGACTCCACCACGGCCCGATCGCTGCCGGCGGCCGCCCTCCCGGTGCCCCCAGCCTCCCGGTGCACGGTGAGGTCGACCAGCCGGGCGAGCTCGCGGGCCAGATACTCGACGTGCACACCCGCCCCGCCGTAGACGTCCGGAGGAAACTCGCGGGTGAGCAACGCGACGCGCATGGACGGTCTCTCCATCGACGAGGTGGATGGGTGGGGCGGCTGGGTGGGGCGGCTGGGGAACCGGTACACAGTCGGTCGGTCGGTCAGTCGGTGACCGGTGATGCCCTTGCCGACGACGGTGATGCCGCGTTCGCTGACGGTGTAGCCGCGGGCGCGATCGCGGTCCTTGTCGACGCCGACCTGGCCGCCCGGCGGGACGTGGACGTTCTTGTCGAGAATCGCGTCGCGGACGACGGCGCCGCGCCCGACGACGGCGTTGTCCAGGACGACGGCGCGGTCGACATCGGCCCAGGAGTTGATCCGCACGCCCGGCGAGAGCACCGCCGAGCGCACGGTGCCACCGGAGACGATCACGCCGTTGCTGACGATGCTGTTGATCGCGGTGCCGGTGCGCCGCGGGTCGTCGTGGACGAACTTGGCCGGCGGCAGCGACGGCACGCTGGTCAGGATCGGCCACTCGCGGTTGTACAGGTTGAACACCGGGTCGAGCGCGCACAGGTCCATCTGCGCCTCGAAGTAGGAGTCGAGCGTGCCGACGTCGCGCCAGTAGCCGCGGTCACGGGCGGTCGTACCGGGCACGACGTTGTCGCTGAAGTCGTACACGGCGGCGGCGCGCTGCGCGACGAGCATCGGGATGATGTCGCCGCCCATGTCGTGCCGGCTGTCCTCGTCGACGGCGTCCTTGCGCAGCGCGTCGATGAGCACATCGGTGGAGAAGACGTAGTTGCCCATGGACGCGAACGTCTCCTCCGGGCTGTCCGGCAGGCCGGGCGGGTCGGCGGGCTTCTCCAGGAACGCCTCGATGGTCCGACCGTCCCGACCGGTCTGGATCACCCCGAACGACCGTCCTTCCGCGCGCGGCACCCGCAGCCCGGCGACGGTCACCCCGGCACCGGAGTCGAGATGCTGGGCGACCATCTGCCGCGGATCCATCCGGTAGACGTGGTCGGCGCCGAAGACAACGACGATGTCCGGATTGTCGTCGTGGACGAGGTTGAGGGACTGGTGGATGGCGTCGGCGCTGCCGGCGAACCACCACGGGCCGAGGCGCTGCTGCGCCGGCACCGGGGTGACGTAGTTGCCCAGCAGGTTGCTCATCCGCCACGTCGTGGTGATGTGTCGGTCGAGGCTGTGGCTCTTGTACTGGGTGAGCACGGCGATCCGCAGATAGCCGGCGTTGACCAGGTTGGACAACACGAAGTCGATCAGCCGGTACAACCCACCGAAGGGAACGGCGGGCTTGGCCCGGTCGGCCGTCAGCGGCGCCAGCCGCCGTCCGGCTCCCCCGGCCAGCACCAGGCCGAGGACCCGCGGACTCGGCACAGACTTGCTCCCGTCTCATGGCGTGGTCTGCGGGGCGATCCGCGGGCCTACACGTCCCTGCC
>NZ_CADCWT010000326.1 GCF_902806485.1 Candidatus Frankia alpina | reverse complement strand
CGTACCTGCCGACAATTCGGGCACTGCCGTGGCCGGCATCGGGACGCTCGCGTTCATCAGCCCGGAACAGGCTCTCGGACAGGCCGTGACCGCCGCGTCCGACATCTTTACCTGGGGCGGCGTGCTGCTGTTCGCCGCGACCAGCCGCCCGCCGTTCGGTGCCGGGACGCCGCGTGCCCTGCTCCAGCGCGCTGTCTACGCCGAGCCCGATCTGTCGGAGCTGGATCCCGAGCTGCGCGAACTGGTCGCGGCCGCGATGCGCAAGGACCCCAAGCGTCGGCCTCGGGCCGTCGACCTGCTCGAGCACCTCATGGTCGGTGCCCCCGACGACGACACGTGGTCTGGGGCCGATCACGTCGTGCCGTGGCCCTCCGCCGACACCCCCGCCGACACCCCCACCGAGGCGGCGGCGAGGCGTGCAGGCGATGAGATGCCGGCCGCGCAGGCAGGGACGTCACCGCACCCCGCGAACACGTCGCCCGTCGCCGCCACATCGTCGCCCGTCGCGAGCCCGCCCGGCTCAACGCTCTTATCCCGACCGGTCGGTTCCCGGCAGCCGTCCGGAGACGAGACACCCCCGCTCCCCAGCGACCTGCCCCCCCGACCCGGGCCCGGCGACGAGATTTCGCCCGACGCGCCCGACGCGGATGACCCGGGCGGTCCGGGTGCCGCAGTCGACGCTGCTGTCTCGGTCGCCGCCGAGGCTGCCGCCGCCGCCGAGGCTGCCGCTGCCGCCGTCGAGGTCGCTGCGACTGCTGATGCCGGGAAGAACGGCAGGGACCGGGAGGGTCCGGCGGTGGCGGCGCCGCGCCACAGCCGATCGGATCGTGGATGGCTGCGGCGCGTGCTGTCGCTTGGCGCGGCGCCGCCACTGCTGATCATCCCTGCATTCGCGGTTCTGGACACCATGCGCGACCGCGGTGGCTCGGCGGCGTCGCGCAGTGCGGCCGGGGCCGCGATCCGCCTGCTCGACCGGGAACCGGACCTTGCCGGGCAGCTTGCTGTCGCCGCGTACCGGATCGAGCCGACCTCGTCGGCCGGCCGGGCGCTGGTAGAGGCGAGCGTCCGGCAGATCGCCGCGTCGACCGGTGCCATCCGTGGCCTGCGGGTCACCTCGGACGGCCGGTACCTGATCGTGGTCGGCGATGCCGGCGGGTACGTGTGGGACATCGCCGATCCCGCCCGGGTCCATCGGGTCGGCGATCTGGCTGGGGCCCCGTCGGCGACCACCGTCGATCGCCGACAGCTCGCGGCCGGCTCCGGCAACCGCTCCGTCGGCGCCGCCCGGCGTGGCTTCAGCGCCACCGAGGTCATCCCCGACGACGCGGACTCTGCCGTTGGTGATGCCGGCGTTGGTGGGACGGTCGGATCGGCGCTGCGTGCCGTCACGACCGTGGCGGACCCGTCCGCGTCTGCCACCGGCCCGGCGCCGCAGACCGTCGTGACGGCCGGCGCGGACGGGGTGCTCCGGCTATGGCAGCTGATCCCGCCACGGCTTGTGGACGACGGCGAGCTGGGCCAGGTGCGGACCGCCGCAGCCGAAGTGGCGCCGCTCATGGACCTGCGCGGTCACGTCGGCGCCGTCACGGCCGTCGCGGCCAGTGCGGACGGCCGGACGCTCGCCTCAGCGGGGGCGGATCGGACGGTCCGGCTGTGGGACGTTCGCCGCCCACGCATGCCGCGTGCCCTCGCCGTGCTGACCCTGCCGGCGGAGGTCACCAGCGTGGCCTTCACCCCCGACGGGCGTTCGCTCGTGCTCGGCGGCCCAGGCCACCTCGCCGTGTGGGACGTCGCCGATCCGCGGAACCCGCGAAGCCGCGCGCAGCGCACCGCCGCGGCCAACGTTCGGGCGGTCCTCGTCAGCCCGGACAGCCGCTGGTTCGCGGCGACCACCACGACTGCCCGCGGCGTCCAGACGGAGATCTTCGGGCTCGGCGATCCGCGGGGTCTGCGCCGGTTGACGTCCATCGCGCCCGGACCGGTCCTGGCCGCCGCGCCGGATCCGGACGGGGCTCTCGCGTTGTCCGCGGACGGCCGGGTGCTCGCCATCGGCGGCGCGGCCGGTCAGATCACGCTGTGGGACATGTCGTCGCCGGTGCGGCCGGTGCGCCGCGGTGTCCTGCCGGTCGGCGCCAACCCCGGCATCACCATTACCACCACCCTCGGCCTCGCCGGGCCCGCCGGCACCCTGGCGGCCGCCACCGGGGACAGCGTCCGGCTCTGGCAGCTCGATCTGCTCGCGGCGCAGGACGAGGTATGCGCCCGGGTCGGCGACCGCATCGGTCGCGAGCAGTGGCGCAGCTATCTCGGCCACCGACGCTACGACCCGCCCTGCGACTGACCGCACCGACCGCACCGAGGGCCATGCGGTCGCCGGCCGACGCCTACCGACTACCGCCTACCGGCTGAAGTGCCGGGCCGCGCCGTAGCCGGGCACCTGTTCGGCCCGGCCGGCCCGGGAAGTCCAGCGCCACTGCACGGAGATGCGGGCGCCGACGTGTCCGGGTACCCGGGGCACCGCGTGCAGCCAGTCGGCCTGGGCGCGACCGCCCAGCACGATCAGATCCCCGCCGGCGGGGGACAGGTCGCGCCCGCCCGGCGCCTGCGGGTCGTTGAGGAGCCGCCGGCCCGGCGGCAGGTGGCGTGATTTCACCAGGAACGGCCGCTGCGCGCCGAGGGTGAGGATGGCGATGATCGTGTCATCCAGCCAGCGCATCTCGCGGTCACGGTGGAAGCCGACGGAATCGGAGCCGTTGCGGTACATGGACATGCCGAACCCGTCGAACTCCACCTCGTAGGTGCGGCGCAGGGCCCGGTAGGCATTCAGCAGGGCGGGGAAGGGCACCGCCGCACCGCGGGGGACCCACGCGGTGCGGCGGTGGCTCGGTGACCTGGCGTTCGTAGCGCCACATGGCCCCCTGCCGCCAGGGCAGGCCCGAACGCATCGCCTCGCACAGCTCGTCCGCGCCGCGCAGCCATCCGCGGGTGACGTCGACCCAGGACTGCTCGTCCAGCCAGATCCGTTCCGATCGCGCGGCCGGATCGACCATGCCGGCGCCCGCGGCGGGTGAGACGGCGTCCGGCACTCTCCCGACGCTACCTCGCGGCCACGACGGGTCCCGGTGTGGGCCGATCGATGGTCGCGGCGCGCCGCAGCCGTCGCCGCGCAGCGTAACCTGCGGGATCCAGGAGGCTGTTCACGATGATGGCAGGGACGCATTGACCGGACGTTCCCCCGAGCCCGGCGTCGCCGAGGGCCCCAGCGCCGGCCTGCCGCCTACCGCCGGCCACGCCGCAACCGGTCTCGACCAGGACGTGCGCCGGCTCACCGAGATCGTCACCCGGCTGCGCCGCGTGCTGCGGACAAGCATCCGCACCGACTACTCGTGGGAGTCCCTGCCGATGGCGCAGGTCGAGCTCCTGCAGTGCCTGGAGGAGAAGGACGCGACCCGCGTCGGTGAGCTCGCCGGGCGGCTGCGGCTCGCCCCGAACAGCGTCTCGACGCTGGTGCAGCAGCTCGCCGACGCCGGTTACCTGCACCGCGAGCGCGACCCGGCCGATCGGCGGGCGGCGCTGCTGCGGCTCACTCCGGCCGGGGCGGCGGCCCTGTCCGGCTGGCAGCGCGCCCATGAACGACGCCTCGGCGCGGCCCTGGCCCGGCTGGTCGAGGCCGACCGGTCGGCCATCCTGACCGCCCTGCCCGCACTGTCGAACCTGGTGGAGGCGCTGGGCGATCGCAACGAACCGATCGGGTGACCGGCGAGGAGCCGTTTACTGGCTGAGGTGTCGGGTGATCAACCCTGGACCGGCAGGCGGCAGGCACCTGGCGCCGAGCCTCAGGACCGGACGAGGCGGGCGATCGCGGCGGTCGCCTCCCGCAGCTTCTCCTCGGCGACGGGGCCGCCCTCCGCCGCGGCGTGGGCCACGCAGTGCGCGAGATGGTCCTCCAACAGGCCGAGGGCGACCGACTGCAGGGCCCGGGTCGCGGCCGAGACCTGGGTCAGGATGTCGATGCAGTACTTGTCCTCGGCGATCATGCGTTGCAGGCCGCGGACCTGCCCTTCGATTCGACGCAACCGGGCGGTGTACTCGTCCTTGGTGTTGGTGTAGCCGTGCATCCGCCGCGCCTTCCCCCGCGATGACCAGTACCTGACCAGTACCCCTCTACGGTACCTGTGAGGGTGCGGCACCCGTTCGGGTGCTCACCAGGCCGGTCGCGAACTGGTCGAGGTTCGTCTTGCCGACGCAGACGGCCCCGGCGGGCCGTCCTCGTCCAGGGCGCCGAGGTCGGGCTCGGTCGGGCGCCTGGTTCCCGCGGGAAGTCCGGCTCCGACCACGGATTGTGCGTGCCGGGGACGGCTACACCGAAGTAAACCGTGCCCCGGTACCTGCATTGTCGTCCCCGCCTGGCACGGGGGCCGGCACGGGCGCTCAGGCT
>NZ_CADCWT010000325.1 GCF_902806485.1 Candidatus Frankia alpina | reverse complement strand
TGGTCGTAGATCTCGATGTCGGCCCGCTCGGTCGGGTTCACGCCATACTAGTAGACCGTCGCTACTAATGTTTGGGGTATAGGTGGCGGAGTTTGGTGCGGGCGTCGCTGGTGGTGAAGTGCCACTGGACTTGGCGCTGGTTGGTGTTGGTGGTTTTCTGCCAGGCAGCCAGTTCGGTGTTGAGGACGTCGAGGTCGTCGATGCGGCGGTCGAAGCATTGTCGGGTCAGGGCGGAGAGCTCGATCTCGGCGATGTTGAGCCAGGAGCCGTGTTGGGGGGTGTGGTGGATCTCAAGTCGTTGTGCGAGTGCGAACGCGGTGGTGGGGTCGAAGGCCTCGTACAGCGAGGCGATGTCGTGGGTGTTGAGGTTGTCCATGACCAGCACGATCTTGGTGGCATCGGGGTAGTCGAGGGTGAGTAGCCGCTGGACGTGGTGTGCCCAGTCGATCCTGGTGCGCCGCACGTTGGCCTCGACCCGGCGCCAGCCGGCCAGCCTCAGTGTGTCAGTCCCGGGTGAGACCATCGATGAGATGTTCGAGGGCAGCCGTCATCTCGGCGGTGGCGGTCTCGGGGTCGTCGGCGCGGGCGATGTAGAGGGCCGCCTCGTCACTGGCGCCCATGAGGAGGTGGGCGAGCGGGCTGATCGGCTGCTGTCTGATGCGCCCGGCTTCCACCCCCCAGGCGAGCACGTCGCGGACGAGGCCGAAGACGTAGCGTTGGCACAGCTCCCGCCACTCGGCCCAGCCGAGCACCGACGGCCCGTCGAGCAGGACGACGCGGTGCACCTCCGGCTCGATACAGATCCGCAGCCAGGCCCGCGCGGCCAGGCGCAGCGCCTCGATCGGGTCGGCGGATCCGGCGGCGGCGACCTCGGCGGAGATGCGGGCCGCGACGTCCGCCTCGACGGTCTCGACGACCGCGGCGAACAGGGCGGTCTTGTCGACGAACTGGTGGTAAAGCGCGCCTCGGCTCACCCCGGCCACCACCACGATCGCCTCGGTGGCGACCGCGGCGAAGCCCTCCCGCGCGAACAGTTGCCGGCCGGCCGCGACGAGTGCCGTCCGCGTCGCCGCGGAACGGTCCGCCTGGCGGCGCCGCTTCGGCTTCGGGCCTGGCAACGACTCCCGGCCTGGCGACGGCTCTGGGCTTGGCGACGACTCCCGGCCTGGCAACGACTCTGGGCTTGGCAACGCGGGCACGGACTGATTCTGCTCCACCTCACCATTGATTTACATACAGTCTGCCCGTATGTTTCTTGCCATGGACAGCTCACTCCCTGCGGACGTCGTCGACCTGCCCCAGGGCCAGATCTCCTACCGAGCGGCCGATCCGCCTGCGTCGGACCGGCCGCCGGTGGTGTTCCTGCACGGGCTGCTCGTCGACGGCCAACTGTGGGCGGCCGTAGCCAGCCAGCTCGCCGAGCAGGGCGTGCGCAGCTACGCGCCGACCCTGCCGCTCGGCTCCCATCCAACGCCGATGCGCCCCGATGCCGACCTCACCCCGCGGGGCATCGCCCGGCTGGTGCTCGCCTTCCTCGCAGCGCTTGACCTGCGCGACGTCACCCTCGTCGGCAACGACACCGGCGGCGCGATCGCCCAGTTCGTCCTGGATACCGACCCGACCCGCGTCGGCCGGGCCGTGCTGACCAACTGCGACGGGTTCGACACCTTCCCGCCGTTCCCGTTCACGGTGCTCGTCCGCGCGCTGCGCCATCCGGCGCTGGTCTCGGCGCTCGTCCCCGTGCTGCGTTCGGCGCGGCTGCGACACGGCCCGCTCGGCTTCGGCCCGCTGGCGAGGCGGCCCTTCGACCCCGAGATGACCCGTGCGTGGGTCGCACCGCTGGCCGAGGCGGCCATTCGGCGGGACGCGGCGAAACTGGCCCGCGGCATCGACCCACAGGACCTGCTCGACGTCTCCACCCGACTCGGGAAGCTCGAGACGCCGGTCCACATCCTGTGGGGCGACGCCGACCGCTTCTTCCGCGTCGACCTCGGCCGGCGCCTGGCCGCCGCCTTCGCCGACGCGACCATCGACATCGTCGCGGGCGGCCGCACGTTCCTCCCCCTCGACCACCCCGACCGCGTCCGCGCCGCCGTCCTCGCCGCGACCTGAGCTTCCCCGCGTTACGCCGACGACGTACACCTCGGCCCGTAGCGCGGTCGGCGTGCCGTCAGCCGGTCATCGCCCGATGCCGCAGCAGGGTCAGCCGGGCGTCCTGAGTGGCGGCAACAGCTGGTTGCCCTGACGCTCGATCTCTCGCAGGTAGGGCGTGTCCGACAGGACGAAGTGGGTGATCCCCAGGTCGGCGTACCGGCCCAGGGATTTCGCGACCTCCGCCGCCGAGCCGACCAGCCAGGTGGTGCCGGCGCCCTCGGCGCCGATCCTGCCCGGCGTGGTGTAGAGGTTGTCGTCGAGGACCTCGCCACGTGTCTGAAGATCGAGTAGCCGCCGCTGGCCCACGGCATGGAAGCGGCCTCGGCGCTCGGGGAGGTCATCCTGGCGGGCCGCCAGGTCGGCGACCTTGGCCTCGGCGTCGGACCAGGCCTGCTCGGTGGTGTCCCGGACGAAGGTGGTGATGCGCAGCCCGAACTCCAGCGGCGGGTGCTCGCGGCCCAGCTTCCCGCTCAGTTCCCGTAGGCGTGCAATGCGTTCGGCGATGCCGTCGAGCGGCTCACCCCAGAAAAGCTGGACATCCGCCTCGGTGGCCGAGACCCGCTCCGCCGCGGCGGAGGCGCCGCCGAAGTAGAGCTTCGGGTGGGGCCGACCCGGACGCGCCTGGACCCGGGGGCCGACGGTCGAGCCGGTCACCTGGAAGTACTCGCCGCGGTGGGTGACGTCCTGCTCGGTCCACAGCCGGCGGACCAGCCGCATGAACTCGCCGGTGCGGGCATAGCGCTGGGCCTGGTCCTCCTCGTCCCCCTCGCTGTCGCCGTAGGCTGCGACATCGTCCCGGCCCGAGACGATGTTCACCCGCACCCGTCCACCCGAGAGGTGATCGAGGGTGGCCGCGGCAGCGGCGAAGTGCGCCGGCCGCCAGTAGCCAGGACGGACGGCAATGAGCGGCTCGAAGCAGGTCGTGCGCGCTACCAGGGCCGTGGCGACGGTGAAGGTGTCCGGCCGGTCCCATCCGGCGCCGAGCAGCGCCCCCCGCCACCCGTGCCGCTCGATCGCGGTGGCCTGACAGCTCAGCACGTCGAGGCTGTTATGGCCGGGCATCGCGTCGTCGCCGCGGTGCCCGGGCCGGATCTCCTTGGGGATGTACCAGAGGAACTCCGCCGTGGTCATGCCAGCGGCGGGGCGGAGAAGGGCCGGCGCGGGATCGCCCTGCGGAGCACGGGGGCCGCGCAGTCCGGAAACGTCATGCCTCTCTCCCCAACAACCCGACGTTCATCGCGACAGCCTTGACCAACATTTCGCTGCCGGTCAGCTACTCGCAGTGTGCACCAGCGAACCAGTGATCGTCTGCGGGTTCGTGAACAGCGCGAGGAGCGGGCACTCCGCCTCAACGGTCTCGTACAGCACCTCGATCTGTTCGGAGGTGGCCGGGGAGGTGAGGGACACCCGGTAGTTGATGTTGTGCGGTTCGCGCGGCGCATGTTCGAAACCGGGCTGGCCGACTCGGGGCTCGATCGAGCCCTCGATCTCCACCTTGATCTCGTCGAGCGGTATCATCAGGCGGGCGGCGACGATCTCGAACACGTGGGTGAGGCAGCTGGCGAGCACGCCGAGCACGAGCTCGGGTGAGCCGGGTCCAAGGTCGTAACCGGCGAAGTTGGGCAGCGAGTCGCTGATGATCTGGTGGTCGCGGATCCGGATGCGCCGCAGACCGGTACGCCCTTCGGCACTGGCCTGCGCCCGCAGCACCACCGGCTCCGAGAAGGCGCCCGCGGCGACCGCGGCCTCGCGTTCCTGCAGGGCCGCGCGCTTGTGGACCAGGAACTCCCGCAGGCCAGGAACCGAACCGACCGCGATGGACCCGTCCTGCTCGGTGCCGTGGCTGCTGGCGGTGCCGCCACCCGGCGCGGTGCTCACCGGGGTGGGCCGGTGGCCGACGAGACCGGATGCGCCGGTCGTCGAGGTGCCCGTCGTCGAGGTATCGGTCGTCGGCATGACGCTCCTCTCCAGGTTCAGTGGTGCCCTGATACCACACCACGCCGTGGACGCATGCAACACCATGCAATGCCGCCGTAATACGAGAACAACAAGCTGCGCGAGTTTCCGGCAGCGTGTTCGGGGCGCACGCGTATCCGGGGCGGCGTATGAAGTTCGAATCGTGACGTATGCACCGCAGGTACTCGGCTGGCACTTTGGCCGCCCGACGCACACAGCCGGGCACCGCATCCCGCCGAGTGCGCGGAGCCCGCTAGATTCGTGCTTGACAATGCCACTCAGAGACGCGAGGGGACACGGGCAATGAGCCTTTCCCGGTAACGTTTCGTCGCTTTGCGTGACATCAATGTTGTGTTGGTGTGTTG
>NZ_CADCWT010000324.1 GCF_902806485.1 Candidatus Frankia alpina | reverse complement strand
ACGAGTCATCGGCATCCGTCCTCCCGGGGTTGGCGCCCCGGGCATCGGTCGACGCGCACCTCGCGCTCACACTATCGGTTCCTTTCCGCCGTGGACCGATGGTTGCGGACCTACGACCACACGCGCCTACGCTCCGGTGCCAACTGCCCTGGCGCGGTGCTCCCGGACCGGAATAACATGGCAGGTCGCGCTACTTCGCCGAATCTGTTGCATCGACAACTCGCCCGGCGGGACGGGCCCGCGGATGGTCGACCGAAGTTGAGTATCGGCGCCGCCGTCGGGCCTGGCGCAGTACGCTGGCTGAGCGCGGCCGTTGGCATGCGGACGAAGTGGGTGTCGCGGTGGTGATCATCGTTCTTCCGGAGTACTGGAGCGGCGCTGAGGGTATCTTCGGCCACCGATACCGCCGAGAAAACCATCCGTCCGGGAATTCGGGTCCGGAAAGAATGCGCCGCCGGTGGCCGTCCGGTCTTCGCTGATCGCATCCGGGCGTGGCGCGAGGGGGCCGGCGGTCGGACGATCGGCCGCCGCCGGGCGACCGAGTGGTGGTCGGGCGGGCGGGTGGTGGTCGCTCACGACCGAAATCGCCTTGACCTAACGTTGGGTTGAGGCCGTAAGGTCGCCACGCGTCGTCCATGGCGCGTCACCTGCCGTCAGGCGGAGCGTACGACCGCTGTCCCGTCATCCAGCACCCGGCGGTGGATCACGGGGGTCGCCGCCCGCCGCGTCCGTCATGACGGTGGGGGACCTGCCCGGTGCCCCCGCGACGGCTGCGGGACGCCCTGGTCGACCAGGTATCGCCGCTGCAGAGAGGGATCGCATGCTCATCCGACTTCTGCGAGCGCATCTGGCCCGCTACCGGCGGCCCATCGTGATCATCGTGACCCTGCAACTGGTCTCGACGATCGGCATGCTGTACCTGCCGACCCTGAACGCGGACATCATCGATCGAGGGGTGGTGGTCGGCGACACGGGTTACATCCTGCGTATCGGCGGGGTCATGCTCGGCGTCAGCGTCGTGCAGCTCCTCTGCGTCGGCGCGGCGGTCCTCTACAGCGCGCGCACGGCGATGGCCATCGGGCGCGACCTTCGGGCGGCGGTGTTCGACCGGGTGCAGGCGTTCTCGGCCCGCGAGGTCGGCCGCTTCGGGGCTCCCTCGCTTATCACCCGGGCGACCAACGACGTCCAGCAGGTGCAGATGCTGGTGCTGCTCAGCTTCACGCTGATGGTCTCGGCGCCGATCATGTGCATCGGCGGCATCATTCTCGCGGTGAACCAGGACGCCGGGCTGTCCCTGCTCCTGGTTGTGATCGTCCCGATTCTCGCGGTCATCATCGCGCTGATCGTGCGGCGGATGCGCCCGCTCGGACGGGCCATGCAGGAACGGCTGGACACGGTCAACCGGATCCTGCGCGAACAGATCACGGGGCTGCGCGTCATCCGTGCCTTCGTCCGCGACGACTACGAACGGCAGCGGTTCGGGGTCGCCAACACCGAGCTGACCGACGTCTCGCTGCGGTTCGGCCGCCTGATGGCCCTGATGTTCCCGCTCGTGCTCACGGTCGTGAACTTCTCCAGCGTCGCCGTGCTCTGGTTCGGCGCGCACCGCATCGACGCGGGCCACATGCAGATCGGCGCGCTGACCGCGTTCCTCAGCTATCTCATGCAGATCCTCATGTCAGTCATGATGGCGACGTTCATGTTCATGATGATCCCGCGCGCCGAGGTCTGCGCCGAACGCATCCAGGAGGTGCTGGCGACGGACTCCTCGCTGCGGCCGCCGGACCACCCGGTGCGCGAGCTGCGCGCCCACGGCCTGCTGGAGCTGCGCGGGGTGGGCTTCCATTACCCGGGGGCGGAGGATCCGGTGCTGCGCGGCGTCAGCCTCACCGCCCGCCCCGGCCAGACCACCGCCGTCATCGGCAGCACGGGCAGCGGGAAGACGACTCTGCTGGGCCTCATCCCGCGGCTCGCCGAGGCGACCGAGGGCGCCGTCCTGGTAGACGGGGTCGACGTGCGCGACATCGAGCCCACCGTGCTCGCGCGCACCGTCGGCGTCGTGCCGCAGCGACCGTACCTGTTCTCCGGGACCGTCGCGTCGAACCTGCGTTACGGCAACCCCGACGCCACCGACGACGAGCTCTGGCGGGCCCTGGAGACCGCGCAGGCGAAGGAGTTCGTCGAGGCGATGCCGGACGGGCTCGACGCCCCGATCGCCCAGGGTGGCACGAACGTCTCCGGCGGGCAGCGACAGCGGCTGTGCATCGCCCGGCTGCTGGTCCACCGGCCCGAGGTCTACCTGTTCGACGACTCCTTCTCGGCCCTCGACTACGCCACCGACGCCCGCCTGCGGGCGGCGCTCGCCCGGGAGACGGCCGAGGCCACGGTCGTGATCGTCGCCCAGCGGGTGGCCACCATCCGCGACGCCGACCAGATCGTCGTGCTGGAACGCGGCGAGGTGGTCGGGGTGGGCACCCATCACCAGCTCATGGCCGACAATCCAACGTACCGCGAGATCGTGCTCTCGCAGCTCACCGAACAGGAGGCCGCGTGAGCGGGACCGCTCCCACCCCGGCGCCGCGCCGCGGCCCGGCCCCGGCGGCCGGCCCGGCGCGTTTCCTCGGCGGTCAGGGCGCCGCCGCGAAGTCCGCGGACTTCGCGGGGTCGAGCCGGCGCCTGCTGCGGCCGCAACGCCACCTGCTGACGGTCGCCGTCGGGCTGGCGACGGTGAGCGTCGGGCTCACCGTGACCGGGCCCCGGCTGCTCGGCCATGCCACCGACCTGGTGTTCGCGGGGATCTTCAGCCGGCGGCTGCCCGCCGGGACGACGAAGGCGCAGAACGTCGAGGCGCTGCGGGCTGCCGGGCACGGCACCCAGGCCGACCTGCTCGCCTCGCTGGACGTCACCCCCGGGCGGGGGATGGACTTCGGCGCGATCGGCACGGTGCTGCTGTGGGTCGCCATCGTCTACGCGCTCGCCGGGATCTGCGGCGTGCTGCAGGCCCGCCTCACCAACCTGGCGATCCAGCGGGTGATCGGCGAGCTGCGCGACGACGTGCAGCGGAAGATCTCACGGCTGCCCACCCGCTACTTCGACAGCCAGCCGCGCGGGGAGGTGCTCAGCCGGGTCACCAACGACATCGACAACCTCGGCCAGAGCCTCCAGCAGAGCGTGTCGCAGATCGTCGTCTCGGGGCTGACCATCTTCGGCGTGCTGGCGATAATGTTCTGGATCTCCTGGGAGCTCGCCCTGATCGCGCTGGTGACGGTGCCGGTGTCGGTCGTGGTGGCCACCCGGGTGGGAAAGCTCGCCCAGCCGCAGTTCGTCGCCCAGTGGAAGATCACCGGACGGCTCAACGCGCACGTCGAGGAGATGTACACCGGGCACACCCTCGTCCGTGCGTTCGGCCGTCAGGAGGAGTCGGCGCGAGCCTTCCAGGAGTACAACGACCAGTTGTACACGGCCAGTTGGCGGGCCCAGTCCATCTCCGGGTTCATGCAGCCGGCGATGATGTTCATCGGCAACGTCAACTACGTCCTGGTGGCCGTGATCGGTGGTCTGCGGGTGGCGTCGGGGGCGCTGTCGATCGGCGACGTCCAGGCGTTCATCCAGTACTCGCGCCAGTTCAGCCAGCCGCTGTCGCAGGCCGCCAGCATGGCGAACCTCGTCCAGTCCGGGGTGGCCTCCGCGGAGCGGGTGTTCGACCTGCTGGATACCGCCGAGCAGGAGCCCGACCCGCAGGTGCCGGCGCGGCCCGAGGGGCTGCGCGGCCGGGTCGCGTTCGAGCACGTCGCGTTCCGCTACAAGCCGGACAAGCCGCTGATCGAGGATCTCTCCCTGGTCGCCGAGCCGGGCCACACGATCGCGATCGTGGGCCCCACCGGGGCCGGCAAGACCACGTTGATCAACTTGCTGATGCGCTTCTACGACGTCACCTCGGGACGGATCACCCTGGACGGCGTCGACATCGCGGCCATGACCCGCGACGGGCTGCGCGCCCAGATCGGCATGGTGCTGCAGGACACCTGGTTGTTCGGCGGGACCATCGCCGAGAACATCGCCTACGGAGGCGAGGGCGTCACCCACGCCCACGTCGTGGCGGCGGCCCGGGCCGCCCACGTCGACCGGTTCGTCCGCACCCTGCCGGCCGGCTACGACACCGTTCTCGACGACGAGGGGACCGGTGTCAGCGGCGGCGAGAAGCAGCTCATCACCATCGCCCGCGCGTTCCTGGCCGAACCGCTGATCCTCGTCCTCGACGAGGCCACGAGCTCGGTGGACACTCGCACGGAGGTCCTCATCCAGCAGGCCATGTCGACGCTGCGAGCGGGCCGGACCGCCTTCGTCATCGCGCACCGGCTGTCGACCATCCGCGACGCGGACACCATCCTCGTGATGGAGAACGGGGCGATCGTCGAGCAGGGCGATCACACCGGGCTGCTCGCCGCGGACGGCGCGTATGCCCGGCTCTACCAGTCGCAGTTCGCCCAGGCCGCCGTGGAGA
>NZ_CADCWT010000323.1 GCF_902806485.1 Candidatus Frankia alpina | reverse complement strand
CGCCGCCGCGGGCAGGCCTCCGCCCATCACCTTGCCGAAGGTGAACAGGTCCGGCGACCAGTCCTCGATGGCGCCCTCGTTGCCCCACCAGCCGGCCCGGGAGATCCGGAAGCCGGTCATCACCTCGTCGAGGATGAACAACGCGCCGTGGACGTCGCACAGCCGGCGCAGCCCGGCGTTGAAGCCGGGCAGCGGCGGGACCACGCCCATGTTGGCCGCGGCGGCCTCGGTGATGACCGCGGCGATCGTGTCGCCGCGGTCGGCGAAGACGGCCTCGACCAGGGCGAGATCGTTGTAGGGCAGGACGATGGTGTCGGCGGTCGCGGCGCCGGTCACACCGGGGGTGTCGGGCAGCCCGAGGGTGGCCACCCCGGAGCCGGCGGCGGCGAGCAGGGCGTCGACGTGCCCGTGATAGCAGCCGGCGAACTTGATGATCGTGGACCGGCCGGTGAAGCCGCGGGCCAGCCGCACGGCGCTCATCGTCGCCTCCGTCCCGGAGTTGACCAGCCGCACCTTCTCGACCGGGCCGACCCGCTCCACAATCAGCTCGGCGAGCTCCACCTCACCCGGCGTCGGCGTGCCGAAGCTGGTGCCGGCGGACACCGCCCGCGACACCGCCTCGACGACGACGGGATGGGCATGGCCGAGGATCATCGGCCCCCAGGAGCAGACCAGATCGACGTAGGTACGCCCGTCCGCGTCCGTCAGATACGGGCCGTCGCCGGACACCATGAAGCGAGGGGTGCCGCCGACGGCCCGAAAGGCACGGACCGGGGAGTTGACCCCACCGGGAACGACACGCTCGGCGCGCTGGAACAGCTCTTCGGAGGCCGGCGCGGCAGAGGGAACCACCATGCCCCCGATCCTCGCAGGTCCACCAGGCCACCCGCGCCTCGCGTGGCCAGCGGCACGCCTGCGGCCGCCTGTCGGGCGCTCCGTCGGGCGCCGGAGCAGCGCCCGCGGCCCAGCACCCGCGGTGGAGCGCCGCCGGTGGACGGGGGTCTGCCCCGGCCGCCCACCGGCGGCGGCCTGTGCGCCAGGACCCCGGCCGGCCCGCAACGCGGATCGCGCCCGGCAGCAGCTCCGAGGCCACAAACCGCGACCGCCGCCCTGGGTGGTTTCGGCGGATGCCGGACCCGGGACGGAGGCGGAATGATGACGACGTTGGCCTGATACTGCCCGGTACATCCGCGATACGCCCGGTCCCGAACAACTGATCGATAGGCGAGGCTGGCCTAGCCGGGGGTCCCCCAGCCGGCGATTCGCCTCAGCAGCGGACTTTCCTGCCGGTTCTCCCCGCCGATGGCCCGCTCGAGCGTGAGGACTCTCACGCTCCCGGCACGTTTCATCAGCGGATCGCCGACCGGCGACGAACCCGATGGACACCGCCGGCACATCGACGACCGTGAAGATCCTCCGGTTGCGGTACGCAGAGTGCCTTGCGGCCTCGCCTCGGCGGGATCAGCGTGCCGCACGAGCCGCCTCACCCGCGGCCGGGGCTTTGTCTCCTCCGCCGCGGGGCAGCAGGAGCAGTGCGACCACGCCGGCCACCGCCATCAGGGCCACCGGGAGCAGCAGGGTGTGGCGGAAGGCCGCGACCACGCCGCCGGTCGCGGAGGCAGGGATGTCGCCGGAGAGGTCGGCGCCCTGGTCCAGACCGGCCAGGCTCGCCAGGTTCGCCGCAAGCAGCACCGAGGTCAACGCGGTGCCGACGGAGACGGCGACCTGGTTGGTGATGTTCAGCAGGGTGCTGCCGGCGGCGGTGTCCCGGTCGGGCAGGTGGCGCAGCGCCGTCGTGATCGTGGGCATGATCGTCGCGCCGGTGCCGATCCCGGTCACCGCCATCGACGTCAGCAGATGCCAGTACGGCGTGTTCGCGTCGAGCTGGAGCAGGGTGGCCAGCAGGCCGGCGGTCGCGATCACGATGCCCGCCCCGACGACCCGCGCCGGCGGGACCCGGTCGATCAACCGGCTCGCGACCTGCAACGACAGGCCGGTGGTCAGCGCCTGCGGGATGGCCAGCAGCCCGACCGCCGCCGGGCTCTGCCCCCGGACGAGCTGCCAGTACAGCGGCACGATGAACATCGAGCCGAAGTAGGCCGCCACGGACAGGCCCAGCGTGCCGGCCCCGGAGGCGACGGCCCGCCGGCCCAGCAGGCGCGCCTCGACCAGCGGGCGCCGCGTGCGCAGCCGCAGCGCGCGCAGCACGAACACGACGCACATCCCCACCAGCACGGTCGCCGAGACGAGGGTGCCGCGCCGGCCACTTTCCGCCAGCCCGTACACGACGGCGGCCAGCCCCGGCCCGATCAGCGCGAGCCCCGGCACGTCGAGCCGCTCCCGGGCGCCGGCGGGCGCGTCCCGTGGCAGCAGCCGCAGCGCCAGCGGGACGGCGACCAGCGCGATCGGCATGTTGATCAGAAAGATCCACCGCCAGGAGTATTCGACGAGCCGACCGCCGAGCGTCGGCCCGGCGAGCGGGCCGACGAGCACGGGCAGCCCCAGCACGCCCATCGTGCGGCCCCGAACCTCCGGCCGGGCGCTGCGCATCGCGATCGTCATCGCGATCGGGTTGACCAGCCCACCGCCGACGCCCTGCAGCACCCGGAAGGCGATGAGCGAGCCGATGTTCCACGCCAGCCCCGCCAGCAGTGAACCCAGCCCGAACAGGGCCAGCGCGGCGACGTAGACGCGGCGGGTGCCGAGTCGGGCGGCCAGCCACGCGCTCGTCGGCACCACGACCGCCAGCGCCAGCGTGTATCCGGTGGTCACCCACTGGATCACCGGCAGTGGGGCGTGCAGGTCCCGGGAGAGGCTTCGGATTGCGACATTGGTGATCGTGACGTCGAGCACGACCATGAGCCCGCCGAGCACCAGCACACCCAGCGTGAGCCGGGTCTGCCGGTCGATTCCGGCCGACGGGCCGGGAGCCGACGGCCCGTTGACCGGTCGTCTTGTGGCCCCGCGGACGGGGTCCGATCCCGGTTCGGAGCCGTGGGGCCGGAGATTCGGCGGGTCAGGATGGTCAAGGGCTGTCGGGGGCGAAGTGCCTGCCATCACGGTCCTCCTCGGCCAAGGCTGCCCGGCGGAATCTCCACCGCACCCCGGCCGGCCAACAGTCTCGAACCTGAAGTCGACATGAGGTCAAGGCCACCGCTCAGCGCCGCTACGGCAGAGCCCACCGGCTACTACCGCGGCACCAACCGAGCCGTTCCACTCAGCACGATCATCACGCGGACGAACGTTGCCACGCGAGAGACGGGTCAACGCAGGTGAGCGTTGGGCGGCCCGCTCGGCCGCACTCGCAGGCAACGGCGATGCGCACTTGGGGAGCTGCAATGAGAGCTGGTGTCAGATCACCGTCGAGTCAGCATCCTCGCGCGACTGGGGTGAGTCACGATAGGCGTTCAGCAGCGCATCACACTCAGATTTAAGTACCTCGGGGATGACTTCAACAAAGTGATTGAGCCTGCGATCGCGCACGACGTCCCAGAGGGAGCAGACCGCGCCGTTGTAGGTGTCCCAGGAACCGATGACCAAGCGAGGGATGCAGGCCAAGACGATGGCCTCGGCGGACATGGTTCCCGGCTCCAACGTGGTCACGAGGGTGCAGGCATTCAAATGCCAAGTGCCGAGCGCAAGCCCCTCAATGAACCGACCACGCCGCACCTCTTTTTAGGTGGAGATACTCGCTTGTATGAGCAGCACTGGATTTCCGCCGAGCGGGCTGCGACGCTCCTCGGACTCTCCTTACTTGACCCGACGTGTACTTTTACTCTGGCGGACATGGCCGAAGTCCTCGTTGCCAGCTGGAACGGTGCCGCCGGCAAGGACTTCCTCGGTTACCGTCACGATCCCGATCTACTTGCTGCACTCCGCCGCGGCGTCGCGCGGCTCGCCGAGGAGGGGGCGGTGTCTACGGTCGGCGAAGGTCGTCTCTGGCAACGGCCCGATGTGCGCAGGCACCTACTTGCGATCCTCGCGCCCGCGGTGCCCGGGCCACTGGCCACACCTGGGACACTGGAGGTCGCTGAAGGAGGAGTCGAGGTGAACAGCCATGAAGTGCCCTCACTGAGCAGGACGATCGAGGCCGCAGTCGCAGGAGCGATCAGCCGGGCGCTGCCCGATCTGGCGGGCGCTGACCCGGTTGTACGGAGCTCGGACCATGCCGATTTCCACTCCAACGCGGCGCTGGCACTTGCCAGACGGGCCCGCCGCAAGCCCGCAGATCTGGCAGGGGCAGTCGCCGATGCGCTGCGGGCCGTCCCTACCTCGATAGCAGAACCTCGATAGCAGAGGTCACTGTCTCCGGCCCTGGGTTCATCAACATCACCCTTGCCGATGGCCCGCTCTGGCAGCAGGTGGCCCACCGCCTCGCGGCCCCACGGCTCGGGGTCAGCACCCTGGAACAGGGCCGTCGCACGGTCATCGACTACTCTGGGCCGAACATCGCGAAGGAGATGCACGTCGGTCACCTGCGGACGACGATCATCGGTGACTGAGCCATTCCCGGCGTCGATTTGTGAGGTTGGGTAATTGTTACGGGGTGTGAGTGTCCCTGGGGGCTGTGGCGACG
>NZ_CADCWT010000322.1 GCF_902806485.1 Candidatus Frankia alpina | reverse complement strand
GCACGGAAAGTGACCTTCGCGCGGCCCTGCCTTTACCCCCCAAGGCAGGAGTTCACCGTCAGCAGTCGGCGAATTCGGCGGGGAGCGGGCGGCGGCGGGCTCGACTCGCTACCGTCGACGACAGTAGTCCGGACGTCGCACGACTGGCCCGCGTTCCCGACCACAGCGATAGGTGGATGACCGGTATGCAGGTGTTCGACCACGTCGTCGACCTCGTCGGTGACACACCCCTGGTCAGGCTGACGCCGGGGATCGCGCAAACCCCGGCGCCGGTGCTGGGCAAGCTCGAGTATCTGAATCCGGGCGGCTCGGTCAAGGACCGGGTGGCGCTGGCGATGGTCGCCACCGCCGAGGAGGCGGGGCAGCTGCGGCCGGGCGGCACCATCATCGAGCCGACCAGCGGCAACACCGGGGTCGGCCTGGCGCTGGTGGCGGCTCGGCAGGGGTACCGCTGCGTGTTCACCATGCCGGACAAGATCAGCGAGGAGAAGCGGGCGGTCCTGCGCGCGTACGGAGCCGAGGTTGTCGTCTGCCCGACAGCGGTGTCCCCCGACGATCCTCGCTCCTACTACGAGGTGGCCCGCCGGCTGGTCCGGGAAACCCCGGGCGGTTGGAGTCCGGACCAGTACTCCAACCCCCACAACCCGGCCGCGCACCAGGCCACCACCGGGCCGGAGATCTGGCGGGCGACCGACGGCCGCATCACGCACTTCATCGCCGGGATCGGCACGGGGGGCACGATCAGCGGCGTGGGGCGCTACCTCAAGGAGGTGTCCGGCGGGGCCGTACAGATCATCGGCGCGGATCCGGAGGGATCGGTCTACTCCGGCGGCAGCGGGCGGCCCTACCTCGTCGAGGGGGTTGGCGAGGACATCTGGCCGACGACCTACGACAAGACGGTCGTCGACCGGGTGGAGGCGGTCAGCGACCGGGAGTCGTTCCTGATGACCCGGGAGCTCGCCCGCCGGTGCGGGCTGCTGGTCGGCGGGTCCTGCGGGTTGGCCGTGGTGGCGGCGCTGCGCGTCGCCGGTGGTCTCGGTCCCGACGACGTCGTCGTGGTCCTGCTGCCCGACTCGGGCCGCGGCTACCTGTCGAAGATCTTCAATGACGAGTGGATGTACGAGTACGGCTTCCTGGAGCCGCCGTCGAGCGGCCCGACCGTCGCCGACGCCCTTCGGTACAAAGGCGAGCAGACCAGCGGCCCCCCCGACCTCGTGCACGTCCAT
Organism: Candidatus Frankia alpina; assembly: GCF_902806485.1. GTDB lineage: Bacteria > Actinomycetota > Actinomycetes > Frankiales > Frankiaceae > Frankia > Frankia alpina. The sequence goes on along the minus strand of NZ_CADCWT010000322.1, from coordinate 3,385 downwards.
CCGGCCGAGACGGTCGGCACGGCAATCTCCTACCTGCGGGAGTACAACGTCTCGCAGATGCCGGTCGTGCGCCACGAGCCGCCGCTGCGCGCGGCCGAGGTGGCGGGCTCGGTGATCGAACGCCAGCTGCTCGCCGCGGTCTTTGCCGACCGGTCCGCCATCGACTCCCCCGTGACCGATCACCTTTCCCCGCCGCTGCCGATGGTGGGCAGCGGCGAGCCGCTGTCGCGGATCGTCGCCGTCCTGGGCGACGAGCCGGCCGTGCTGGTGCATGACGAGGGCAACCCGGTCGGCATTCTGACCCGCGCCGACCTGCTCAGTTTCCTGGCCGTGGCGCCGTAGCGTGGCGTCATGCATGCCAAGGAGTTCGCCGAGGAGTTCGCCGAGGAGTTCGCCGACGGGTTCGAGACGATCGCGATCCATGCCGGTCAGGAGCCCGATCCGGGCACCGGGGCGGTGGTTGCCCCCATCCACCTGTCCTCAACCTTCGCCCAGGACGGCGTGGGCGGCCTGCGCGGCGGATTTGAGTACGCCCGCTCCGGCAACCCGACCCGGGCGGCCCTGGAGACCTGCCTCGCCGCACTGGAACGCGGCCAGGTCGGCCTGGCCTTCTCCGCCGGCATGGCGGCGACGGACACGCTGCTGCGGGCGGTATGCCGCCCCGGCGACCATGTGATCATCCCGGCCGACGCCTACGGCGGAACCTACCGGCTCATCGCCCGCGTCCTCGCCGAGTGGGGGGTGGAGCACACCAGCGTCGACCTCACCGATCTGGACGCGACCTGGGCCGCGGTCCGTCCGGGCGTGACACGGCTGGTGTGGTGTGAGACGCCGACGAACCCGCTGCTGTCGGTCGCCGACATCGCCGCGCTCGCGTCGGTCGCCCACGACGCCGGCGCGCTGCTCGCCGTGGACAACACGTTCGCCTCGCCCTACCTGCAGCAACCACTGACCCTCGGCGCCGACGCCGTGGTGCACTCCACCACGAAATACCTCGGCGGTCACAGCGACGTCGTGGGTGGCGCCGTCGTGGTGAGCGATCCGGAGCTCGGCACCCGGCTACGGTTCCTCCAGAACGCGGCCGGCGCCGTCCCCGGGCCGTTCGACTGCTGGCTCGTGCTGCGCGGTATCAAGACACTCTCGGTGCGGATGGATCGGCACTGCGCCAATGCCCGCCTTATCGCCACCCTGCTGGCGGCGCATCCGGCGGTCGCCACGGTGTACTACCCTGGCCTGCCCAGCCATGCCGGATACGGGATCGCCGCCAAACAGATGCGTGACTTCGGCGGGATGGTCTCGTTCACGCTGCGGGACGGACCGCGGGCCGCGATCGAGCTGTGCGCGCGGACCAGGCTGTTCACCCTCGCCGAGTCACTCGGTGGGGTGGAATCCCTGATCGAGCATCCGGCGAGTATGACCCACGCCTCGGTCGCGGACTCGCCGCTCGCCGTCCCGGCGGAGCTCGTGCGGCTCTCGGTCGGCATCGAATCGGCCGACGACCTCGCGGCCGATCTGCAGCGCGCACTGGACGGGCTTTCACCCGGTGCAGCTTAGATCTACCGCGGGCATGGTGTACCAAAACCGACGTACAACGCCACCACAGCGGGGGAAAAGGCCGGCCAAAGTCCCGAAGTGAGCGCCGAGCCGACATAGCGATGCTTAAGCGGTTATCGTTGCCTTACTGAGTTGAGATCCGTGAGCGGAGAACATCATGGCTGCACGTGCAGGTATGCCGTACACGTGCCGGTTCCGCCAGGTCGTGACCGTCAGGAGTGCCGCATGGACGCCTCCACGGACCGCCGGGCGCTCATCACCTCGGGTGCGCTCATCGGTGCCCTCCTCTGCGTCGGGACAGCCGACATGAGTTCCTCTGCAATGGATAGCCGGGTGGCCCTGGAGCGGGTCGAGTCCACGCTGGGAACCCTCGCCTGCCGCTGGGAGACGACCCCGCCGGCCGAGCTCGTCGAACGGCTCGGAGCCCTCGAGCGCCACGCCCACACCATCGGGCGCTGGCGGCTGGGCGCGGGCCTGCGCCAGGACTGGCTTCGCACGCACGGCCGAATTCTCCTGATGACCTCGGTGGCCCAGGGCGACAGCGGGCAGCCGGCCCGGGCGACGATCGCGGCGCAGGCAGCGCTGGTCCTGGCCAAGCAGGTCGGGGATGCCACCGCCGCCGCCCACGCCGGAGTCGTGCTGGCCGAACTCGCGACCTACTCCTTCGACAGCACCTCCGACGGGCTTCAGCTCGCCCGAACCGCCCTGGCCACAGCGCCGCACGCGCACACCGCGATCCTCGCGCTCACCACCGAGGCGCACATCATGGCCGCCCGCAACATGCCGACGGAGAGCATCGTGGCCGTGCTGCGCTCAGCGGACTCGATCGCCGCGAAGCTGCCCCAGGGGTCGTTAGGATACAGCCTCGATGGCATTCATCCGGGCTACCTGCCGACATTCGGGGGCGCGGCGCTCGTCGCCGCGGGGGCGTTGGCCGAGGGCCAACATCGGCTGGGCGAGGCCGCCGACCTGTTCGACCGTTCCCGGGCGTCCGGCGCGCTCGCCGCCGTGCGACTCTACCAGGCGTCGGCGGCGATGCGGGCGCACGATCTGGAGGAGGCGGAGATTCTGGCCACCAGGGCGCTGGCCGCCTCAGCGGTCCGGCCGAGCAGCTGGCTGTCCAACGGAATTCTCTCGCTCGCGAAGCGGGCCAGAGACAAGGGAGCGGACTGGTCCGGACTGGTCGCGCAGGCGCGGGAATGGTCACCTGTATGACCGTTGACGGGTTGCCCGGTAGCGCACCGCCGGCCGGAAATCCCCGCTGCCCCGAATCCGATGTTTTTCGCGGCGGGCGCCGGACCGAGCGACGGTAAAGCGGCCGGGAGTTCGCCGCGGGCCGGGAGGGTCGTGGTCACCCGCCGACGGTCCAGGCCGGTCCGCAGCGAACGCGCGACGAGCAGACCGGCCAGGACGACGACAAGAACGGCCAGAACCACTAGAGCGACCAGGAAGAGGAATATGTCGGAATGAGGCATAACGGTCGACAGACCGAAGTGCACGGATTGTGATGGTGTAATGTTCTGGATGATCGGCAACGGCGGTGGGATATGGAAGAGGCACGGCGGTACGTTATCGGGTGGCCGACGATGACGCGCAGGTCGGGGCGCGACGAAAGTGGCGGCCGAGCCCACGCTTACCCACAGCGGGGTCCAGCCGAAACGGAAAAAACCATAGATACGGCCATATCGGCCCACCATCGGGTTACCCGTCAGTTCGTGATAAAGCGCCCCTGGTGGTTTGAGCTTCCGCTACACTCGGGATCTTCCGCGCCGACTGAGCCTTTCCCGGTAACGTTTCGTCGCTTTGCGTGACATCAATGTGGTGTTGGTGT
>NZ_CADCWT010000321.1 GCF_902806485.1 Candidatus Frankia alpina | reverse complement strand
GGGGTCGACGGCGCGGACGACGAGGCTGCTGTTGAAACCGCCGTAACCGCGGGCGTCGACCAGCGCCACCCGGACGGGGGTCCGCCGGGTGGCCTGCACCAGGTCCAGGCCGTAGCCCGGATCGGGGGTGTCGAGGTTTCCCACGGCGGGGATGACGCCGTCCCGGATCGACAGCAGCGCCGCGGCCACCGACAGCGCCGAGCCGCCCGCGCACATCCGGCCGACGAAGCCCTGCGGCGCCGTCACCGCCCGATCGCCGAACACGGCCCGGATCGCCGCCGCCTCCTGGGCGTCGAGGTCCGGGGAGCCGGCGCCATCGGCGAACACCACGTCCACCTCGCCCGGGACGACGCTCGCGTCGGCCAGGGCCCGGCGCATCGCGGTGGCCAGCCAGCGGCCGTCCGGCGCCGGGCGGGCATGGTCGGCGGCGGCGTGAGTCGCGGCGTATCCCGCGATCTCCCCGTAGACACGCGGGGCGCCGCGGGCCGCTGCCGCCGCCGGATCCTCGACGACCAGGGTCGCACCGCCCTCCCCCGGCAGGTAGCCGTTCGCCCGCACGTCGAACGGCTTGTAGCCGTCCGCCGCCGTGGCGGCGGTGCTGACCCGGCCGCTGCTGAGATGGCAGGTGAGTCCGTACGGCGTCAGGCCCGATTCGGCGCCCCCCGCCAGCACCGTCGACGTGCCACGGCGGATGACCCGTCTGGCCTGGGCAAGGCTGTCCAGGCCGCCGGCGCCGTCGCTGATCACGACCCCGGACGGTCCCTTCAGGCCATGACGGATCGACGTCTGACCGGTCGTCGCCGCGTAGAACCAGGCGATCGACTGGTAGACGCTCACCGCGGCCCGCCCGCGGGTCCACAGCCGCTGCAGCTCCCGCTGGCCGAAGTCGTTGCCGCCGGAGCCGCTGCCGAACACGACCGCGGTGGCATACGGATCGTGGTCGGCCGGGTCGTAGGCGGCGTCGGCCAGGGCCAGCCGGGAGGCGGCCATCCCGAACCAGGTCCACCGGTCGGTCTGGATGATGTACCGCTTGTCGACGTGCTCCTCCGGTTCGAACCCGGCCACCTCGCCGGCGAGCGTGGCGTCGTAGCGGTCGGGGTCGAACCGGCTGATCGGGGCGATGCGCAGCTCGCCGCGCAGGGTCGACGCCCAGTACTGCTCGACCTCCAGGCCGCTGGGGGCAATGACCCCCAGACCGGTGACGACCGGCCGGACCGCGCCGGTACCAACAGTCGCGGTACCAACAGTCGCGGTGTCCAGGGCGGCGCTCACCGGTTCGGCGCCGACAGGACGATTGCGGACTGGAACCCGCCGAACCCACTGCCCACCGACAAGGCCACGTCGACGGTGTGGTCACGGGCGATGTTCGGCACGTAGTCGAGGTCGCACGCCGGGTCGCGGGTAGTCCAGTTGGCGGTGGGCGGAACGACGTCGTTCTCGATGGCCAGGGCGCAGACGGCGATCTCCAGAGAGCCGATCGCGCCGAGCGAGTGGCCGACCATCGACTTGATCGAGCTGACCGGGACCTCGTAGGCACGCTGCCCCAGCGAACGCTTGAAGGCGGCCGTCTCGTGCCGGTCGTTCTGCTTGGTACCCGAGCCGTGCGCGTTGATGTAGTCGATGTTGTCCGCGCCGACCCGCGCCGCGTCCATCGCGACCCGGATCGCCTCGGCCATCTCGACGCCGTCGGGGCGCAGCCCGGTCATGTGGAACGCATTGGACCGCGACGCCTAGCCGCCGGCCTCGCAGTAGATGTGCGCGCCGCGGGCCCGCGCGGCCGACAGCTCCTCGAGGATGAGCACGGCCGAGCCCTCCCCCATCACGAAGCCGTCCCGGCCGGCGTCGAAGGGGCGGGAGGCGTGCTCGGGGTCGTCGTTACGCGCCGAGGTCGCCCGGATCGCGTCGAAGCAGGCCACCGAGATCGGCGACAGCGGCGCGTCGGAAGCACCGGCGATCACGATGTCCGCCTCGCCGTCGGCGATGAGCTGCGCGCCGTAGCCGACCGCGTCGATGCCGGAGGTGCAGCCGGTCGAGACGACCGACGCCGGGCCGTGCGTGCCGAAGCGGCAGGCGAGCTCCGTGGCCAGGCAGCTCGGGACCAGCGCGTGGTACAGGAAGGAGCTGGCGTAGTGCGGGTCGACCTCCCAGTGGCGGCCCGAGTCGGAGACAACGACGTACTCGTTCTCCAGCCGGGTCGTCGCGCCGACCGCGCTGCCCATGCTGACGCCGATGACCAGGCCGGCCCCGGCCCCGGCCTCGTCGCCAAGGCCGCCGGCGCCGGCGGGGCGCAGGTCCAGGCCGCTGTCCTCGACCGCCTCCAGCGCCGCGGCGAGCGCGAACTGCACGAAGCGGTCGTTGCGGGCGATCTGCTGAGCGGTCAGCCCGGCCGCCGCCGGGTCGAAGTCGCATTCGGCGACGACCTGCGAACGGAACTGCGACGGGTCGAAGAACGACAGTCGCCGGGTCGCCGTGCGCCCGTCGGTCAGCAGCGTCCAGAACTCCTTGCGGTTCAGCCCGCCCGGAGCGACCACTCCGATGCCGGTGACCACCGTCCTCCTGGGTTCGCTCACCGTCTGGCCCCGGCGGACAGGGCCTCGGCGGGCAGGGTGGTGGCGTGGGGGCCCGAACGGATGATCGGGGCGTGTGGGGCGTCCGGGTTCAGCACCGCCTCGGTGTCGACGTGGCCGAGGTCGGGGCGGGGCGCCAGCGGGCTGAGGTGGAACACGAGGAACGCGGTCTCCTCGCCCGTGTTGATGATGCGGTGGCGCATGCCGATCGGGATGCACACGCCGTGGTCGGCGGCCAGGACCTGGTGCTCACCGTCCAGCCGGGCGGTCACGATGCCGCGCACGCAGTAGAGGAATTCCTCCGAGTAGGGGTGCCAGTGCTCGGTGACGACCTCGCCGGGCTCGAGGGTGAGCGTGCCGAGGAAGCCGGTGGTCGAGCCGACCGTCGCCGGGGAGAGCAGGGCACGGATGTCCCCGCCCCGGCGCCGGTTGGGCACGATGTCGTAACCTTCGGCGGCGTCGTCGCTGGAGCTGCCATCGGTCGCGTCCTCCTCAGACCTGTTCCGGCATGGCCACAGCGAGCGGGGCACGACCGGCGGACGCGGCGGCCCACTCGACCTTCTCCCCGATCACGGCCATCTCCCGGGCGGAGTTGGTGTTGATTCGTTCGGTCATCTGCACGCCGTTGAGCGGCGCCGCCGGACGCATGTGGAAGTCCTGCACCCAGCGCATCCGGGTGCCGGCGCCCGCCGGGGTGTAGGTCCAGTGGATGTGCATGTACTCGAACGGCCCGGTCTCGACGCGGTAGGCGCGGACCTGCCGGTTCGCCGGGTCGAGCGTCCGTTCCGACACCCAGCTCCACGCCGTGCCGTTCTCGTCCGGATGCATGGTGAGCCGGAACTTGAAGGTGTTCCCGTTGCTCTCGATGATGTCCACCGACGCGTACTCCGTGAACAGATCGGGCCACGAGGGCAGATCGTTGGTGATGGTCCAGACCGTGTCGATACCGGCGCCAATGAAGATCGAGTTGTCGGTATGCCCACTCACGGCTACTCCCCGGTTTATGAAGGAAACTCCGGATGCGGATCTGGAATCGGCGGCCGGCGATTCCGGGCGCCGTCGCGACTCAGACCGGCTCGCGCTCGCCGAGCGCGGCGTTCACGGTGTCGAGAATCTCGGCGAGGGTGTATCCATCCGGCATCTCGCCCGGCAGGTCCACCCCGAAGGCGCCGACCACCTCGGCCGAGAGCTGCAGGTAGGCCAGCGAGTCCAGACCGATATCGCCGAACGTCACGGTCAGGTCGGAGGGGCGGTCCGCTGGGGGCAGCCCGGCCTGCTCGACGAGGAAGTCGAGCAGGGCGTCGGCGGTCCAATGCTGGGGCATGTCACGATCTCCTCGGGTGGCGGCACATGGGTTCGGCGGCAGGTTTTCCGGCGAGGCGGGTCTGCGGCGGCGTAGGCCGGGGCCGGTCAGCCGGCCGACCAGTGGTAAAAGCTGCGCGCCATCGCGTCCCGCGGCCCCCGCCAGGTCGCTGGATCGTAGGCGGTGATGAACTTCTCCAGCCTCGTGTTCACGTCCACGAACAGCGGATGCCCACGCACGTCCGAGACCTTCGGGGCGACATCCGCCGACGCGTCGATGAGGTGAAAGTAAAGCCCGTAGAACTCGAACAGTTCGCGGCGGGTGACGCCGACGATTCCGGGAAGTTCCCCGGCGTCGGACTCAGCGAAGGTTTCGGCGACGGCGTCGGCGTCGGCGGGGTTCATTTTTGCCACGATCAGGGTGCGGTGCGTCTGCGCGGCGGGCTGTGATCCGGCAACTGCGGGCACGGAAGGACTCCTCGGGCGGTTTCCAGGAGAGACGAGCAGCATGCATGGCGGCCTGCGGGTCGGCAGGTCGACGGCAGACGGGCAGACAGGCGTCGACCGACTCGCGACCGCCGGCCGTGCCCGCCGCCCCCTGACATGGTCAGTGAGCCATTCCCGGCAACGATTTGTGACGTTGGGTAATCGTTACGGGGTGTGAGTGTCCCTGGGGGCTGTGACGACGAAGGCGCGGGGCTCCGTGAGGAAGGTTGTTCCGACCAAAGAGCAACCTGAAGGAACCCCGCGCCTCGATGAGTTTCGCATACCGC
>NZ_CADCWT010000320.1 GCF_902806485.1 Candidatus Frankia alpina | reverse complement strand
CTCGCTGCTCGCTGCTCGCTGCTCGCTGCTCGCTGCCGCGGCGTCGGTCGAGGTCGCTCCGCTCCCGGGGGCCGTGCGCCGGCGCGTGCTGTCGGCGGCTGCGTGAGTGGACGTGCGGCCGCGCTGGATCGAGGGGGCGGACGCCCTGTTCGAGCGGCTGCGCGGCGGGGTTCCCTGGCGGGCCGAGCGGCGCCCCATGTACGAGCGGATGGTTGATGTCCCTCGGCTGCTGGCCTTCTACGGTGCCGGCCAGGCGCTGCCCGACCCGGCGCTGGTCGCAGCCCAGGGCGCGCTCGACGAGTACTACGCGGCCGAGCTGGGGGAGCGGTTCGTCACCGCGGGGTTGTGCCTTTACCGCGACGGCCGCGACAGTGTCGCCTGGCACGGCGACCGGATCGGCCGCGGCGACCGGCAGGACACGATGGTGGCGATCATCGTGCTGGGTTCCCCTCGGCCGCTGCTGCTGCGCCCGCGCGGCGGGGGCCCCGCGCTGCGCTTCGAGCTTGGCCACGGCGACCTGATCGTCATGGGCGGTAGCTGCCAGCGCACCTGGGATCACGCCGTGCCCAAGTCGGCGCGCCCGGTGGGTCCGCGGATCAGCGTCCAGTTCCGTCCGCGCGACGTGCGCTGAGCATCCCTCATCCGTGCCGGTCTGGGCACCGCGCCCGGCCCGGTGATTTTCGCCGGCGGGGCTGCGTTGGCGGAGGCGCTGCACCAGCGGGGTGGGCTGCGGGTCGGCCGGATCGCCGCGGTCGGCCTGCTGCTGGCCCTGCTCGCCGATGACGGGGCGACCGGCAGCGCGATCGTGTCCATGGCGGTCCAGGTTGGCTCGGTGATCGGCGTGAGCATCCTGGTCGCGATCCTCGGCACGGCCTCCTCCGACGCGCCGGTGGCCGTCTACCGGCACGCCTGGTACGTCGCGCTGGGCCTCGCGGCGGCGGCGGGCGTCGCCGCCCTGGCCCTCGATCCCCGGCGGCGCGCGCCGATCCGCGGGTAGCCGCAAGGGGGTGAGCAGGTGCGCGGTCGGGTGAGCGTGGCATCGTGTCGTTGCTGTGCGCCTCATCGTCGCGATGGGATAGTGCCGACCCGAAGGGCGGGCCGGGAATCCGGCGGGTGGTCGCCGGACGAGACCGCCCGCCGCGCAACGACGGACCTGCCGCCGACGGGCGTGAAGGGAATCGGGGGTGGAAAATCGCCGTGCGTTCGTATAGATGGGTCTGCTTTCGGCCCTGGCACCCGCTCTGCCGCTCGATCGTGGCGGCGACGGCAGCCGTTTGAGGTCGCGGTCCGGCGCGGTCCTAGCCGGGGCGGGTGGCCTCGGCGGAAAATCGGCGGCGACCGCCCCGCAGCCGTCCGGGGGAAACGGCCCGCCCCGCGGACCGTCGCTACCAGTATTCCCGACCCGACCGGCGTGGGCCCCGGCCAGCTGACCTGCGGGACCGGCGACGGCACGGTGGCCGGTTTCTGGCAGCGCTCGGCCTACGAGGTGGGCGGCTTCGTCGGCGACATTGTCAGCCACTACACCGCGCAGGCGTTCCGCTGGGCCCGCGGCACCTGTCAGCCGCTGGGCTACCTCGGCGGGACCGACGAGCTGGGCGGAGACTACAGCTACGCCTCGACCATCACCGCGGCCGCGACGAGCGCGGCAGGGGTGATGGCGCGGCGGAGGCGGTCGGCGCCGGCCGTTAGCGCCCCGGGCGCGGGCCAGGGAGGTGGCGAACGCCGGGCGGGGCGGCGTCCGCCGAGGGCGAACTCGCCCCGTTTGCTCGCGACCACGGCCTGGCGCTCGGCTACCCCCCGCTGCGGCAGAGCACCATCCGCTACTGAGCCGCCTGAACCGCCGGCAGGTAGGCATCCAGCTCGCCTGGCCCGAACCGACACAGCCCCATCGACCACCAGAACTCCCCGGCCACGCGGCCGACCACCGTGTGGGTGCCGTCCGGCCGGTGCACGGCCCACCCCCCATCCCGCAGACCAATCATGATCGCGATCAGATCGCCGGTAGCCGCGTCCCACAGTCGGCAGGTGCTGTCGGAACTTGCGGTGGCGATGACGTCCCTGGTCGGGGAGAAGGCGGCTGACCAGACCCCGCCGGTGTGGCCGGTGTGGGTGTGGGTGCAGGTGCCGTCGGTGGAGAACACGACCGTGCTGATGGGACCGGTGTGCCCGGTCAGGGTGCGGAGCAGAGTCCCGGTGTGAGCGTCGACGAGGACGAGCGTGCTGTCGGCGGTGTAGGCAACGAGCCGGTTGGTGGGGGAGAAGGCGACGTCTCCTACGAAGCCGTGCGGCGGCGTGCAGAGCGACGGGGTGTCGCGGCCGGTCAGAGCGGCGAACCGCAGCGCGGGGTGGGCGGGGAGGTCGGGCTCCAGGGTGCAGCCGAGGAGGGCGGCCTGGAACCAGTCGCCGCCGTCGAGGGCGGCCGCAGTGAGATTGCAGCGCAGCAGGCGGGTTGCGGTGCAGCAGGCGTCGGTCAGGTCGAGGCCGGTGAGGTCAGTGCCGGTGAGATCCGCGCGATCCAGCCCTGCCCCGCGGGGCAGGGCTGGATCGCGCCGGCGGGCGAAGGTGAGTGCGTTGCGGCGGGCAGCGGCGGGGGCGTTGGCGTCGCCGAGTACGCCGCCGGCCCAGCGCAGGGTGGCGTCGCGGTCGGCGAGGCCGACGACGAAGTCGGCCATCAGGGGGGAGACGAGGCGGCGGTCGAGCAGGTCGACGGTCGGGCCGGCGCGGCGCAGCGGCGGCTCGCAGGCGGCGGCGGCGAGGAACTCCATGACCGAGGCGTGGACGATGGTGAACGCATCGTCGCCGGTGCGGACCAGCAGCGTGCCCGACCCGACCTGGTGGGCGGCGTGCTCGGAGTCGAGGCCGTGGGCGTCCAACGTCGTCAGGACGCTGCTGGCAGCCGCGGCCAGCTCGCGGGTGCCGACGGTGCGCTCGGTGGACTGCCAGAGCCGGACCGCGAGCGCGGTGACCGCCTCGAGTCGGTCGGCGGTGCTCAGCGCGGGGGCGGCGCCGGCGGGACTGGCGCGGTCGGTCTCGTGGTCGAGCCAGGCGTCGAGCAGCTCCCGGTACAGGTCGGCGGAGCCGATGCTGCCGGTAGCCGCCTGGACGTGGCGCAGCCTCGCCTCGTCGAGGCGGGCGATGAAGCCGAGCATCCGCGGGTTGCGGGATAGTCCGAGCAGGTCGTGGATGTCGTGGATGAGGGCGAGCCGTTCGGTGGCCCGCGCCTTGCCGCCGTCGAAGGTGCGGATGAGGAACTGTTCGATCTGGTCGTCGGTGAAGTCGCTGAGTTCGATGATCTCGCGGCCACCCACCAGGTCGAGGCGCTGGGCGAGCGCGGTACGGACCTGCTGGTCGGAGCGGAAATGCTGGCTGCGGCTGGTCAGGAGCAGTTTTGTCCTGCCCTGCAGGGCCTCGAGCAGGGTCGCGAGATGGTCGGCGGCGCGTTCGTAGGTGACCCGCAGGGCCAGTTCGTCGAAGCCATCGAACAGCAGCACGATGCGACCGTGGCGCACCATGTAGCGCAGCGAGTCCCGGTCGAAGCGGCGCACCCCGGCGCCGGCCAGGTGCGCGGCGAGCAGCTCGTCGATGCCGTGCGTCTTCTCCAGATGGCGTAGTTCGACGAGCATCGGGACGACGTGGGGAAGCCGTTCGGGCAGCATGCGGGCGAGTTCGTGCGCCAGGAAGGTCTTGCCGCGGCCGAAGTCGCCGAGCACCAGTGCCAGGCTGCCCCCGTCGGGGGCCGTCCAGTCGACCAGCCGGGTGAGCGAGTCGGTCTCCTCGCCGCCGGCCGGCGCTGTCCGGGCCGCGGTGAGGTCGAGGCTGGGGCCGCTGCTCGTGGCGGCGATCTCGGTGACGGTGGCCTGGCGCTGGTCGGCGGCGTGCAGGAGACGGGCGACTTCGGCGACTCGGTCGACGAACCGTTCCCGCGGCTGCGGCTCGGCGTGCCTGGCCGGGGGTTCCCGGCCGTCCCGGTCCCGCTCGCGCTCGTGTGCGTTGGGCTCGTCGACGTCGTCGGGTGGCAGCGTGGCGTCGACGCCGGTCCACTCGTGGCTTATCCGATCCCGCGGGGCCGCCGTGGCACCGACCGGGACGTGGGCGCAGGCTCCGGCGATCCACCTCGCCTGGTCGGGTGTCCAGACACGCGGGCGCTGGGTGACCCCGGTTCGGTCGATCCGCAGCAGTTCGTAAGCGCGGTCCGTCTCGGGACCCGCCGGGTCGGCCGGGTTGGCCGGGTCGGCCTCGGTCGTCCGGGGCGGGCCGAGGACGAGCGCGTTATCGAGCCGAGTTCCGTCGGGGCTGGTCTGCTGTCCGGCCAGGAGGAGGTTGAGCCGGCCGAACAGATCGCTGTGTCGGCCGGCCGCAGGTGGCCCGCCGGTCGCGGGCGCGTGGCCGTCCGTGGTGGGCAGAGAATCGTGGCCGTGGTGGATGGCGCCGAGGCGCAGCCAGCCGCGCCGCTCGTAGGCGGCGAGCCGCTCGGCGAACCAGTCCGCCTGAGCTGCACCGATCTGTCCGACATCGTCCTGCGGTCGGTGGGTGAGCGCCATCGTCGAGTTGATCCCGGCGACGACCAGCTTCAGCTCGTCGACCTGGAACAGCGAGCACTCCTGTCCGACGGCGAAGACCCCGCCGGCCGTCGCCGCCGAAGACACTC
>NZ_CADCWT010000319.1 GCF_902806485.1 Candidatus Frankia alpina | reverse complement strand
CCGCGGTCGCGAGCGCCTGGGCGTACAACCTCGGGCTGAAGGCGACCCCGCTGTCCGTCGTCCCCTATGCCGGCTCGTTCGCGCTGCTGCCCGCTTTCGTCGTCCTTGGGCTGCCCGGCCACCCCGCGCCGCCGTGGTGGCTGCCGGTGGCGGGGGCGCTGCTCGGCTCGGGCGCTCACTTCGCCAACGTCCTGCCGGACCTCGACGCCGACGCGCGCACGGGGGTACGCGGCCTGCCGCAGCGTCTCGGCGCGACCGGTGCGCGCGCATCGGCGGCGCTGCTGCTCGCGGCGGGCTCCGTCATCGCGGTGCTCGGCCCGGGCCGCCCGCGGGCCTGGCAGGTGGGCGCGCTGGCCACGGTGGCCGGGCTGACCGGGCTCTGCCTGCGCCTCGACGACCGGCACGCGTTCCGCGCCGCAATGGGGGTCGCCGCGATCGACGTCGCGCTCGTCATCGCCGCCGGCACCCGCCCGGCCTGACTGCCTGACTGCCCACAATCCAGCCCCACGCTGACACCCAGCCCCACGCCGACACTGGGCCGGTCATTGGATCGGGGCAGGCCGGCCATTACCCTAAGTGCATTAGCCAATACAGATCGCCTCGAACAGGTCGGGTGGCAACGATCCTGACCAGCGCCCCGGTCTCGGCGCGGACGCCGCGGCGAGCCAGGAACGATCCCGCCCAGTATGACGATCTCGCCGGTGAGTGGTGGCCCCCGCATGGGAGGTTCGCCGCGTTGCGCTGGCTCGCCGAGGCCCGCGGCCGGCTCATCCCGGACCCGCCCCGGCCGGGCGCCGAACTGCTCGACCTCGCCTGCGGCGCGGGGCTGCTCTCCCTGGCGCTGACCGGGCGGCTCGCCGGCTGGCGGCACGTCGGCGTCGACCTGTCGTCGCCGGCGCTGCGCCAGGCCGCGGGGCACGGTGTCGCGGCAGTCCGGGCCGACGTGCGGCGCCTGCCGTTCCGGGATGGCCAGTTCCGCTGCATCGTCGCCGGCGAGCTGTTCGAGCACCTCGCCGACCTCGACGCCACCTGCTCGGCGATCGCGCGGGTGCTCGCCCCGGGCGGCACGCTCGTCATCGACACCCTCGCCGACACGCTGTTCTGCCGGGTGGCTCTGATGGGTATCGCCGAACGCCTTCCCGGCGGGCCGCCCCCGCGCATCCACGATCCACGGCTGCTCGTCACGCCCGACCGGTTGGCGCAGACGCTGGGCCGATGCGGCATCGAGATGACGGTCGTGGGCGGCCTTCGCCCCTCGCTCGTCGACTACGCCCGCTGGCTGGCCCGCCGGGTCGACTCGGTGCGGATGCTGCCGACCGGCTCCACCGCCGGCGTCTACCAGGCGATCGGAACCAAAACCGGAACCGAGAGGGAAGACCGATGAACGCCACGATCCCGGCACCCCGCGGCCCGGACGTCGACGGCGCGCGGCTGGCCGGGGGCGTCGTCGACGCGATCGCCGCCCGTGCCGGCGCCGCCGACCGCGACGGGGAGCTGCCCGCCGCCGACCTCGACGATCTGCGCGGCGCGGGGCTGCTCGGCCTGCTCGTGCCCGTCCGCCTCGGCGGCCACGGTGGCGGCTTCGCCGACTGGGCCGTCGCGGCGCGCGTGCTCGCCGCGGGCAGCGGCGCGACCGCCCTGGTCCTGAACATGCACACCTCGGTCGTGGGGGCGCTGGCCGGGACGCCCGAGGAGCTCGCCCGCGCGATGGGGGCACCGGAGTCGTTCTTCGTCGCCCGCGACCGGATGCTGGCCCGGGCCGCGGCCGGGGAGTTCATCGCCGTCGCGATGAGCGAACGAGGCGCCGGCTCCCGGCTGTCCGAGCTGGGGACGCGCTACCGGCGCGAGGACGGCGGCTACCGCATCATCGGGGCGAAGTCGTTCTGCTCGGGGGCGACACATGCGGACGTCTACTTCGTCGCCGCCCGCGCCGACGATGCCGAACCGGAGACCGACACCGGTGCCGACGACACCACCGCCACCACTGGCGCTGGGACACGGGCGGGGACACGGGCAGCACGGGTCAGCCATTTCCTCGTCCCGCGCGGGGGCGGGGTGAGCGTCGAGCCGACCTGGGACTCCCTCGGCATGCGGGGCACCGGCAGCCATGATGTGCGCTTCGACGTCTGGGTGCCGGCGGAGGCGTTGGTCGGCGGGCTGGAGGGGCTGAGCCTGCTGGTGGCGCAGGTCATGCCGCAGTGGCTCGTCGCCTCCTACGCCGCCGTCTACGCCGGGGTCGGCCGGGCCGCGTTCGACGCGGGCGTGGAGTACGCCCGCGTCCGGCGGACGGCCGGGATCCCGGGCGGCCTCGCCGGGCTGCCGACCGTGCGGGCCCGGTTCGGCCATGCCGACGCCGCACTGGCCGCCCTGGACTCGGTCATCGACGAGTGCGCGCGCCGGGTCGACGCCGACCCCGGCTCGGCGGAGACGAACCGCTGGGTGTAGCGGGCGAAACTGCTCGCCGGGCGGACGGCTCAGGACGTCGCGGCCTCGATCGTCGAGGCCTGCGGCACCGCGGTCACCCGCCGCGGGCACCCGTTGGAACGGCTCTACCGCGACGCCCGGTGCGGCTCCCTGCATCCCGCGACGACGGATGTCTGCGCCGACTGGCTGGGCCTCGCGGCGCTGGGCGCCGACCCGGAGGCGGACGCGGACGTGGCCCGATGGTGACCGCCGGGACGCCGACCGCCGCCGTCATCACGGGCATGGGGGCGGCGTTTCCCGGCTCCTTCGAGCAGCAGAGCGTGTGGGACGAGGTCTTCGAGCGGCGATACCGGGGGGATCCGCTGGCTCACCGGCTGTTCTTCGGTGCCGGGGTGCGGACCCGTCACGGGGTGGTGGATCCCCGGCGGGAGGATGTCAGCGACTGGTCGACGGCCGCACGGATGCGCCGTTATGTCGACGAGGCGCCTGCGCTGGGCCGGCGCGCCGTCCGCGGCGCGCTGGCGGACGGCGGGCTGCGCGCCGCCGAGATCGGGCTGTTCGTCGTCCTCTCCTGCACCGGTTACGCGACGCCGGGGCTGGACATCCAGCTCGCCCGCGAGCTCGGCATGCTCCCGTCGGTGCGCCGCCTGCTGGTCGGGCACATGGGCTGCTACGGCGCCATCCCGGGGATGGGCGCGGCGGCGGACTTCGTCCGGTCCCGCCGGCTGCCGGCGCTCGTGCTCTGCGTGGAGCTGACCTCCCTGCACGTCCAGCCCGAGCAGCCGCACCGGGATCTTCAGCAGGTCGTCGCGCATGCCCTGTTCGGCGATGCCGCCGCGGCGATCGTGCTTGTTCCCGACGCCGCCCACGGCCTGGAGGTCCTCGACACCACCGCCGCCACCGCCCCGGCCAGCGAGGACCTGATGACCTGGCACGTCACCGACCATGGCTTCCGCATGGGACTGTCCCCCCAGGTGCCCGACGTCCTCGCGAAGCAGGTCGAGGAGGCGACCGCGGCGCTGCTGGACCCGATCGCCATGGACCGCTGCGACGTCGGGGGCTGGGCCGTGCATCCCGGTGGGCCGCGCATCATCGACATCGTCGAGGAGCACCTCGGCCTGGCTCCGGCGCAGACCGCGGTGACCCGCGGGATCCTCGCGGCGCGGGGGAACTGCTCGTTGGGCACCGTACTGCTCGTCCTCGACCAGCTCCGCGGGGGTCTTCCGGCCGGCGCGACCGTGGTCGCGATGGCGTTCGGCCCCGGCCTGACCCTCTGCCTGGCCCTGCTGCGCCACCGTTGACGGAAGGGCAAGCCGCGGCAACGCTCCGGACTGAGCCGGGTCGGCCTGGCGGCACTCATCCGCGTACGAAGTTCGCGAAAAACTCCATGTATGCGGACTTTCTTCCTGCTAGCATCCGTATCCGCGTAGTTCTGCCGGGTACATCCCGGTTCCCGGCGTCGGCCTGCGGCCGCGGGTGCGAGCACGTGAGGATCCCGCCCGCTGCCGACCACCCTGTGCGGGCGCGGCCGAGGTCCGGACCATCCCGCAACGAGGGGAGAGCAGATGGCAAAAGTGACCCTCCGTCGTCACACGGTTAGACCTGTCGCGGTGCTGGACCTCAGCGCCCTGCTGACTGTCGCGGTTCCAGCCGCCGCCCGCGTCAACACCTTCAGCCACACCGGCGGCGCGAGCTCGCCGAGCACCTACACCGACGTCTGGGCGCTGTGCGCCGACGACGGCGTCTGACCACAAAGGCGATGTCAATTCCCATGAACTGTCGTATCACCATGCCCCGGGGCAGGCTGGCGGCGATCGCCGGCGCGGCCGGCGTGCTGGCTGTCGCCGTCGCGGTGCCGCTTCCCGCCATCGCGGATGCCGCGGACGGAACGGCCATCTGCGGGGCGACCGGCGTCCTCACCAACTCTCCACCCACCTGCGCCTACACCACGGCGGGCACGGGCACCTTCACCGTGCCCGCCGTGGTGACCAGCGTGCGCATCGACCTGTTCGGGGGCGAGGGCGGCAGCGCGGCCGGGTTCGTGGCCCCCAACCCGCCGAACACCGGCGCCCCCGGCGGTCTCGGCGGCGAGACCAGCGGCACCCTGGCCGTCAGTCCGGGGCAGGTCCTCCAGCTCACCGTCGGCGCCGCCGGCGTTCCCGGAACGTCCCGGCACGGCGAGTTCGCCCGGCGCGGCGGTATCGGCCACGGGGCCGGCGGCGGCGG
>NZ_CADCWT010000318.1 GCF_902806485.1 Candidatus Frankia alpina | reverse complement strand
ACACCAACACAACATTGATGTCACGCAAAGCGACGAAACGTTACCGGGAAAGGCTCAGTGGTTCGATGAGGTTTCTCCGCTGGGCCTGGGGGCAGTCCATGTGCCTCAGCTCCGGGCGAAACTCGTCCTCGACCCGCAGCACTAGTTCGTAGGTGTCCAGGGAGAATGCGACACGGTCTGGATTCTGGTCCGTCAGATAGACGAGATCCACGGCGGCGCGGACGTTCCGGTCGGCGATGACCCGCCGGCAGGCCCGCTGCAGGTATTCGAGATCAAGGTCGGGGCGCCCGTCCCGCAATCGCACCGGATACTCCGCCAAACTGGCCAGTGGCGCGCCCCGCAACAGGGCTTCGGGGCTGCGAAGACGTCTGGATGCCGTCCCGGGCTGTCCCGGGTCGGTGCCTGTCGAGCCGGGGAACGGCGGCTTCGTCGTGGGCTTTGCCCGACCCGTCCGCGCGTCCACGATTCGTTGCAGCAGGAGATCGCCGGCTTCCGCCTCGTCGAACAGGTCGAAGGCCTTGATGTCGCCGAGCAGCTTGGGGAGACGGCAGTCCGCGACCCTGGCAGGTAAATATTCACTCCCCGCCCGGCGCCTGAATATTTACCTGCCAGGCGACCTACTCCGCCCACGCGCGGTCGTCGGCATGGTAAGAGACGAAGAAGTCGTACTCGGCTCGCTCTTCGGCGCCCTCCGGTTCCGGAACGGCCGCCTCCCGCGGGTTCGTGTCGTCCATAAATGGCAGCATGCCACCCGGCGTTCAACTGCCCGGTCCGCGCTGCCGGCCAGACTCGGCCGGTTCGTCGATGGTGGTCAGGACGTCCACCGAGGTGAGGGTCAGCAGGCCGGCTGCGGGTGAGGGGGCGACCGGATGGCCGCGCCGACCGGCCCACAGGGCACGATGCCGGGGCCGGTCCGGACCCGCCTGACCCGCCTGACCCGCCTGACCCGGCACGGGCTCGGGCGATTCCTGGCCGACTGGGACGCCGTCCTCGCGCAGGTGGCCCGATGATCAGCACGGGACGGTTTAGCCCTGGATTGCCCCGGATAGGGGGATGTCGTGTCGGCCGGGTCGGAGCCACCAGTTGGGACCTTCCTCGACCGGTTCGTCCTGCCGGCGGATCCAGCCGCTCCCGGTCAGGCCCGGCGGAGGCTGGCGGCGGACCTGGCCGGCAGGGGCGTCCCGGCCGAGGTGACCGAGACCGTCCTGCTGCTCGCCAGCGAGCTGGTCACCAACGCCGTGCTGCACGGCCACGGCGAGCCGGTGCTGGAGATCCGGACCACGGAGAGCACGGTGTGGGTGGGGGTGCGGGACCCGGACCACCATCCGCCGCAGGCGCGCCCCACCGACGCCGACTCGCTCGGCGGCCGCGGCCTGCACCTCGTCGACGCCCTCGCGGAGGACTGGGGCGCGGTGCCGGTCGCCGGCGACGGCAAGACCGTGTGGTTCCTCCTACGGCGCTGACGCCGGCCGCGGGCGCGGGATCGCCAGGCAGGCCAGCCGGGCGAGGACGACCGCCGTGTCGGTGATGATCCAGCCCAGGTCGTAGGCGTCGGTGAGCGAGCCGAGGTCGCCGGCCGTCGCCCCGCCGAGTGCCGCGACGAGCAGGGCGGTCCCGATCACGGTGCCGATCTGGCGGGCCATGGTCACCACCGCGGAACCGGTGG
This sequence comes from Candidatus Frankia alpina, assembly GCF_902806485.1. Lineage (GTDB taxonomy): Bacteria > Actinomycetota > Actinomycetes > Frankiales > Frankiaceae > Frankia > Frankia alpina. The sequence continues at coordinate 3,001 of NZ_CADCWT010000318.1, read as the reverse complement.
AGAAGCTCGCCGCCGGTAGCGCGGTGACGGCCGCGCTGATCAGCGTCGGCAGGATCAGCCCGACGCCGACGCCGGTGAGCAGCATCCCGGGCAGCATGGCACCGACGTAGTCCGGACGCGGGTCCAACCGCAGGATCCACCAGGTGATCCCACCCGCGAACACGACGCAGCCGGCGGCGGCCACCCGCCCCGCCCCGAGGCGGGCCACCAGCGGCCCGGCGGCGATGGCCAGTCCCGGCACCATCAGCGGTCCGGGGGCGATGGCGAGCCCGGTCCGCAGCACCGACCAGTGCCAGACGTTCTGGCACCACAGGACCCCCGACAGCAGCATGGCCGCGAACGCGACGCTGAACACGAAGGCGGCCACCGAGGCGGTGCTGAAGGTCCGCACGCGCAGCAGCGGCAGCGGCAGGACCGGCGAGGGATGGCGCGCCGAGCGGTAGACGAACGCGGCGAGCAGCAGCGCGGCGGCGCACAGCGCCCCGACGACGCCCGCCGAGCCCCAGCCCCAGTCCGGCCCGCGTACCAGGCCCAGCGCCAGCGCCGCGATCCCGACCGTCAACAGGACCGCACTCGCCAGATCGGTCCGTGCCGCGCCGGGGCGTTGCGGCGGGTGGGGCAGCACCCGCGGTCTGGCGACGAGTACGGCGAGCGCGACCGGCAGGTTCACCAGGAACACCCACCGCCAGTCGAGCTCGGTCAGCAACCCGTCCGCGACGGGGCCGAGCGCGGCCGCCAGCCCGCTCACCGCCGTCCAGGCTCGCACCGCCGCTCCGCGTCGCGCGGGCGGCGGCGCCGCGAGCAGCAGGCCGAGGGAGGAAGGGGTCATCACGGCGGCGCCCGCCGCCTGCAGCACCCTGGCGGCGACGACGAACCACACGGTGGGGGCGACGGCGCACAGCGCGGAGGCCAGCGCGAAGATCCCGGTGCCGACGAGGTAGGCGCGGCGCGGGCTGGTCCGGTCGGCGAAGTTCCCGGCCGGCACGAGCAGCGCGGCGAAGACGACGGCGTATGCGTTCAGCATCCACGACAGCGACGACAGCGACGACCCGTCGAAGTGCCGGCCCATGTCCGGCAGGGCGACGTTGACGATGAACAGGTCGAGGTTCGACATGGCAACCCCGGCCGCCACCACCGCGAACACCCGCCCGAACCGCCCAGCCGGCGCGATGCTGCCCGCGTCACTGCTCGTCGTGGGTGGTTGCCGAGATCGCAGCGCCGATTCGGGGCTGTTGTCCATGCTCGCTCATCCCTCGTCCATAAGTTTGAAAACACAACCGACACGGCCAGAGGGGAGCCTAGCCACAGCGAGTTGGATAATCCAACGATCGGAGGATGGGCGAGGTGGCGCGGTTCTGCGGAATACCTTGATCGTCAGGGTCGGGTCAGGGCTTGGACGAGTGGGTTCGCCGGGCCCCCAACCGTCATCAGCCTCCAGCAGTTTCCGACGCAACCGCCAGACGCCGATTGAACATCCGCCAAGGACGGTGATGCCGCGGGCGGCGAGCGGCCCGCGCCGTCGCGCCGCCGGGGCTGGTGGGTGACGTCCCTTGACAGGGCGTCGGTCCCGGCGGCGCGGCTACCGCCCGGGCGTCACCAGACGACGGGTAGCGTCTCCGCTCGGCCGATCGGAGCCTTGAGTTCGTAGCGCAGCTCGGTGGGCGCCACCGCGAGCCGCAGCCCGGGGACCTTCTCGATCAGCGTGCTGAGCACCTCGGTCAGCTCGACCCGGGCCAGGTGCGCGCCGATGCAGTGGTGCACGCCGGCGTCGAAGGTCAGGTTCGGGACCAGCTTCCGGGTCAGATCGAGGCGGTCGGGGTCGGTGAACACCGCCGGGTCACGGCTCATCGCCGCCAGCGGTACCACGACCACCTCCCCGGCGCGGACGACGAAGCCGCCCAGATCGACGTCCTCCGTCGCCACCCGCGGGAAGGTCATCGACAGCGGGTGGTAGCGCAGGAGCTCCTCGATGGCGTTGGGCATGCCGCCCGGGTCGGCGACGAGGGCCTCCCAGTGCGACCGCTGGCTGAGCAGCGTCGTGATGACATTCGTGATGACTCCGCCGGTGGTCTCGAATCCGCCGATGAGCAGCGTCATCGCGAGCGAGTGCAGCTCGGTCTTGGTGAGTGTGCCGTCGTCGTCGGCCGCGGCGATGAGCACGTCGAGCAGACCCTCCGGGCTGTCGGTGCCACCGGCGGCGGCCTTGCGCGCACGCACCAGCTCGCCCATGTACCCGTACAGCGCGAAGAGCCCTTCGGCTGCGCCCGTCGGGTCGAGATGGAACCGGAACAGCGACTCGCTCCAGGTCCGGACCTTCTCCCGGTCGAGGTCGGGGACGCCGAGAAGCTGGCAGATCACCTCGATCGGCAGATGGAAGGCGAGCATGCGGATGTCACCCGGCGCCTCCTGGGCCGTCATCGCGTCGATCCGGGCCCGGGCCGTCGCCGCGATCCAGGGCCGCATCCGCTCGATCTGACGGTGCGCGAAACCGGCGTTGACCATGCGCCGGATCCGGGTGTGCTCCGGCGGGTCGAGCCAGAGCATGGAGTTCGGATCGGGCATCTGGCCCGCAGTCAGGGGCGGGGAGAAGTCCAGCGTCCTGGTGCGGGAGAAACGGGAGTCGGCGAGCATCGCCCGGGCCGGCGCATAGCGGACGATCAGCCAGATCGGGAGCTGGCCGGGACCGAAACGAACACGGATCGCGGGCGCTTCCCGCGCATATTCCGCCAGGCGTCCCGAGGAATGCGGCGAGAACGTGTCGTCAAAGGGAAACGAGGGGATTTCCTGGTCGTGCTGCACGGCTTCGGTAATCGACATGGAGAGTGGACTTCCTTTCGCTGCGAGAGCAGGGGGGAGCAGTCGACCGATTGTTGCATGCAGGTGGTGAAGACGGTGAAAAATGGGCGCGAATCGACGTCAAGACAGCTTGTCGCCAACATGCTCTGCATACGGCCTGCTTCTGGCAGGAGAAGGTCACGCGGCACGGCGCTGGATGTCGGGC
>NZ_CADCWT010000317.1 GCF_902806485.1 Candidatus Frankia alpina | reverse complement strand
AGGCGCTCCAGCGCTGCACATCGGCCCCCTGCCCCGGCCGATTTCGGCGAGTACTACGGCGAGCCCGCGCGGTTCGAGGTCGAAACTCGCCGGTTCTGGCACCGCGACGGTACCCTTTATGATCGATTCGCGGCGCTTTGTCCACACTGTTGACTAACCCGAGCCATGATCACGCCAGACGCTCAATGATCAAAAACGGGCATCTAGGCGGACGATTCAGCATGATCGACTCGCTGATTCCGGTACTCGTCTCTCCGGAATGGGCCCCGGTCGTCCGCGTGACGACCGTCAGATGATCCTGTCGTCGGGCACGACCGCGTCGACGAGGACCAGGACGTCGCCCTCGATCAGGTCCGGCGGTGCGCAGTCCTGGCACAGGTCCTGGGCGTACGCCACGGCCACAGGCTGGTTGTAGCCCGGGATGATCGCGTCTCCGCAGCCGCGGCACTGCCCGGTAACGGCGCACGTCTGGCAGCGCTCCCGCCGGCCGGGGGTGCCTGGGGCAGCGCGGTGACGCCGGGGATCAGCGCGTCCCCGCACCGGGTGCACTCGGCCGCGGTGGTGCCGATCGGCTGGTCCTGGTCCATCTCGGTCCTTCCCGTTCTGGTACCCGTCATCGTGATGATCTCCCGGGTGCTATCGGGTCGGCGGCCAGGCGGGCGAGGACGTCGCCGTGGCATGGCCGCGGGGCGCACCAGCAGCCCAGCGCGCGACCACGCAGCTCGGGCAGCTGGGCGAGCAGGTCGGGCCGGGCCTGCAGGTCCTGCTCGTAGGCGGCGATCACCTCGACGCGCTCGGCGTCGCTCGCGCCGGGGCGGAGCCGGTGCGGGTTGTCCCACGGCGTGTCCCGGCCGATCCGCACGAGCAGACCGGGGCATCCCGCAGGTGGCGCAGCAGCGGGCCGTACGGCTGGTACAGGCCCGGCAGGCGCACGACGACGGTCTCGCCGGCGGCGAGCCGGTCGAGCAGCACCGCGCCGGAGTCAGGCAGGCCCGCCGGGACAGGCTCGGCGTCGAACAGGCCGGGCTGCACCGCGGCCGTGAGCGTCCGCCGCTCGCGGTCCCCCAGCGCGGCCCGGCCTACCGGCATTTTCAGCGGCAGACCCAGCATTAGGTCGAGCACGGCGACGGACGTGACCGCGCCCAGCCCCGGCCTCGTCCCGCCGGGCGATCTCTTCCGGGTCGAGCCGGTACGCCACTGCGGCTGGGCCGCCGAGCACCACGCCCTCGCAGACCTGGGCGTCGGCTGGTGCGAGAAACGCCGCCGCTTGGCGGGCAGCCGTCTCGGACCGCACCGGTGTGGCCGTCATGCGGCACCGACCCGGGCCGCGATCGCGGCCTCTAGGTCGGCCACAGACGGCAGATCCGGCCCGTCCGGGTAGTCCGGGGTGGGTGTGATGCTCTGCGTGTCGCTCAGGGGCGTCTCCGTGGCCGCCGGGGACGGGTCGGACGGCAGGCTTTCGGCGTAGGCGCGGATCGCGTCCAGGTCGTGACCGTGGTCGGCGTACACCTGGGCGGTGAGGGTGCGGGCAAGGGCGGGACTGCGCCGGGACCGCTGGTAGATCGGGTTTGCGGCGAGTGCGGCCGTGACGATCCGGCTGTGCAGGACGGCACCGAGCGCGGCGGTGATGCTCGCGTTGCGCGTCGCGGTGTCGTCGGTGGCTGCCGAGGTCTGGGCGCGGGTGGCCGCGTCCCGTGCACGGGCGGCGGTCCGTTCGGCGGCCTGCGCGGCCCCCGACGGCGGGATGTCTTTGAGGACGTGGCGCAGCAGACCGGCAGGGTCGGCGATCGTGCCCCGGGTGCGGCCGACGGCGGTCCGGGCCTCGGCGTGGCGGGTGATCTCCCCAGGGGCGTAGCCGTCGGCGAGCAACTCGACGACGCGGCCGCGGATCGCCAGTTCGGTGGATGGGCCGCCGCGGACCATCCGTGCGAGCTCGGCGACGACCCGGATCGTGTCGTCGTTGGCGGGGTTTCCTCCTCCTCCGACAGACGTCGGGGGCAGCAAAATCTGCGATGAGGAAGACCCTTTGAGGAAGGGATATAGGTGCGAATCAAGATCACCGGACATGGGTGTCGGGTGATCTTGATTTTTACCGGACACGGATGTCTGCTGATCTTGGCCGATGGGGGGCTCTTCACCGGACATGGGTGTCGGGTAATCCGGCGCGGTGACAGCCGCCGCCGGCGGGGCCTGGTCCTCGGTGCTGTCCGCGGGGTCGGGGGCGCCGAACAGCGCGACCTGAGCGGGCATGACGGCGGCGTAGGCGGCGTGAGGAGTGCGGGACCGGGGGGCGTGCCGCCGGGTCGTGACGATCAGACCGCGCCGTTCGGCGTCGGCGAGGTAGCGGCTGATCTGCTTCTCGCCGAGGTGCAGATCGGCGGCGAGTTGGGCCAGGCCCGGGTCGGCGTTCCAGCCGGGTCGGCGTTCCCGCCAGGTCATGTACCGGGCCAGGCGCAGCACCACCGCCACCCCGGCCGCGGTCGGCATGGACGCGCAGACCTCGTCCTCCCACACCGCGCGGGTCTGCCACGGCGCCAGTGCCGGCGCCACCCCGGGCGGCGTGGGTGTGATGGTGCTGGTGCTCACCGCGCACCTCCCACGGCCACGACGGTGCCCTGATAGGCGTCAGGTGACCGGTATGGCGCGGGGTGTACGGGACGGCCGGTGTGGGCTGTTACAGGCCCGGACATCCGGGCCAGTGCAGTGGCCAACGCGCCTGGGCGCGTGGCAGCATGAGTAGGCAACATCGCCTCTCCTCTAGCGGGGTGGGCAACATTGCGGGATCGAGGGTCGAGCTCGGATCCCGCACACACGTCGAGGGCCGCGCCTGCAAGCGCGGCCCTCGTTGCGTCTATCCGGCCATGCGGGCGTCCTCCTGATCGGGGAGCTCGGCGGGCAGCGCCCGCTCGATCAGTTCCACGACGTACGGCAGCCGCGGTCGCTCTGCTGCGGCCGCGGCTGCGGTGAGCCGGGCCATCAACTCCGGGCTCATCAACAGGTCCATCCGCGCTGATCGTTGGTAGCTGCGCGTCGGCGCGTCGGCCCGCAGACGTGCAGGTCGGGGTGCTGATGCCATGCCGCATGTCTACCGCGATCACGCCCGATCGGCGTATACGTACGCGCGGCGTGTCGGGTGTGTTGTGTCGTGACACGCCGGAGCCCGGCTCTCCCGTGGGGAGAGCCGGGCCCGGGGTTGTGACGGTGGTGTTGGTGGTCATCTGCCTGTCTGGTGTCGGGGACGGGGGATGCGTGGGTCGGGTCAGAGGAGGGCAGCCGCCAGGGCGGCGGCCCATAGCGACGCGGCGTGGAGGGACTGGTCGGCGAGGTACATGCCGTTGAGGCCGCGGTCGGCGAGGTCGGCGAACCCGCGGCCGCCGCACCGGATGAGCAGCCAGCGGACGGGGCGGCGCCGGTCCCACAGCAGGTGGGTGCCCACCGAGACCGCCAAGCCGGCGGCCGCCCCGGTGGCGGACAGCGGCACGTGCAGCGCGAGGACGGTCACCGCGACCATCGCCACGACGACCAGGTGGTACTGGGCGACGTGGCGGCCGAGTGCGGCCCAGCCGGACCGGCCGGGGCCCGCTTTGCCCGCGGCCTGGGCGTCGGTCTGGCCCAGGACATGGTCGGCGAGCTGGTGGGCGGCGTAGACGGTCACACCCAGCACCGCGAACACGACGGCGGTGCTCACCGGGCAGCGTCCGCTGCGGACGGCAGGTGCGGGTCGCTGTCATCGGGCGTGAGCGGGGGGCCGAGAGGGGGGGATGAGGGTCCCGTCGGCGCTGCCGCGCAGTCCTGCCGCGTAGGCCGGCCTGGGCCAGTGCCCGTGCTGCGTGCTGCCAGACGTCGGCCTCGGTGTACCGGCGTGTCCGGTGGCCCTGGGGTGGTGTGCCGAGGATGCCGGCTCCCACTACCTGGCCGCCGAAGCGTGCCTCCCAGTACCAGCGGCTGGTGCGCCGCCCGGCCTCATCGGTCCAGCGCCCGACGGTGAGCGGGCCCTGATCCGCGGGGACGGCCGTGCTGTGGTCGCTCATCGGGCCGTGTCCGTCTTGGTCGGGGCCGTGTAGGTGACGATGTCGATGAGCAGTGCGTGGACCTCGTCAGCGGTGCGGTCGGGGTCGTCCTGCCAGGCGGCGACGGTGTCACCGGCGTCGACCTCGGTGGGGTCATAACCGAGGTCGACGGCGAGGGTGTCCTCGGCGGCGAGCAGGGCGTCCAGCAGGTGCGGAGCGTCGGGCAGTTCCTGCGGATGGACACCGGCGGCCAGGGACAGCGCGCCGGTGATGTCGACGCGGCCGAGGTCGTCCTGATGCTCGCCCTGGGCCCAGTCGTGCTCGGCCAGGACGAGGAGCGCGCCGGCGATCAGGGTGATGTCCGTGACGACCAGGTCGGCGTACCGGTAGCGGGTGGCGCCGGTGCGCAGGTCCTCGACGGCCGTGATGGTGTCGCTGGTCGTGTCGGCGCCGACCTGCCAGCGCACCCACGCCTCGTCGCGGCCGAGCGCGGCCGCGGCGGCGGGGATGGTGACGCCGGCGGGGGTGCTCAGCGCGAGGACGAGGACGGCGGTGGCCGCGATGTCGTCCAGGGTGTCGGTGACGGTGGTCATGGTCATGCTCCGATCTGGGCGAGGGTGCCGGCGCGGGTCCCGCCGGCGACCGCGACCCGGGGCCGGCGGCGGGCCGGGCGGGGCGGGGCGGT
>NZ_CADCWT010000316.1 GCF_902806485.1 Candidatus Frankia alpina | reverse complement strand
TCACAAATCGACGCCGAGAATGGCTCAATCAGAAGTACCTGGCGGACAAGGCGAGCTCCTCCGGAACCCTGCTCACTGTCATGGAACTGGTAGTGCCGATCGTGCTCGTCGTCCTCGGTGTGGTGCTCGTCGTGATCGCCGTCCTGCGGCGGCGCAGGCCCACGCCGTCGGTGCCGTCGTTCGTGACGACCAGCAAGCCCGAGCCGCAGCCCGAACGGTAGACAGCCGAACGGTATAACGGTATGGGAGATCGATCCGGGTTGCCCTGCCGTTGAGCGAGGCGCCGGACACAGACGTCGGTTCGGCGGCCGTCTCGCCCTGGACCTGACCGGCGGCGGACCCGGCCGACCGCCGCGGGGCTCGTGTCGGTGCGGTGGCCGGGACGGACCAGCGCACTGCCGCGCCTGATTTCGTCCAGAAATGCCGTGACGACGGGTACTGTGCCCTCTACGTCGGCTCGACGATAGTGCGGATGCTCATGGTACTGACCGGACTACAATCCAGTGGCGTGCCCAGCACTGTTCGTCGCGAGGCGCTGAAACTGTCCCAGGATTTGGCCGACCGATCGGGATACTCATCGACCTCGGCTGACCACGACGCGTGGCTGTTTATCTACTGTCCCGTGTTTGGCTCGGGGCAGCTGTTGCGGGGCATGCTGGTGGCGATCGAGCCCCCCCCTCACTCGATTGCGTCGCATCGAAACAGCCCTCCCACTCAGGTAGCCACCCGGCTCACCCGGACCCGACGTCTCCTGCCACCCGACCCGGTGGGCTCGCCTTTGCCTCGGCAGACACCGTCCCGGCGGACCCCGTCAGCCGCGACGACCGGTTCGCACGGGCTCGGGGCGATGCCCGTCGACTCGCTGCCGACGGCGGGCGAGGAGAACATCCGCGAGGGCGTCCGCGCGTTCCATGTCGTCGAGGATGGCCCGAAAGCGTCCATCAACCGCGAGGATGGCGGCGAGCAGCTCTGCGGACAGTCTCATCCGCACTGCCACGCGGGCCACGCTCGGCGGCAGGTGGGAGGAGGCCTGCCGTGGCTGCGGGCGACAATCGTCACGATCGGCCGCCTGTGACGGAATCTGGCCGTCCGGCATGACGTGGCCCTCAGGGGTGATGCGATGGCGTGGCCGGACTCCGGAGAGATCGAACATACATTCGATTATGGTGAGGCTAGATCGTTCTGTCAAGCGTCGGGCGCCCTCACCCTCGGGTGCACACGATCGCCAATGTCCCACGGATCCGCCTGCCCCGTGGACCGGCCGCGCTGGCGGTCAAGGCGAACTCGGCGCTCCGAATACAGTGCAGCCCGGGGGCCGCGACCTGGTGGGCGAACTCGGCCCCGGCTGCCCCAGATGGCCCCGGATGTGGTCGGCGACGGAGGGAGTGGGTCATGCGTCTGCACGTGGGATGCGCGATGTGGACGCACAAGTCGTGGCAAGGGCGTTTCCTCGCGCATCCGCTCCCGGCGCACGAACGGCTGCGGCACTATGCGGGCTGGTGCAACGCGGTCGAAGGGAACACGACGTTCTACGCGACTCCGGCTCAGGACACCGTGGCCTCCTGGGCGCAGCAGACCGCTTCCGACTTCCGGTTCGTACTCAAGCTGCCGAAGGTCATCACGCACGAACGCCGGCTTACCGACGTCGACGAGGCCCTGCACGCCTTCCTGACGGCGATCGAGCCGCTCGGTCCGCGGACCCACGCCCTCTGGATACAGCTCCCAGGAACCTTCGCCCCCGCCGACGTCCCCGCGTTAGCCCGTTTTCTGGGCCGGCTCCCCGGGTCCCACCGGTACGCCGTCGAGGTCCGCCACCCCGCGTTCTTCGACGACCCTCGTGCGACGCGGATGCTTGAAGCGGCACTCGCCGTCGCGGCGGCCGAATGGATTCCCTTCGACACCACCGCCTTCTTCCAGAGCCCGCCGACCAGCGACGCCGAACGAGACGCCTGGACCAAGAAGCCGCGCGTGCCGCTGCGATCGGTCGCTTTGACCGACCGGCCCATCGTCCGCTACCTCGGCCGCGACGCCTGCGCGCGGACGGTCGAAGGCTGGCAGCGCTGGATCGACATCACCGTCGGGTGGCTGCGCGAGGGCCGCTCCCCCACCATCTTCATCCACACACCGGACAACGCCGACGCGCCGGAACTCGCCCGCCGCTTCCATGACGACGTGCGGGCGCTCCTGCCCGAACTGGAGCCCCTGCCGCAGCCGATGCCGGCCGAGCCACTGACCCTCTTCTGACGCGGGGCCGGGCAGCCACGAGGCCGTCGGCTGGTCGCGCGACGGTCCCGGGATCCGTGCGGCAGGTCGCAGCGCCCACGGCGACGGCGAGCAGGGCGTTCAGGGCCGGCACCTGCTCTCCCACCCGTCCGGCGTCTCCGGGCTGAACCAGCCGACCACGGTCGAGGACCTTGACGACACACGGCTGACCGCCGCGCCTGGCTGCCCAGGCGCCGTGATGGACGCCGGGTACGGCCTCGGGTTACCTACCTGTTCCGTCTCGGCCGCATCGTCGGCGAGCTCGGCCGCATCGTCGACGGCCGGTTTCTGACCCACAAGCCGAGGCCGGTTCCCGGCCGGCCCTCGTACGCTCGCGGATGCAACACCCGAGACGGGGGCCTCCTGGAACAGGAACGCGACCGCATGACCGAGCGTATTCACTTCCTGGCCCACGATCGGGATGCCCCCGCCGACTACCTCGCCGCGGTCCGAAGCAGCAAGCCGGGCCCCGGCGGCGCCGGCCGGATGAACTCGGCGGTCGGTCGAGGCGCAGGCAGGGGCTGCGACAACGCGAGCGAGGAGCGACTACCGTCGAACCCAGGCCCCCGCTTGGCACCAGGGCCGATGCCCGGACGGACCGGGCGCTGTAGGGGGATGCGGATGAACTCGACCACTGGATCTGACCACGCAACGGAGCTGGCCGACGCCGGGAACCCTGACCAGGTGGGTAACCCGGACGACGCCGGGAATCTTGCCGAGGTGAGGAACCCGGACCCGGACCAGGCCGCAGTCGTGGCGGCTGACGTGGCCGCCGAGGTGACCGCTGACGTGGCCGGCTTCGCCGAGCTGGCGCTGCGGCCCGCGCTGTTGCGCAGCCTCGCCGCCCTCGGATACGAGGAGCCGACGCCGATCCAGCGGGAGGCCGTTCCACCCCTGCTCGCGGGTCGTGACCTGCTCGGCCAGGCGGCGACCGGCACCGGGAAGACGGCCGCGTTCGCGCTCCCCCTGTTGCACCGCCTGACGGACGACCGCGACGGCGGCCATGGCCCACAGGCCCTCGTCCTCGTCCCGACCCGGGAACTCGCCGTCCAGGTGTCCGAGGCGATCCACCGGTATGGTCGGGATCTTGGCGCCCGGGTCCTGCCGGTGTATGGCGGGGCTCCGATCGGCCGGCAGGTACGCGCGTTGGTGCAGGGGATCGACGTGGTGGTCGCCACACCTGGACGCGCGCTCGATCACATGGGTCGCGGGACGCTGCGCCTCGACCACCTTCACACCGTCGTCCTGGACGAGGCTGACGAGATGCTCGACATGGGCTTCGCCGAGGACATCGAGGCGATCCTGGAGCAGGCCCCGCCGGGCCGCCAGACCGTGCTGTTCTCGGCCACGTTACCGCCACGCATGAACGAGATCGCCCGCCGCCACCTGCGCGATCCGGTCCGCATCCAGATCGGCCGCGCGGCGCCGGAGCCGGGCGCGGCGCCGCTCGTCCGGCAGGTCTCCTACGTCGTCCCACGGGCGTACAAGACGGCGGCGCTGGGCCGCATCCTCGACGTCGAGGCACCCCGGTCGGCGATCGTGTTCTGCCGCACCCGGGAGGAGGTCGACCAGCTCGCCGACTCGCTCAACGGCCGCGGCTACCGGGCCGAGTCGCTGCACGGCGGGATGAGCCAGGAGCAGCGGGAACGCGTGATGGAGCGCCTGCGCACAGGAACGGCCGACCTACTCGTCGCGACCGACGTCGCCGCCCGCGGCCTGGACTTCGAGCAGCTCACGCACGTGGTGAACTACAGCGTCCCGTCGGCGCCCGACTCCTACGTCCACCGGATCGGCCGGGTCGGGCGGGCCGGCCGCGAGGGGGTGGCCATCACCCTGGCGGAGCCGCGCGAGCACCGGATGCTCAAGACGATCGAGCGGGTCACCCGGCAGCGGATCGCCGTCGAGAAGGTGCCCACCGTCGCCGATCTACACGCCCGACGGCTGGAGCTGACCCGTGCGGCGCTGCAGGAGAGCCTGCTCGAGGACGACCTGGAGCGGTTCCGGGTCGTCGTCGAAACGCTCACCGACGAGTTCGATCCCATGGAGATCGCGCTCGCCGCGGTGAAGCTCGCCCACGACGCCAGCCACGTGCCGGACGGCGACGACGACATCCCCGACCTACCGCCCACGACCGACGGGCGCGGCGAACGGGCCGGGCGCGACAACGCCGGCCGCCGCGACCGGCGGCCACGGCCAACGAGCGGTGGCATGGCCCGGTTGTTCGTCGGCGCGGGCCGCGGCGCCGGCGTCCGGCCGCAGGACCTCGTCGGCGCGATCACCGGGGAGACCCAGTTGTCGGGCCGTGACATCGGCGCCATCGAGATCTCTCAACGATTCTCGCTCGTCGAGGTTCCCGACGGCGCCGCCGACGAGGTCATCGCGTCGCTGCGGGGAACCACCATCAAGGGCCGTCGGGTCGCCATCCGCCGCGAGCGCCAGGACAGT
>NZ_CADCWT010000315.1 GCF_902806485.1 Candidatus Frankia alpina | reverse complement strand
CCGCGCTCCGCCCGCGACCGCGATCCCACGGCCGACCCGGGGCGCGCGCCGTCCGGCCCCGATCGGCCGGCCCACCCCCGGAGCAGTGGGAACCCGCGTGGCACCTCGGGTGCCGGCAGCGACGACCGCAGCCCCGGCATCGGCCCGGCATCGTGACCGCCGAGTCCATCGCGGCCTGTCACCACCCGACCGGTCCTCATCCGGCTGGTCTCCGCCGGAAGGTCGTCGTCTGACCGGTCGCCGCCGGACCGGATCTCACCGAACGCTCATCGCCCTGCGGTCCTCACCCCGCCGGAAATGCCTCGCCTCGCACGCCCCGTTGAACATGCTCATAGCCGCCGCAGGACAGCAACAGCACGGGAAATAGCAACGCAGGAAGGAGGAGGAGAAGCCGTGTTCGCCCGCCGATCGAGCCCGCCGCCGGCCTTGTCGTCGTCCGATCCCCTTCAGCCGGTCGGGACGGGCGTCGAGCTCCGCGGGGTCACCAAGCGGTTCAGCCAGACCGACGCCGTGGCCGGCGCGGACCTGACCGTCCCCGCGCACAGCCGGCTGGGCATCGTCGGCCCGAGCGGGTGCGGCAAGTCGACCCTGCTGTCGATGATCTGCGGGCTGATCGACCCGGACGCCGGCACCGTCGACGTCCTCGGTGCCGCGGACGCGCCGGGCCGGCTGGCCCGCTGCGCCTGGATGCCCCAGCGCGACCTGCTGCTGCCCTGGCGCGGGGTGCTCGCCAACGCCCGGATCCCGCTGGAGAACCAGGGCCTGTCCCGCCGGGAGGCGTCGCGGCGCGTCCAGCCGCTGCTCGACCGGTTCGGCCTCGCCGAGTTCGCCGACCACCGGCCGGCGCAGCTCTCCGGTGGCCTGCGCCAACGGGTCTCGTTCCTGCGCACGGTGGCCGCGGACAAGCCGGTGCTGCTGCTCGACGAGCCGTTCGGCGCCCTGGACTCGATCACCCGGGCGGATCTGCAGGACTGGCTGCGCGCGATGCTCGCCGACGAGCCCCGCACCGTCGTCCTCGTCACCCATGACGTCGAGGAGGCGCTGCTGCTGTGCGACCGGGTGGTGGTGATGTCGGCTCGCCCCGGCCGGGTCGTCGCGTCGGTCGACGTCCCTCCCTACGCCGGCACCGGCGCCGCGGCCCGGCGGGCCCGGCTCGCCGACCCCGATTTCGTCGCGCTGCGCGACACCGTCCTCGCCCATCTGGAGAGCGCCCGTTGACCGCGACGCGGTTGTGGCCGAGTGTCCTCGTCGGCGCCGTGCTGCTCGGCGCCTGGGAGTTCGTCACCCGGGTGCTGCACGTCGAGGAGTACATCCTGCCGGCGCCGGACCAGGTGGCGACGACGCTGGTCGACCGGTGGGACAGCACCCTGCGCAGCGCCACCTGGGTCACCCTCACCGAGATCGTCCTCGGCTTCGCGATCTCCGTCGCCGCCGGGCTTGCCCTCGGCTGCGCGCTGCACTTCTCCGCCGCGGCGCGCCGTGCGCTGTATCCGCTGCTCATCGGCTCCCAGACGATCCCGATCGTCGTCATCGCGCCGATCCTGGCGATCATCTTCGGGTACAGCATCACGCCGAAGCTCATCCTGGTGGCGCTCATCTGCTTCTTCCCAGTGGTGATCGGCACCCTCGACGGTCTCGCCTCGGTCGACCCGGAGCTCGTCCGGATGATGCGGACGCTGCACGGCCGCCGCGTCGCCATCTTCACCCGGGTGGAGTTCCCGGCGGCGCTGCCCTCGGTGTTCACCGGCCTGCGCCTGGCCGCCGCCTACGCCGCGACCGGCGCGGTCTTCGGCGAGTACTCCGGCGCCTCCGACGGACTCGGCCACGTGATGCGCCAAGGCGTCCCCCAGCTCCAGTCCGCGCTGGTGTTCGCCGCGATCGTGCTGCTCACCGCGATGTCCGTGGCGCTGTTCGCACTCGTGCACGGCGCCGAACGGCTGCTCGTACCCTGGCACCGCAATCCCACCCGAGAAGGGAACACCGGATGATCTCGCCGCACTCGCGCCGGCTGACCATAACGGCGGCCGCCCTCGCCCTCGCCCTCGCCGCCGTCGCGGCCTGCGGCTCCGACGGCTCGTCCGGCGCCAAGCCCCGGGCCGCCACGGTGCTGCTCGACTGGGAGCCCAACCCGGATCATCTCGCGCTGTACTCGGCGCTGGACGGCGGCGACTACCGCGACGCCGGGCTGAACGTCACCCTGCGTTCGCCGTCGGACCCGTCCGATCCGCTCAAGCTCGTCAGCACGGGCACCGTCGACCTGGGCATCTCCTACGAGCCCGAGGTGGTCATCGCCGGGGTCGAGAAGCTCGACGTCGTCGCCGTCGGCGCCCTCATCCCCACCGCCCTGAACTCGATCATGGCCGTGGGCTCGGCCGGCATCACGAAGCCCGCCGACCTCGCCGGGGCCACGGTCGGCACCTCCGGGTTGCGCACCGACGACGCCTTCCTCGACGCCATCGCGAAGGCCAACCACTTCGGCGCGGCTTCGATCCACCGCGTCGACGTCGGCGCCGACCTGCTGCCCGCCATGATCTCCAAGAAGGTGAAGGCCACCCTCGGCGCCTACCGCAACGTCGAGGGCGTCACCCTCGCCGACCGCGGCCTCGCCCCGAAGGTCATCCCCGTGACCGAAGCCGGGGTGCCGCAGTACGACGAACTGGTCGTCGTCGCCCGCCGCAGCCGGCTCGCCAAGGACCCGGCCTACGCCGCGCTCGTCCGCGACTTCCTGCGCGCCACGGCTGCCGGCAACGCGCGGGCCCTCGACGACCCGGCGAAGGCCACGACGACGCTCACCGGCGTCGCCGACGGGTACGACCCGAAGCTGCTGCCGAAGATGGTCGAGGCGACGGCCCCGCTGCTGCGCAACCCGGCCGGCTTCGGCCGGATGGACCTGGGCGCCTGGACATCGTTCATCACCTGGATGCACACCGAGGGGCTGATCAAGGCGACCGTTCCCACGACGGACGTCGTCACCAACGACTATCTGACTACCGCGAAGTGACCGCCGAAGTTGGCGCCGCCCCGGCGGGCTCCTTCAGCGCGCGGCTGTGGGCGTCCACGGAGCACGTCTACGAGGCGATCCTGCGCCATCCGTTCCTCACCGGGCTCATCGACGGCAGCCTGCCGCGGCCCGTGTTCGCTCACTTCGTCGTCCAGGACGCCCACTACCTGCGTGACTATGCCCGTTCCCTGGCCGTCTGCGCGGCGAAGGCGCCCACCGAGGACGACGTGCGGGCGCTCGCGAACGACGCCGCCCAGGCCGGCGCCGCAGAGCAGGCCATGCACGCCGACCTCCTCGACGCACTCGGCGGTCCCAAGCTTGGCGACGCCGATCCTGGCGGCGCTCCGCCGGGCGGTGCGGCGGACGACGGCGGCACGGCGGACGAGGCTGGTGGGACGGACGACGGCGGTGGGGCGGACGACGGCGGTGGCGTGGCGACCGTGGCGCCGACGACGCGCGCCTACACCAGCTACCTGCTCGCCACCGTCTATGGCGGCTCCTTCCTGGAGGGGCTCGCCGCAGTGCTGCCGTGCTACTGGATCTACGCCCGGGTCGGCGCGCGGCTGCTCGCCGACTCCTCCCCCGATCCGGTGTACGCCCGGTGGATCGCCGCCTACGGTGATCCGGCGTTCCAGGCGGTGGCCGACCGGGTCGTCGCCCTCATCGACCGAGTCAGCGCGGACGCGTCGGCGCCGGAGCTGGCGCGCGCCGCGGAACACTTCGTGGTGACAGCACGCTACGAGTGGATGTTCTGGGATGCCGCCTGGCGCCGCGAGACGTGGCCGATTGAGTAACCGGCCAGATTGAGTAACCGGCCAGTCTGAGCGGCTGGCGGATCCGGGGCGTCGATCAGTCTCCTTCGGCGACGAGAGGCAACGTGCGGAGCCGGTCGGACAGCTTGTCGAAGGCATCCCGCGACAGGTAGTCCCTGAGGACGGTCCAGTTGGCCAACACCCGGGCCGTGGCGTCACGCGCCCGCTGTCTGGCCGCCGGAATGCCGTACCTCGTCCGGCTGCCGATATAGTCGAAACTGCCCGTGGTGACGGCCTCGAAGCTCTTCGACCTGCTCAGGTTGAGCCCCAGGTCGTCCTTGGGGATGTACAGCACCGTCGGCACGACGTCGTAGACCGGGCTCAGGACCGGCAGCCGGCCGTCGGGATAGCTGATCGCCCAGCTCTTGAGATGGGCATCCCCGTTTCCGACCAGTACGTTGAGCACGAGACGGTCGATCACGTCACCGACCGCGGCCGTGCCGCAGAGCGCCTCAACCAGTACGGCAATGGTCTCGAAATTCGCCCGCGTGTACTTGGCGGTACCGCGCCCGGTCGGGATGTCCATCACCTGCGCAATTTCCTCCATGTGCATCCGGTTTCCGTTTTCCCGGCGGTCGAACCGGCGCACGGCAAGTGCCGATCCATGAGCTCGCGCCGCCCACTCCTCTAGACCGGCCACGTCGGCCGGCGACACCAGGAAAGCCTCGGGCGTCTCGATGCCTACGCTCCGCGCAAGCTCGAGGCTCCCCAGTTCAGCCTCGGGAACGCCAGAAAAGCCTGGCCGACCATCCGGAAGTTTGACGATGAAGTTACCCGCCTGGCCTTGCGCGGGGACGGTGAGCCCGCGGGAGCTCCCAGGGCCCCGGGAAGATCGCTCTAGGTTGCGATCCGCTACGCGGAGTATCGGCCCCGCCGTGCCGTCCGGACGCGCTCCAGTCGAGACCGCACACGCCAGCCCTATCCCGC
>NZ_CADCWT010000314.1 GCF_902806485.1 Candidatus Frankia alpina | reverse complement strand
ACATTCCTCGCAACCTAGAGTAACCAGTCGGCACGGAAGGTGACCTTCGCGCGGCCCTGACGGCGGCCAGATCCCCGCCGATGCCCGTGATGTTCCGCGACCAGCTGCTGCCGACGCCGATCCACGCCGGGCTGTCCCCGCCGGCCGACGTGTAAAATGGTTCACCGACGTCGTCGACCCGTCCGACCACGACCGAACCCGCCGCGCCGGATCCAACGCATACGACCGGGTCGACGAACCCACAGTCTCACTCGCCACCAGATCGTTCACGAAGTAGCCGAGACTCGCCGACGAACCCGCCGGCGGATACGGATCCGTCGTCGTCCGACCAAACAGATCATAGGCATACCCGCTGTTCGTAAGCCGATCAGCCTGGTCATAGCCGAAAGAATAACCGGTGGCCGACGTCGACGTCGAGCAGGCACCCGCATCACTACCCCCACCATCCGGGTAGCTCGTCAACGACAACCGATTCGAATCCGCGTCATACCCATACGACCGCGTCGTGCACGACGCCGGACCACCATAACTCACCGTATCCGCCACCGACGTCAACCGACCCGACAGGTCATAACCCAACGACTTCGTCGACGCCGGCGTCGCATCCAGACGGATCTGACCGTAGACCGAGTTGGCCTGGGCGAACGCCAACCAGGGAGTGCCATCCTTGGCATACGACAACGCGGTCGGCTCACCGTTGTCGTCATACCGCGTCGCCGCGACCAGGCCGTTCGGATACGTCTGCGAGACGACCTTCCCGTCGGTGTTGTAACCCGCCGTAAACGTCGACGGCGCGCTACCGGCGCCGACACCGAGACTCGTCAGCAGACCACGATGCTCCCCCGAACCACCATCGTAGGTGTACGTGCCCTTGCCGTCGTTCACCGTCGCGATGCGACCGTCGACGTCATAGGTCGTCGCCGCGGTGTTGCCGTCCGCGTCGGTCTGCGAGGTCACCTGACCCCACGAGTCATAACCGGTGGTGAGCGTCACGCTGTCCGCGGTGGTCGTCGTCGGCAGACCCGTCGACGCATCGAAACCGTAGGTGGACGTTGGGATCGTGCTGCCACCGTCCGCCGCTGGGCTTGCCGCCACCGCCTCCGACGTCTTGCGCCCGGCGCTGTCATAGGCATAGGTCGTGGTCCGCGTCGTCGAGTTGACCGTCTCGACGTTGGTCAGCACCTCGTTCAGATCGTTGTACGTGTACGCCGACACCGGCAGCGGATTCCCCGACGACGGCTGCGCCGCCGGACCCTGCGTGCACGCCAGGCCGGTCCAGGAAGCGTTGACGCAGCTCCCCGACCCGGTCGCGGTGAAGTACGAGGTCAGCGTCGTGTAGGCGTCGCCACCGGAGCTGCTCGCCTTCGGCTGGCGGGACTCCACGACATTGCCGGCCGCGTTGTAGTACGTCGTCCGCACGATGTCCGGGGTCGAACCGCCGCCCATCCACGTCGTCACCGTCGTCGGCTTGCGCAGGTTCCAACCCGACGTCGCCGCATCCGCGCCGGTCTTCGCCTCGTAGCCGTTCACCGTCTTACGCGGGTCGGCGTCGCTGCCGTCGGCCAGGCGGATCGTCGTGGTGACCGTCGTCGCCAGCCGGTAGGGGGTCGGCGCCGATGGGGCGCCCTGGTCGTAGTCGGTGTGGACATGCTCGCGGCCCGAGTAGCGGGCACCGCCGTTGTCGACGATCTGATGCGTCGGGCCGTAGGTGTCGGGCCACCGACACCCCGTCCGCGGTGTACACGGTCTGCTCGTCGAGCTGCTGGGAACGGGCCGCTGAGGTGGTCAGCGACGCCACCGTCGGATCGGTGTCCGCGGTCGGGGTCAGTGCCTGGTTGCGGTTCTCCGCGGACAGGGTGCGGACGGTGTTGCCCTTGGCGTCGTGCTCGGTGGTGGTGATCTGCCAGGCGCCGTTGCCGTAGGAGGCGCTGTTCACCTGCCGGCCGTCGGTGTTCAGATAGGTCAGGTCCGCGTACGGCCAGTCCGACGAGGACGGCGGCGACGGCGACGACGGCACATGATCGGCAGTGAACACGCCGGCGCCGTAGAGCGGCAGATCCTGCTGCGCCCAGCCGGCGACCGTCCCGGCCGACAGGTCGATCGGCGCGCTGGCGCCGGAGGCCGGGACGTCGTAGACCACCGTCTGCGTCGCCGTCGACCCGCCGGGGGTCGGCCGGGACACCGTCGAGATCCGCCCGCCGCCGTCGTACGCCAACGTCCAGGTGGCCTGGCCGGGTGGGGTGATCTGGGCGAGCCGGCCAGCCGTGTCGTAGGTGTAGGTGGTGGTCAGGTTGGTGCGCGGGTCCTTCGCCGAAGGCAGCCGGCCGGCGGAAGTCGTAGGCGTAGGCGGCGACGTTGACCGGCGCGGCACCGTTGAAGGCCATCGCGATCCCGCTGACCCGGCCGGTGTAGCTGCCCCACGTCGACGGGTCGGTGCCGGTCCCGGTCGCGGAGGTCGACGTTGCATACGTCAGGTTCAGCGCGCGGCAGCCGGCACCAAGCGTCGTGCACGACGACACCCCGGCGGGGTCGTCGGCGAGGATGCGGGTGGTGCGCCCGGCGGAGTCAGTGGTGAAGGTCGAGGTGGTGTTCGAGCCGGGTTCGACGACCTGGCTGGCATACCAGGTCGTGACGCCGCCGACAGCCTGGGCGACGAAGACGGTCTTCGAGCCGTCGATGTCGGTGTGGGTGAACTGGGTCGCGGAATCCTTGGTCAGGGTGCTGCCGTCGACGGCGTCGTCACCGACACCGGTGTAGGTGTACGGGTAGCCGCCGGTGCCGCTGCGGGTGTAGACGTCCTGGACGCCGGTGTCGTCGGTGAAGGTGACGTAGCCGCCGGCCAGGGTCTCGTCGGCGGCGCCGGCATCGGGGCCGGGCATGCTCGCCGTCCACCCCGGGCCGAAGATCGTGTTCGACGCGCCGGCGGGCAGCACCTCGAACATCGACCACGAGTTCGTCGCCGTGGCCGGTGCGGTGGTGGTGATGGTCAGCGCCTGGCCGGGGGCGGAGGACGCCGCCGTCTTGTACAGGCCCGCGCCGGTCACATCCGTCTGGTGGTAGCTGCCCTGCAACGTCACCCCGGAGCCGGGGGTCGGGATTGCGGCGGCGGCAGCGTCCGCGACCGCGGCGAAGGCCATCGACCCGGCCGCGGTCGACGTCACCGACTGGTTGAACACCCCCGCGGTGGTGTCCTCGGCCGGGCCGATGTTCGTCGCACCGATCGGCGTGGTCAGGTTCGTGTTCATCACCACCACGACCTGCAGGAACTTCGAGCAGGTGTTCGTCGACGACGTCAACGTCAACGTCAACGTCACCGTCCGCGCGGCCGAGCTCGACGTCCGCGCCCACCAGGCGACCGCCTCGTCCTTGGTGCCGTTCGTCCCGGTGCCGGCGACCCGGATCCACGACAGCCCACCCGAGTCGGAGATCGCCGGGATGGTGCTGCCACCGGAACCCGTCGAGGTCGTGTCGGCGAGGGCAAGCAGCAGCGCGTTCGCCGGCGCGGTGAACGACGCGGTGACCGCGTTACCCGTGGACGTGCAGCCGTTGCCGTTCCAGCCCGCCGCCGGCGGCGTCGACGGGTCGACCGTCAACCCGGCCCCGGCGGGGGCGTTCACTCCGAGGGTGGTGAAGGTGCGCCCGACGGTGATGTCACCGGTGTAACTCGGCATCGACGCATCGGTGGCGGACACCGAGTAGTGGCCGTGGCCAAACCGACCCGCCGTTATCTCAGGTAGGCGAACGGTATGAGCCGGAACCGGCGCGCGCCCGAGAACCCCGGACGCCACCGGGCCCTCACCGGCCCGGCCCGCCACGCCACGGCTGGCCTGACCCGCCGACGGTCCGGTCCGACCGGCGGCCTCGCCGCCATTCCGATGATCGGGCTGCTCGTCACCCTGAGCCTGATGCCCGGCATGACCCCGACCGGCCGGGGCCCGTCACCGACCGCTCGCCTCAACGCTCCCGCCGTCGCGGTCCATCCGCCGACCCGCGGCTACAAGGACCAGTTACCCGACCTCATCCCCACGCTACGAGCCGCGACCGACACCGACGCCCCCACCAGCACCCCGACGCCGACTCCGACCGCGACTCCGACCGCGACTCCGACCGCGGCTCAGACGGCGACTCCGACCGCGTCGGCGCCTGTTCCCGACGACCGGACGCTCGCTGCCGCGGCCACCCACCGCACCGCCTCCGCCGGTTTCATCCTCACCGCCTCCGAACAGCGGATCCCCGCCCGCATGCTGACCGCCTACCGCGCGGCCGCCGTCCGCATGGCCACCGAGCGCCCCTCCTGCCACCTTTCCTGGCAGCTCCTCGCCGGCATCGGCCGGATCGAGTCCGGCCACGCCGCCGGCCACGCCCTCACCCCCGACGGGACCCTCACCCGGCCGATTCTCGGCCCGCCCCTCGACGGCCACGACGGCTGCGCCCTCATCCGCGACACCGACCGCGGTGCCCTCGACCACGACACCCGCTACGACCGGGCCGTCGGGCCGATGCAGTTCATCCCCACCACCTGGGCCAGCGCCGGCCGCGACAACTCCGGCGACGGCCGGGCCGACCCGGACAATGTCGACGACGCCGCCCTGGCCGCCGCCGGCTATCTCTGCCAGCACGGCCACGACCTCGCCGACCCCGCCCAGCTGCGCGCCGCGATCTACAGCTACAACCCCTCGACCAGCTACGTCCACGCCGTCCTCGCCTGGACCGCCGGGTACACCACCGGCCACGCTGCGACCGACGCCCCACCTCAAGCCG
>NZ_CADCWT010000313.1 GCF_902806485.1 Candidatus Frankia alpina | reverse complement strand
CCCGAATCCTGACACTGTAATTTCGCTTGAGTATTCGGCGAGAGTCTTTCGCCAGCTCCCGGACCAAGTTCCTTTCTTGCATCAGTCGGCTCGCGACCTCCGGTCGCTGCCGGATGACGCCTCGCTGCTGCTGCAGGCCACACGGAGTCTCGGAGATCTACCAAGCCACGTGGATGCGCTACTCGGAGCGGTGACGCTACTGAAGGGTGTCCAGCGTGAATTCATCCAGTTCGTAGACGAGTTCGGCTCGCAGGCAGGCGGACTGCAAACGGCGATGGGTGTAGATCTTCTTGAGTGAGCCGATCAGGGTGGTATGCGGTTTCCGCGTACTGGTTGTCGTGGTTGCGGTGGCGTTCCTGGGTTAGGTGGAACTGCCAGTAGCCGTCGAAGTCGCCGTTGGTGATCAGGGCTCGGAGGAGGAGGATGGTTTCGGCGCCGTCGAGTCCCCAGCGGGCGCCGGTGCGGTCCATGCGGTCCTTGACGAGATGGCGGCAGGCTCCTTCGATGACGCCGGTGGCGATCGGCTAGCCGCCCGCGAGGGCGGTGTCGTAGCCGAGCCAGGGGGCTTTGGCGTCGAGGTAGTCGGCGCAGGTGTCGGCGCCCTTGCGTTCCTGGGCGTTGTAGGTGGCGCGGCGGCGGATCCCGGTGGCGACGTTGCCGGCCTTCCCTGCGAGGACCTTGCGGGCCTTGTCGGTGACCCAGGTCTCGGCGTCGGGGTCGCCGGGAGCGAAGAACGACCAGACAGCCTTCCAGAGATATTCCAGGACGTGGATGAGGTCGACCACAATGTGGATCTTCGCGTCGCGGCGGGTGGCCTCGGTTCTGACCGCGTCGAGCTGGGTGTTGTTGCCGTCGACGAGCACGACCCAGGTCCGCAGGTGGTGCGGGTCGCGCCGCTGGGCCTCGTCGAACCCGGCCGCGATGACGGTCGCGATGTCCTCGACGGCGGAGGCGGTCAGCCACTTCCCGGTCGCCTTCGGCCCGTCGGGCCCTTTCTGCCCGGGCGGGGGCAGCACGTCGTCCGGGGTCCGCACGACCGGGACGACGTCGTGGACCGAGGCCAGTTCCGCCATCCGTGTACGGCCCTGCTTCTCCCCGGGCGAGAGCCTCGTGGACAGTTTCCGGCTCTTCGCCGCGGCCTTCGCGGTGGCCGGGCGCAGCGCCTCGGGGCGCATGACCACACCCTTGCCGTCGAACTGCAGCACCAGCAGCCGGTCCTTCTCGGCCGCGCCCGGCCGGTCCTGGCCGTAGAAGCCGGCGACATCGACCGCGGCCGAGCGGGCGAGCTCGACGAGCTGCCGCTTGCCGACCCTCACCCCGGTCGCGCGTCCCACCGCCGCGACCGCGTCGTCGAACGACCCGCGCGCCGCCTCCAGCGTCACCAGCCGGCGCAGCCCGTGCGAGTGCAACCCGGCGGGCAGGTTCAGCGCCCCGTCCGCCGGATGCAGGTTCGATGCCCTCGCCGCCCGGTAGGCCAGCCGGCTCAGCGTCACCCGGCCGAACACCGTGGCCAGCGCCCGCCGATGCCCCTTCTCCAGCCTCGTGCGGACCACCCGGTCCACCCCGACCGGCGGCTCGGCGAGACGGACCTCCCGCGGCGCCCGCAGATCCAGGGAGTCCTGAAACAGCGAACACAGCAGCTCCCGGCCCCGACCCTCCAACCACACCTCAAGATCAGAATGGGTCAGGGAAGCGGTCTCCACGCCCGCCAGCCCGGCCCGTAACGCCCCGAACAGCTCCTCCGACCGGGCGAACACACCCGCCGGCACCGCCTCCAGCTCATCCCCATACCCTGACACCCGGGCTCCTTGCTCACGACACGTTCAGGCTTCGACACCCGCGAACGTAGTGACAAGGAGCCCTCCCACGATCAACCCCAGCACAGCGATCCGAGATCATTCAATAAACGATCTCACTTCAGAAGATCTACACCCATCGGCGAACCTCACCGGGCGTTCTACGGCAACCAGTACAGCCTGACCATGCCCGTCTTCGAGCACTACGGAGTTACCCTCTGGGTTCCCGAAGTCGGCGGCCCTATCGACCCCACATCCGAAGCCCATGATCTGATCATGTCCGTGTTCGGGGGCATGTCAAAAGGCGAACGAAACCGCATCAAGATTCGGGTCCGGTCCTCGATGCAGGCCCAAGCCAAAGTCGAAGGCCGCTACCTCGGCGGCCGACCGCCCTACGGCTACCAGCTCGCCGACGCCGGCCCCCATCCCAACCCGGCGAAAGCCGCCGACGGCAAGCGTCTCCACGTTCTGGCGAAAGACCCAATCACCGCACCAGTCGTCGAACGAATCTTCCACCGGTACCTCAACGGCATGGGTGTCTTCCTGATCGCCCAGACGCTCACCGACGAAGGCCTTCTGTCTCCGTCGGCCTACGACCGAGCCCGCAACCGACACCGCACCGGAATCGCCTGGTCCAAGGGCGCGGTGCAGGCCATCCTGGCGAACCCGCGCTACACGGGCTACCAGGTCTGGAACAAACAGCGCAAAGCCGAGACCCTCCTCGATGTCGACGACGTCGCGCTCGGCTACGAGACCAAACTCAAATGGAACGAACGGGACCAATGGGTCTGGTCCGACCGGCCCGCCCACCCCGCCATCGTCGACAAGGCAACGTTCCACGCGGTCCAGGAACGCCGCGCCCGACGGGGCCACAGCTCCGACCGGCCCCAGCTCCGACCGGCCCCAGATCCGGACACCGCACCCCTACGCCCTGCGCAGCCTGCTGGTCCACCACCAGTGCGGCCGACGCATGCAGGGCACCTGGAACCACGGGCATGCTCACTACCGCTGCCGCTACCCGCAGGAATACGCCATCGCCAACCTGATCGACCACCCGCTGTCGGTCTACCTGCGCGAGGACGCGATCCTGCCCGACCTCGACGCCTGGCTGGCCACAGCCTTCGCCCCCCACCACCTCGAAGCCACCCTGGATGCCCTGGCGACCCAGCAGCCCACGCAGACGTCAGCCGCCACCGACCCGAACCGCAGGAAAATCGCCGCCTGCGACCGCAAGCTCGCCCAGCACCGCGCTGCCCTGGAAGCCGGCGCCGACTCCGCCCTCGTAACCGGATGGATCAACGAGACCCAGGCCGAACGCGCCGAGGCAGTCGCCGCCCTCGCACAGGCAGGCGACCGGAGACAGACCGCGCCGCCCCGCCTCACCCGCCAAGAGATCAAGAACATCGTCGGCGCCCTCGGCGGGATCGCCACCGTCCTTCGCACAGCAGACGCCACCGACAAGGCGGAGATCTACCAGCAACTGGGACTGCGCCTCAGCTATGACCATGAGACGCGCATCGTATCTGCCGAAGCCTCACCAAGACCATCGGTGGGCCTAGTGGCCGTGTCCGAGGGGGGACTTGAACCCCCACGCCCGATAAAGGGCACTAGCACCTCAAGCTAGCGCGTCTGCCATTCCGCCACCCGGACAGGTGGTCGCGGGGTGTCTCACCCGCGTACGTCTGCGATGTTACACGGTCGGAGCGGGCGCCTGGCGCTACCCCCGGCCACCGGCAGATCAAGGCCGTGGTGGCGCGGAACACCGGACTCCGCCAGGTCAAGCGTAGGCCGAGTTGCCGGTAGACCTCTGCGACGCCGAAGTAGTAAACCCTCAGGGGAAGGAGACCTTCGCCGTCGGCCGACCGCGGTCGGCCGGTGGAAGGCGTCGACGCTGGCCCGGATGGCGGGGCGGCCCCGTGCGGCGAGGCTGTCGGCGACTTCGTCGGCCAGGATGGTCTGCATCGACAGTGCCTCCCTGTCGGACGTGGCGGACCTGCTTGCGTTGTGGGAGGCCGCGGCGGAGAACGAGTCACGCCCGGCTGATACGGCGGACGCCGTGCGCATCCTGCTCATCCGTGACTCCGACGCCTGCCTGGTCGCGCGGCAGGGCGGCCGGATCGCCGGCTCGCTGATAGCGGGCTGGGACGGCTGGCGGGCGCACCTCTACCGGTTGGCGGTCCACCCCGGCATGCGGCGTCAGGGCATCGGCCGCGCACTGCTCGACGCCGTGGCCGCCCGGCTCCGCTCGCTGGGGGCGACCCGCCTCGACGCGATGGTGCTCGAGGGCAACGAGCTCGGCCACATGCTGTGGCGGACGGCCGGCTTCCAGTCGCAGGAGGAGTGGCGTAGATGGGTCACACCGCTCCGATAGGCGGCAGCACTTCGGGCAGGTCGCCGGAGCGTGGCTACCGAGGACCGTGGTCGGGTGCCGTTCACCGAAAATAGGCATGCGGTCGGTGACTTCCGTATGCCCGGAAACCGGGTCAGGACATGGGATTGCGAGAGGGCGCGAGTCGTCGCCCCCTGATCGGCTGTCAACTGCGCACCCTGCCGGAATATAGTCACGCCGCCTTGAAGTCTGTTGTGCACAAAAACACCGCCCCAGATTTTCCCTCGGTTTCCGTAAAGTACCCCGATATAAAGGGTAAGGGCAAGTAAGGTGATTGGTTGTAAGGACTCGGGTGCACCGCTCACCGGGACCTCCGGCGACATTCTTTCCGCCGTTCCAGCCAGACTTGTGTAGGAGAAGTCCTCATGTCTGAATCATCGAAGAGGTACCTGATTACAGGCGCTACCGGCAAGGTCGGTGCGTACGTCGCCCGCCAGCTGCGTGAGCGCGGAGAACGGGTCCGGGCCCTGGTGCACCGCGAGGACGAGCGGTCGGCGAAGCTGGCCGAGGAGGAGTGGAAATTGTAACTGGTCAGGTATTTGTTTGATCTTGGGTTAGCTGGTTGCGGGCATCCAGG
>NZ_CADCWT010000312.1 GCF_902806485.1 Candidatus Frankia alpina | reverse complement strand
GTCGCCGGCGCGGCCGGTCCGCTCGACGCGCTGGAGGCGGGGGCGGAGCTGGCCCGGCTGCTGACCGGGTGGCGGTGGCAGGCGATGCGCGACGCGCGGGAGCAGGGCCGGTCGTGGGCCGACATCGGCGCGGCGCTCGGGGTGACCCGGGAGGGTGCCCGCCAGATCTACCTCGAAGCCATACGCCGCCAGGAACAGCACGTGCCCGACCACCACCCCACCGCGGCCGCCCGTGCCGTCGCCGTCGCCGGCGCCGAGGAGAGCTGATGTCGATACCACCGACGCCGATCGAGGTTCGGGAGCTGGCGGCCCGGATGGCCGTGCTGGCTGACGACCTGACGGCGCTGTTCGCCCGCGCCGACGCCGGTAGCCCGACCCGGCTGGCCCTCACCGCCGTTGACCACGCGGCGTTACCCACGGCTGATCATTACGTGACGATCTGCCCAGGCTTGATCGTGTCGGGGGAGGGCGAACTGGATATCGGGGGGCGCGACGAGGACTCGCGGGTTCGCGCTCACCGCGCAGCATCCGGCGCGTCCGTCCGTCGTCCTGATGGAGTTCAAAGATTGCGTGGTTCCCTGCTTGCTGTATTCCGCCTACGAGATGATGATCTGGCTTGATCGAGAGAAGTTCATCCACCTGATCATGAGGATGCAAGCTGCCGGCGGCAATTCGGACGAAAGGTGCATTGTGAAGACTCGGGCAGCAAAGGCCCTGGCCGCAGCCGTTGTCGTCGGCGGCAGCCTGTTCGCAACGGGGGGTACCTCGTTCGCCGCGAACGGCTACGTCGGCAACACCGGAGGGGGCGGAGAGCCCACGGCGGGCTTCGGTGGGGGCCGCACCGCGGTAGCGGCGGAGAGGGCCGCCCTCGCGGGCGCGGCAGGTATGTGTGAGCGGAAGGCGGCCGAAGGTGTTTTCGCCGACTGGCAGTACGCAGACGGGTCATGGTGGTCCGTCTTCAACGGTGACTGCGCCGAGTACGCCCACGGCACCCGGCTCGCCACGGGGGGCACCTCGTTCGCCGCGAGCGGCCACGTCGGCGACCCCGGAAGGCCCGGCGAGGGGGTGGTCGGCTTCGGCTGGGGCAAGGACTGGGGCAAGGACACCGTCTCCGCGGAGACGGCTGCCCGCCGCCAAGCGGCAAGGTATTGCCAGCCGATCTCGGTCGCAGGTGTTTTTGCTGACTGGCCGCACGCAGACGGGTCATGGTCGTCCATCTTCAATGGCGAGTGCAGCAGGGGAGGATGACTCATTAGCGGTCTCCTCTGTTCGCAGGTGGTCCGTTAATCCTTGGGTTGGCGTTGGGTGAGTGCAGCGCAAAGTAACGGAGCGGGTTGCATGGGTGACCACATCGGTGGATCTTGGTGGGGCACTGGGTGGGGCACTGGCGTGCCGGCGGGCCCGCACCTTCGTGGGTGAAGGACTGGATGTCGACGCGGCATCCGGCCTGTTCGTCCTTGCTGCCGTGCTGGTGTGGTGGAGAAGCCTGCGTGTTGTCCCGTTTATGGCGCCCCGGCGATGAGACGATGGTCCACCATGATCAGGAAAAGTTCATCCACCTGATCAGGGCGCGCGGGTTGACGCCGGGGGCTTTGACGAGAGGCTCATCGTGAAAATTCGGGCAGCAAAGGCCCTGACCGCAGCTGTTGTCATCGGCGGCACCCTGTTCGCGACAGGGGGCACATCGTTCGCCGCGCACGGGCTCCTACCGGTCGGAGCAGCCGTGACAGCCGGCGGCCGAGGCGCAACCGCTGAGGGGGCGGAGAGCGAGGCCACGCTGCGCGCGGAGGATAAGTGTGAGTCGGAGAAGGTGACCACCGGCTCTTACGACACCCACCTCACAAATGGGACCTGGACGTCCACCTACACGGGCAACTGCGCCTCCGCTTCTCCCCGCAGAGGAGGAGACCGCCGATGAAGACCTTGTCAGCGATGACGAGGAGGGGGCCGCGGCCGACCTCATGCAGGAGATCAACTTGCGGGGTGTCGACAACAACGTTGACTAACACCCTTGGCTGATCTTGTTCGGTCGCCTGACGCCCCGCCGGACCGACTCTCGGTGGGGCGTTGGCGTGCCACAGTATCTGTCGCAGAGGGGCCGGCTATCCGTCGCATCGTGCGACGGATGCGACAGATAGACCGCCACCCCCCTCCTTTTGACCCCTGGAGGGGGTTTTCGCGGTTCCGGGCGGTCCTACCCGCCGACACGGCTTGATCCCCGCGCCGGAGCGGCGCTGGGGACCCCCCTGGCTAAGGAGCCACAGACCCGCCGGGGGTCGTGGTGAAGGCGCCGTCCGCCCCTGCAGGGGGGCTGAACCCGGTAATGCCGAGGGGGCTGCCTGGTCTGCGCCGGCCGGCTGCCGGCGGTGCCGTGGGGGGTGAAGAACTGGATGTCAGTGGGGCGTCCGAGCCGGGTTTCCTCGCGCGCGCACGCGTAGGGCCCTCTCCGGCCCCCCTGCCTGCAACCTGCAACCGTGCAGGTCAGAGGCGGTTGCAGGGGTCAACCAGCTAGCCCCGGGTGCAACCAGTGCAACCGGGGGCTGCAACCACCCCCGAGCAGGCGGCGCAGATCCCCTCTGACTCGGCCGCCGTGCGGGTCAGGCGGGATGGGTTCGCGGCTAGTCGGGGGCGGGTAGGTATTGCGTGGCGATCTCGGACAGCTGGTAGCCGCCGGTGGCATCACGGATGATCCATCCGGGTTCGGGGACGGCGATGGGCTGGTCGGGTGGGATGCCCAGGACGCCTCTGCCGGTGACGGGATCGGCGTACAGGAGCAGCAGCAATGCGGCGAGGCGCCCCGCGGCGTCGGTTTTTTTGAGGGGTTTCGCGGCGATGGTTCTGGTGATCCATCCGGATACGCGGGTGCGGATGTGCTTGCCCATTGGGGGGTTGGTCAGGCCGGTCAGGCCCGGGGCCTGGACCAGCGTGGCTTCGATCGGGTCGGCGTGCACGACCTTGCTGACATCACCTGTGATCCATCCGCCTGCGACCAGCGTGTCCAAAGCGGCCTGGGGGTCGGTGTAGCGCTTCATGTCAACGCTGGTCAGGTTCGCCTGCCCTGCGGCGGCTGCCCGCACCGCGATGATCAACGCGAGAAGTTGAGCCTCGCGGCTGACCTTCATGCGGGTGACGAAGGCGAGGAGTTGGCGTGCAGCGAGCGCCTGAGGGGCGGTCAGCCGCGGCCGGCCCGGGCCGGCTTTGGGAGGCGTGGAGATGGTGGCCATGGGGCGCTGTATCACCGTGAGTCCTTAGGTTTCGGGGGAGGGGCGGGGCGGCGCAACGCCAAACCCCCCTCCAGAGACTGGAGGGGGGTTTGGCGTTGCGCCCGCCGGAGCCGGCGGTGCGGGTCTGTTCCTGTAGGTCAGCCGGCGTTTCTGTCCGACGGTTCTCCGCTGCTCCGGGGACGGTAGTTGGCGGCGGCGGCGAGCAGGTCCGAGTAGTACACGCCGCGCTCGCGGCCGTATGCCCGGGCCCCGGCGCCGAACTTGCTGAGCGCGCGTCCGAGGGCGACGAGGGAAAGGTCGCCGAACGCGGCCGGGTCGCAGGCCTTGAGCGTAACGATCAGGTCGGCGGGGGTCATCGCCGGGGCTTCGTGGGCTTCTAGCACGGCGAGTACGGCGGCCGGGATGTCCGGCAGGGGTACGAGGTTTTCTGCCGTGCGGGTGTCCTCGCCGTCCTCGGCGGCTGTCCAGATCTCCACCGAGTCTGGGAGTGTGACGTTGAGGTCGACGCCGGCCAGGGACAGGGAGGCAGTGTCGAGCTGGGGAAGGCCGGCGGCCTGCCGTTCTTGGGCTCGGCGCTCCGCCTCGTCTTCGTCCAGCCATGCGAACCGGTACGGGATTGGCTCGGTGTGGCGGCCGGAACGAATGTAGCAAACCGAGGCGTCGCGGGGGTTGTCGCCTTCGGCGGGCTGGAGGCGGTGGGCTACCCATCCCTCCGCGATCGCTCCGGTACCCATCAGCCGGGTGACGTCTTGTCCCTGGCAGGGCAGCGCGATTCGCAGGGGGACCGACGCCGGGTCGGCGGCACCGAGGAAGTCCTTCGACGCGCCCTGGGCGGCCATCAGGACTGTGACCGCGCTCTTGCGTCCGGTTCGGATGATTTCCGAGACCAGGGGGAAGAGCCCGGCGGCGACGAGGGCCGGGTACTCGTCGATCAGCAGGACCAGCGCCGGGTGGCTGGGGGAGGGCTGCCAGTTCCGGCCCATACCCAGCTTCTTGAACAGCCGGGGCCGTGCTTTCGCGATGCTCAGCGCGTCGCGTAGCAGGATCTCGGCGGCGGCCTTGCCCGTTGCGCAGCGTTGGATCGCGTCGCCCATCGGATCGAGACCGGCACCGGAGGAGCCAAGGTCGATATCCGAGACTGCGACGTCTTCCCATGCGGTCAGCGCCTCGGCGATGCCCAGCAGGGCTGTTGACTTGCCGGACCCGGGTCCGCCGACCAGGACACCGTTCGTAGGGGAGCCGCCGAGATACGGCAGAAAGGGGCAACGGGCGGCTGTAGCCCGGTAGCGGGCGGCGCCGGGTCGCTCGGTACTTCGCAAACTTACCGGCGGCGATCAAGCTCAAAATTGCCCTCCACGGAGCCCGATTTCCCTTGCACCCCAGCGGAAACCTCCGAGAGGCATGATCGCCGCACTGACCGGCGATGCGGTCCTGTCCCGCAAAGGCCTGACCGCCGGGGTTTGGGCGACCCGGCTGCGCTGGTACGCCGGTGGGGCCACGCTCCTGCTCAACTCCTGGGAGTCCTGGGCCTCAGCTGACCCGGCGGT
>NZ_CADCWT010000311.1 GCF_902806485.1 Candidatus Frankia alpina | reverse complement strand
TTCGCTGACCGTCACCCGAGTTTCGAAAGGATCAACCTGGCGGTTTCGGAATAGCTTCCCAGCTCGCCGACCTCGCCGCCGCCGCCAACCCGCTGCTGCGATCCCCCGCCGCCGCCGTCCGACTCGCCGTCGAACGCTGGGCCGACGAGGACGCCGCCGCGGCCAGCGATGACCGCGTTGTCGCCGTCCGGGCCCTCGCCCGCGCCGGCCTCGCCCGTTCCGACACGGTGACCATGCCGACCGCGGCGCTCGGCGCCGTGCACACCGACCTCGCCCATCGGGCACGGGCGTTGCAGGAGCCGCCGCCCACACCACGGCCGGTTCTGGCAGGCGTAGTCGCCGCACTCATCCTGGTCACCGCGACCGCCGCCATCGATACCTCCCACGCGACCGAACGCCGGTTCGAACGAGCGCAGGCGACGTTCGCGCACCGGCGCTGACCCGTCGCACGCGGACCGAAGCAACGAGTGTGGAAGGCCAGCAGCCAGCCGACGGACGCCTCGATCACCGGTAAGCGTCGGATTGCCAGCGTGTCGAACCGGTCCGATGACCTGTAGCGGGCCAGCGGTCACACCGCGGCGGCGGCCGGGTCGCGGCGCAGGGCATCCCAGCAGGCGAGGGCGACGGCGGCAAGGCCGAACACGGCGCCGGTGACGCTGACGGCGACCCAGTCGCCGTGGCTGTAGGCGGTGCCGGAGGCGATCGAGCCGACGAGTCCGCCGGCGAAGTAGATCGCCATGTAGGCGGAGGTGAGCCGGCTGCGGGCCGAGGGAGCCAGGCGGCGAGCAGCAGCACGGCGGTGCCCACGGTCACCGCGCCGGCCCGCCCGCGGCCGACGCGGCGCGCTCGGCGGTCGCCGGGGTGGCCGGCGGCATGGGGGGCCGGCTGACCATCGGCATCATGCAATGTTTCAGGCGGGGTCTGACCGAGGCGCTCGCCGCCTTCCACGCCGAGCATCCGCGGGTGGAGCTGCGGCTCGTGCAGGCGCCCAGCCTGGAACTGCTCGACCGGGTCGCGGTCGGCGCGCTCGACCTCGCCTTCGCCTGCGCGCGGACAGCCCCGGCAGGCGTCCACCTGACCCCGCTGGACGACCGGTCGATGGTGTTCGCCTGCCACGCCGGGCATCCGCTGGCGCAGCGGGCGGCGGTGTCGCTGCGGGAGGCCGTCGAGGAGGACTTCGTCGACTACCCGCCAGGCTGGGGGTCGCGCACGGTCGTCGACGCCACCCTGGCCGAGCACGGCCTGCGACGCCGGCTGGCCTGCGAGGTCGGCGACACCGACACGCTGCTCGACCTCGTCGCGCACGGGCTCGGCGTCGCCCTCCTGCCCCCGAGCCTGGACGCCCGGCACCGCGACGAGCTGCAGATGATCCCGCTCGCCCCGCCCGCCCCGACGTTCCCGACGGCGATCGTGACCCCGGCCGGCGCGACCTCGGCGGCCGCCGGCATCCTGCTCGACACCGTCCTCGCCCGCCAACCCGCACCGGCCGCCCGGTAACGACCGGCGCCGAGACGGCCCGGCCCGGAAGATCCGCGAGGTGCCGGCGGGCCTTTACCGGGCCGAGTCCTGCGGGGGCTGGCCGTGCTCCAGCAGCAACGGGAGGAGCATGTCGACCAGCTCGGTGCAGGCCGCGGCGATCTCCACGTCGCCGATGGTGTCCGCCTCGATACCTAGAGCCAGCACCTTCAGGGTGATCGCGCCGTAGAGGCACTCGATGACGCGAGCCTGGGTGACCGGGTTGATGAGTTCGCCGCGATCGGCGACCCGGGTGAGTACCAGGCCTGCGGCTCGGCGATGGCGATCGGCCACATCGGTGGCGACCTGGGGGGCGGCGCGGCTGGCCACGGCCTCGACCGTGAGGCGCAGCGTCGCGAACCCGACGGGGTCGAGCAGGAATCGCAGCATGTTCACACTCAGGGCGATCAGGTCGTCGCGCAGTGCTCCGGTGTCGACGTCCTCGATCGCTCGGGATCGTGCCAGGACGCTGTCGACCAGGAGCGTGTCGCGGTCGGGCCAGCGCAGGTAGACCGTGGACTTGCCGACCCCGGCGCGCCGGGCGACGCCGTCGATGGTGAAGCCGGTCGCGCCGCGTTCGAGGTATTCGTCGATGGCGGCGTCGAGGATGCGCTGCTCGGCGTCGGCTTTGCGAGGCCGGCCGGGAGACCGCCGCGCGGCCGTCACGCCGTCACCCATGGATCTCCTCCCTGCTGGCATCGGGGTCCACGGGCAGTTTACGGACGGTCTTGTCCGATTCCTTGACGCGCGACGCGCATCACAGTTCACTAAGGTCACTCAGTCACCTTGCCCGTCTCGCCCGTCTCGCCCGTCTCGTCTATCTCGTCTATCTCGCCCTTCATCTCCGATCTGCCGATCCACGCCGTCGTGCACGCGGGAACGCCCCGAGAAGCCCCATGTCAGACATCGACCGCACCCCACCGAAGGTCCACCTCCGTATCAACGGTGAGAGGCGCGAGTCCGGCTCGGGCGGCACCTACGGTCACGTCAACCCGGCCACCGGCGAGGTCGACGCGCAGATTCCGCTGGCGGACAAGGACGAGATCGACCTCGCCGTCGCCGCGGCGCACGAGGCGTTCCAGACCTGGAAGCGGACCCCGCCGGCCCAGCGCCGCGCCCTGCTCAGCAGGCTCGCGGACCTGATCGAAGCCCATGCGGACGAGTTCGCCCGGCTCGGGGCGCTCGACAACGGCACGCCGCTGGCCGTCGGCGCGGCCTTCCCGGTGCTCTCCGCGGAGTGGACCCGCTACTACGCCGGCTGGGCCGACAAGGTCCACGGCGACCTGACCGGCAACCCCGTCCAGGACTCCGAGCTCGGATACACCCTCGCCCAGCCGTACGGCGTCGTCGGGATCATCATCACCTGGAACGGCCCGCTCATCTCTCTGGCCATGAAGATCCCGGCCGCGGTCGCGGCCGGGAACACCGTGGTGGTCAAGCCCTCCGAGCTCACCCCGTTCAGCGGGGAGCTCTTCATGGACCTCGTCGAGCAGGCCGGGTTCCCGCGCGGCGTCGTCAACGTCCTGCCCGGCACCGCCGAGGCGGGCGCCCAGCTCGTCTCGCACCCGCTGCTCAAGAAGGTCACCTTCACCGGTGGCCCGGCCACGGCGACCAGGATCCTCGAGGCGTGCGCGCCCAGCATGAAGCCCGCCGTCCTCGAGCTCGGCGGCAAGTCCGCCAACATCGTCTTCGACGACGCCGACCTCGACGTGGCCTGCCAGATCGGGACGACGTTCTCCCTGATCGCGCTCTCCGGCCAGGGCTGCGCCTTCGCGACCCGGATGATCGTCCACGAGGACGTGTATGACAAGGTCGTCGCGCGGGTGAAGCTGATCGCGCAGAACATCCCGGTCGGTGACCCGTTCGATCCCGCCGTCGCCTCCGGTCCGGTCGTCAACCAGGCGGCCGTCGAGCGGATCCTCGGGATGATCGAGCGGGCGACCGAGCAGGGCGCGACCCTGCTGGCCGGCGGGAGCCGGATCGACCGTGCCGGCTACTACGTCCAGCCGACCGTCTTCACCGACGTCGACCCGAACTCCGAGATCGCCCAGAGCGAGGTCTTCGGACCGGTGCTGACGATCTTCAGGTTCCGGACCGAGCAGGAGGCGGTCGCCCTGGCCAACGGCACCCGGTACGCACTGTCCTCCTACGTCCAGACCAGGGATCTGCAGCGGGCGCTGCGGGTCGCCGCCGAACTCGACGCCGGCGAGACGCTCATCAACGGCGCGACGAACCTGGTGGTCGGCCGGCCGTTCGGTGGGTTCGGGCTCTCCGGTGTCGGCAAGGAGGGCGGCCGCGAGGGCATCGAGGAGTTCCTCCGCATCCGCAGCGTCGGCATCGCCGTCTGACCTCACCGGCTCGCGAGACAGGACAGAAACAATGACCGGAAAGCTCGAAGGGCGCGTTGCCTTCATCACCGGCGCCGCCCGCGGCCAGGGCCGCGCGCACGCCGTGCGCCTCGCCCTGGACGGTGTCGACATCATCGGCGTCGACATCTGTGCCGACATTCCGTCGATGAACTATCCGTGCGGCACCTGGGCCGAGCTCCAGGAGACCGCCGACCTGGTCGGGAAGGAAGGCCGCCGGGCGGTCATCGGCAAGGCCGACGTCCGTGACCAGCCTGCGCTTCGGGCCGTCTTCGACGAGGGATACGCCGCGTTCGGCCGGGTCGACATCATCCTGGCCAACGCCGGCATCCTGCGGGTCGGCGACAGCGTCGACCCGGTGCGCGAGTGGCAGGACACCATCGACATCCTGCTCACCGGCACGTTCAACACCGTCCAGGTGGCCCTGCCGCGACTGCGGGAGGGGGCCGGGGCGGCTCGATCGTCATCACCTCCTCGAGCGCGGGGCTGAAGGGCACCGCCAGCGAGGAGCCGAGCGCCCAGGCATACACGGCGGCCAAGCGGGGCCTCGTCGGCTACATGCAGGTGCTGGCCAACCAGTACGCCGCCGAAATGATCAGGGTCAACACCATCCACCCGACCGGGGTCGTCTCGGGGATGACGATGAACGCCGCGATGCAGGCGGCGATGGCGAAGGCGGACAGCAACGTCTCCGCGATGCAGAACGCCCTGCCCATTCCCATTCTCCAGCCCGAGGACATCGCGGGCGCCGTCGCGTACCTGGTCTCCGACGAGGCGACGTTCATCACCGGAACCCAATGGGCCCTCGACGCCGGCTTCACCGTCCGCTGACGGCTCGGTACATCGGTACAGCATCGGTACAGCTGAGGAGAATCTGCGATGACAACACC
>NZ_CADCWT010000310.1 GCF_902806485.1 Candidatus Frankia alpina | reverse complement strand
TGGTCGGGGTGGGGGCGTGCGCACGGTGCGCACCGTGCGCACGCCGGTCTCCTCGCGCGCGGCCGCGCGTTAGGGCGGGTGGCGCACGCTCCGCACGGTGCGCACGCCGCGCACGGGCTACCCGCGGGTAGGTGCCCTCGCGGCCGCCCTCGTCGAGCACGTCCTCGTCGAGCAGCTGCGCGAGGAGGCGGGACATCACCGAGCGGCTGCGGGCGGCGTGCTGAGGCAGGCCGCGAGCGATGTCGGTCGGGCCGAACTCGGTGCCCGGCTTCCAGGCCCGGATGAGGCCAAGGACGGCCTGGCGGACCTCGGCCGGGCTCGCCTTCGGCCGCGGCGGGGGCGGGGCGAACGAGAACGTGCCGAGCGGGGGCACGTCGTCGTCGGGGCCGGGCTGGACGTCGGGGTCCTCGTCGCGCTCCAGGCCGAGAGCGGTCGGGTCGAACAGGGCGCCGTCCAGGTCGTCGTCGCTGCTGTCGTCGGCGGTGGGGGTGTCGGTCATGGGGGTCCATCCCTTCTGGGGTGTGGTGGTGCTGGTGGTGCCGGGGGCGGGCCAGATCGTGCGGCCCGTCCACACCTCGCCCAGGGCCTCGGCGAACAGGTCCGGCATCTCGGTGTGGACGTAGTGCGGGCGGACCAGGGCGCCGAGGGTCTGCGGCGGGGTCTTGTCGACGCACAGCGGGATGAGGTGGCGGTCCTCGGGGATGCCGGGCAGGGCGGCCAGGGCGCGCCCGGGGTGATTGGCGCCCCACTGCTCGGCGATGTCGCCGCCGCGGTCGGCCAGCTCGCCGAGCAGGTAGCCCGCGTCGTTGGCCGCGCACCCGAACTGCATCGGCACGATCTCGGACCTGGCGGACGTGGGGATGTTGTCGTGGGTCCACCGCTGGCCGGAGATCGACAAGTTGATGCCCAGCGAGCGGACCCGCTGGAGGATCTGGACGAGGTCGCGCATCGCCTCGTCCGACAAATCGAACGCCTCTTCGATCACAAAGAAGATCGCGGGGATGCCACAGCCGGGCTCCCACTGGCTGTAGCCCCGCTCGCCCAGGAATTTGGCGATGGCGGGGACCAGGCGGGTGAGCACCGCGTGGATCAGCCCCGCGGCCGGCTTCTTCTCGGTGACGAACAGGGTGAGCAGGTCCTGGACGCTGCCCCAGGTCTGCTCCCGCTTCACGGTGTCGATCACGATCACCAGCGCCTCGTGGCGGCACAGCCAGTCGCCGGCCACGATCAGCACCGGCCCGCTCTTGCCGGCACCGTTCTTGCCGGCGATGCCCAGGTGGTAGCTGTTTTTGTCCTCGATGCCGCGGTCGGCGTCGCCCTTCACTGCGGCCAACACGATCTCGAGGCGGGCGCCGTCCTCGTAGGTGCCGATCTCGTGCGGATCCGTGGGCAGCCCGCCGACATGGGAGGGGCCGGTATAGGGGCGGATCTCGCGCAGCATGTCGCGCCGGACGAACGTCACCTCGGCGACGGAGGCGTCGTGCGGGTCGGGCTGGATGCGCACCCCGGACGCGGGCACACCGGCCATCCCGGCGATCACCTCACGGTGGTTGATCGCGTCCTGAACGGTCTGCCCCTCGGCGAGTTCCAGGCGGGCGGTCCCCCGGTCCTCACCGACCGCCAGGGTGGTCATCTGCGAGGCGGGCAGGCTCGCCTTCTCCGCCCGGGTACGCCACCAGGACCGCAGCCGGTCGTCGTCGTCGCAGGTGCCGTGCAGGGTGTTGCGGATGTTCCAGGCCAGCGCGCCGACGAACGCCCCACCGACCCAGATGTCCACGATCGGCCGGTGCAGCCCGGTGATCGTCGCGACCGTCACCCACCCCAGCGACACGGCCGTGTTCAGGGACACGTGGATGCGGCCGATCAGATGGCGGGCGTGGGACACCCGCCAGGTCAGCCAGGTCAGCCCCGCCGTGGCCAGCGCCATCCCGGCCGCCGCCTACGGCGCTGTGCCGGTGCCGCCCCACAGCAGATGGCAGCTCTCTGCCAGCACCGGCAGGGTGCCCGCGGCGATCCACGGCGGGGTGAACCGCACCCAGCCCGCGGCCACGTCCGCTGAGGCGGAGGCCAGCCCCCGCCCGGCCCCGTCCAGCGCCTGCCCCGGGACCCGGGCCAGCTCACCCGAGCCGCCGCGCCGGCCTCCGCCCTTCCCGCTCATTACCCTCTCCTCTCACACTTTTTTCGAGAACGATTTTTTTGACGCTGCGAATGCAAATCAGAAGGTGAAGGTCTTCGCGGGCTTCTTCCCGGCCCGCTCGAAACCCTCGCTGTAATTGACCTTGAACAGTTGGCCGGCCTTCACGACCTGGATCGCGGAGAACTGGGACGCCTCGGCGACGCGGCGCAGCGGGGCGGTGGTCCGCCGGGCCCGCATCCGCCCCTCCACGTCGGCCCAGCCCAGGACACCGCCGGCCACGCCGAGGGCGTGGCGCAGCGCCTCCGCGCCGAACTCCAGCTCGCGGGACAGGTCCTTGTAGATGCCGCAGGCCTCCCGCAGCCAGGTGTTCACACCCTCCGCGTCATACAGGTCAACATCGGCCAGGGAATCAATACGTGACGCCATAACAACCTCCTGAAGGGGTTTGGAAAAAGGGGACGGGAATGGTCAGGAATCGGGGTCGAGCCACAGGTCCGCGCGGCGCGCGATCCACTCGACACCCAGGTCTGCGGCGCGAATGACGATCGCGACAGTCAGCGCCAGGCCGGCCGCGATGTGCAGCAGCAGCACCCCCGGTACTGCCGCCAGCCGCCAGCGCCGCGGCGCCGAGCGGCGCACCAGGTACACCCACAGCGACGGGCGGGCCGCATGCTCCCCCGACACCGCGGACACCCGGTCCGCGCCCGTCGGCGGCAGCACCGCCCACGTCAGCCCGGCCACCAGGTCCAGCAGCAGCCCGCTCACCACTGCGCCCCCGACCCGCCATCGGACCCAGCCGACTCGTCGGTGTCCGCCCCCGACTCGCCGTCGAACACCTCGGCGTTGACGACGTCCCGGATCGCCCGGGCCTTCGCGGCGCCGACACCAACCCAGACGCGGACCGTCCGCTCGGTGAGCCGCCGGCGGGTCCGCCGGGCCAGCCAGCGGGCCTCCTCCAACGCCTGCGCGTCGTCGTCGACCCCAGCCGACTCGTCGGCATCCTCGCCCGACTCGCCGTCCGACTCGGGCCGCTCCAACAGCCCGACCGCCCCCGACCCGCCGGCCGATACACCCTCGCTGACCTGCTCAGTCGGCTCGGTCGGCATGCCAGTCGGGTCGGCGTGCGGCGCCCGCTCGACCGGACCGCCGTCGACGTCCAGGACGTCGAGGGCAACGTCCCAGTCGCTGCGCGGGTCGGCCTCGCCAGCCGGGCCAGTCGGCAGCCCGCCGACCGCGGTCGGCCGCAGCCGGCGGCGAGTCGGCACGTACAGCCCCGGCTTGTGCACCAGCCGCGCCGTGCCGTCCGCGGCCAGCTCCACCACCGCGGTGCGGGCGGCGAGGCGCTCGGCGTGGGCGACCCGCTGCTGCGCCTGACGGGCCGTGCGGGCCGCGGCCCGCTGCGCCCGCGACCGCGGCGGGGACACCACGGCCAACTGGTGCACGAGGATCCCGGTGACCGACACGACGGCCATCACCGCACCGGCCGCCGGGCCCTTCTCGGCCCAGCCGTGCGCCAGGTTCATGGCGCCGCCAGCGCCGGCCAGCAGCACGACCCCGACCGCCAGCCAGAACACCCGCCGGTCCGGATCCCGCCGGAGTGACGCCAGCAGTGCCCCGGCCAGCGCCCACGACCCCGCCTCCGACACCACCGGCAACAGCAGCCCCGGCGGTCCATACACCTGCCAGCCGTAGACGGCCATCGCCGGGACCGCCATCAACGCGCAGGCAACCGCCAGGCCGTAGACGAGGACCTCGACCATGTGCGTGCCCGCCCAGCCCGCAGCCTGCGCTCGCGCCTTCTTCGCGTCGGCCTTCCTGTCCTTACGGACCTTCGCTTTGGCGTCGGTGAGCTTGATGGCCGTGTCGGCGGCCGCGTCCGCAGCCAGCCGGCGAATCTCGGCCTGGGCGAGCATGTCCTTCCGGTCGGCGTCCCGGGCAGCGCTCTGGGCCAGCCGGCGATCTTCCGCCCAGCTCATGCCAGCCACCCCCCACCCAGGGCTATGACCGCGGCGGCGAGCAGCACCGCCGGCCCTGTCACCTCGACGACGGCACCGAGCCGGTCCCACCAGCAGGCCGGCCACCCCGCCGCCCGCGGCTCGTCAGCGGGGTCCAACACCACCCCGACGACCCCGGCCACCTGGCGGGTCAGGGCCACAGCCGCGGCCAGCATCACCGCATGCCGGGGCGTAGCCGCCCACCACGCCGCCTCCCACACGCCGTGACCGGCCCGGCCGGCCAGACGCATCAGGACCCCCGTCAGCACCACGCCGGCAGTCAGCGCCCCACCCAGATGGGTCAGCCAGTCCACCACCAGCGCCACCCGGCGCCGCCACGCCGCCACCGCCACCGCCACCGCCACCGGCGCCGGCGCCGGATGGCCGCCGCCGAGCACCCCCCAGCCGCAGTGCCACGAGTGCGGCGCGCACCGATCCGACGTCCACCGCCACACCACGCCCACGCCCTCACCGTCGGCGTCCAACCACTCGGCGGCCGCCTCCAGTACGACGTCGTGCAGATGGGCCGTGCGATCAGACTCCCCGCCGAGACTGGTCAGCACCGCGACCACACCGCCGTCAGCCATCTCCTCGACGACCAGCTGCGCGAGCATCCCGGCCCACGAGGTGGCGGTGACCTCCAACCGGCTGATCTCGCCGC
>NZ_CADCWT010000309.1 GCF_902806485.1 Candidatus Frankia alpina | reverse complement strand
CTGCTGATGGCACCCCGGACAGCTACCCGTAGTAACCAGTCTCCGGTCCGTACAGACTCCACCTGCCGAGAAACGGCTTCAGATCCTCTGCCTTAGATCCTCTGCCTTCGGTTCCG
Organism: Candidatus Frankia alpina; assembly: GCF_902806485.1. Taxonomy (GTDB): domain Bacteria; phylum Actinomycetota; class Actinomycetes; order Frankiales; family Frankiaceae; genus Frankia; species Frankia alpina. Next base: position 4,771 of record NZ_CADCWT010000309.1, on the reverse strand, counting down.
GATCCGGTGGCATCGCCAGTCGGCTGTTGAGCGGGTCGACCCGTGCCACGTGTTCGGTGGCCCAGGCCAGCCATTCCGTAGCGGCCTTCGCCTCGGCACCGTCCATCGAGCCGATCCGTTCCGCCATCGCCGCGATGTACTCGCGGAGCTGCCCCGCATGGCGCCAAGCCGCCATCTGTTGCTCCAGCACCTTCGTCCGGCGCGCCTCCCGATGATCGAGCTTGGCCTTGGCCATGGCAGCCTCCCACTGCCGGCGGCGCTCACGGGCGGCAGCTTCGATCGCCAGCCGATCTGCTTCGGCGGCTTCGGCCCGAAGTTCGATCTCCTCTTGATCGCTTCGCCGTCGCGGAGCGTCACCACCACCGGATGCGGTTTGTGTAGCGTGGCCGGCGCGTGGATCGGCTCCAACACAGCCATCCGCCAAGCAGGAAAGTCCTCAAGCCGGATCTCCCACATGCGCCACGACGAACCAGTCCGCCTGTGGACGAGCTGCTTGCCTGTGGGCACCTTATTGAAGCGGTTCGCCGCCTTGACCCGGGCCTCGTAGTTGGTCTACTGGGCTGGTGTCGGCCTCTACATCTGATGCGGTGCGGCGTTGTCCCGACCGTCCGCGGCCCGCGCGTTTTCTCCGGCAGGTGTGGCAGCCTTTCGACGAAACGGTGGCTTCTCCTCTTTGTCCTGGAACTGCGATCGCAGCGGCCGGACCGTCCTTGCGTGTTGGTGGTCCTGCCAACCAGACGGTGCGACGGGGCGGCAGGACCACCGGTGAGGTGGGAAGGCAGTCAGGCGACACGGAGTACCGGCGGAGACCACGATCAACTCTGGCCGTCACCCGGGCACCTCGGAGCCCTCAGCCTCCAGGAGTGAAACCGAGGGTTCCGAGGCTGGTTCGGGCTTCACGCCGGAGAGCGCCGAGGCGACGCTCACCGCGAGCGCCCCACCGAAGGAGGCCGCCGGCGGCCAAAACGGCTCCGGCCGGACGAGAGCCGGTTGGGGAAGGCGAGGATGCCCGCCACCAGACCAACGAAGATCACGAGCGCGATGCGCAGCGCGACGACGTGGGCCCAGAACACCGCGAGGTTAGAGGACAACGATCTGCTCCAGCCGCGCCCCGGCTTTGGCCAGGCCAGGACGACTCAGAAGCAGCGCTAAGTGACCCTGCGCCAACAACAGCATCGAAGATTGCCCGCGGCCCCGCGGGTCCGTTGCGCGATTGTGGTGGCTCGGCCCATGCCGCAACCAGGGGGCGGCAACGCGGTGTGGGCGTGGGCCCCGAGTTCGCGCTTCATCGATCACGACCGCGGCTCGGCCCTTACTGTTGGCGTTGAGCCACTCGATGATTCGGCCCGGCTCCACTACAGCGCGAACCCGCTCACATCAGAGGAACACACCGCACTGGCCGATTTCCTGGCCCAGTAACACCGGCCGCTCATCGTCCATCCCAGTCTCGGGAATGCCGGTGCGGGGCCGTCCGGTCACCGTCGTCGCGAATGTGTCGGAATTGTGTCAATGCCGGTGCGCAACGTGAGGCCGATGTGAGACTGCGGCTACGGGCCGACCGGTCCACATGCGCCGGGACGGGCGCGTGAGGCTGGTCCGCGTGAACACGGTGATGTGAGGAGCTGGCGGGGTTGCGGGTGGACTGGGAGCTGCGGGCCTGTGCCCGCAAGGGGCATGCCACCTATCGGCCTGACGAACCCGAGTTGGCGGCGCGGCTGACGGCCACGACCGCCGTCGGGGTGGCTTGGCGGTGCCTGCGCTGCGGGGACTTCGTCGTCGGCGAGCCGGCGCAGGCCGGGCCCGCGCAGGACGCTCCGACTCTGCTTCGGGGGCGGGCCCTGCGCGATGCCACGGTGCTGCGGCTGCTCGCGGTGGAGCGGCTGGTCCGGGCGCTGCTGATGGTGCTCGTCGGCTACGCCATCCTGCGGTTCCGCCGGTCCGAGGAGGCCGTGCAGCGGCTGTTCGACCGCGCGGTGCCCGCAGCGCGGCCGCTCGCCGACGTCCTGCACCTCGACCTGAACCACTCCCCGACGATCGAGCACCTGCACCACCTGCTCTACACCCGGCCGAAGACGCTGCTGCTGGTGGCGGTGCTGCTGTTCGGCTACGCGGCGGTGCAGATCGTCGAGGGGGTCGGGCTGTGGCTGCTCAAACGCTGGGGCGAGTACTTCGCGGTCGTGGCAACCTCCGCATTCCTGCCGCTGGAGATCTACGAACTCACCGAGCGCATCACGGTGCTGCGGATCGGCGCCCTCGTCCTTAACCTTGGCGCCGTGGTCTACCTGGTCGCCAGCAAGCGGCTGTTCGGGGTCCGCGGCGGGGTCGCAGCCTTCGAGGCGGAACGGCACGCCGAGTCGCTGCTCGAAGTCCAGCAGGCAACCCGTGCCGAAGCCCCTTCGTCACCTGAGGCGGCTAAGGGGCCGGAGGCCGTTGAGGCGGTGCCGGTCAGCCACCGTTCCCGGGGGTCGGAGTGAAGCTGTCGTGCCAGACGGCCTTCGCGCCGCTGTCGCCGATCCGGTAGATCTGCACGACCGAACCGACGGCGACCACGACGCTCAGCACCGCGAGCACGATCGTCACCGCCAGCCCGCCACGCCGCGTGGTCGCAGCCACCCCGCCGTCCGTGGTCGCAGCCCCCCCCGCCGGCCGCCGTTCCAGCCGCCCCGCCGTCGACCGTCGCGGCCGTCCGCCGGGCCACCAGCCACGCCACGGCCGCCAGGACGAACAGCCCACCGGCCCACGGCAGCAGACCGTCGCCGAGTTCGGCGTGCCGGCGGACCAGCTCGTCCGGGGGCACCCGGTGCTCCAGCCATTCCCCGGCGTGAGTGGTCAGCGGCACGCTCACCAGCGCGACCAGGGCAATTACCGGGGTGAGCACGCCGAGCCGGCGCCGGGCGGCCGGCCAGAGGGCGGACAGCACCACCAGCAGCGCCGCGAGTGGCACGAGCACGACGACGACATCCACGAGCAGCGCATGCGCCGGTAGGCCGTTGATCTGCGTAGGTCCCACCGTGACTCCGATCCTGCCTGGCGCCGTTCGGTGGCGGCGCATCTTCAACTACCGAAGTAGTACTACAGCGATAGTATTACTACCGGTGTAGTAGCTGGGTGTTAGACTGGCCGCCATGCGGGGCAAGGGAGCCAACCGGCGGGTCGCCGGAGAGTTGGAGTCGGCCGTCCTCGCCGTGCTGTGGGAGGCCGACGGGCCGCTCACCCCGGCCCAGACCCAGGAGGCGCTGATCAAGGACGGCCACGACCTCGCCTACACGAGCGTCGCGACGACGCTGGTCCGGCTGCACGGCAAGGGCCTGCTTGAACGAACGGCCGCGGGGCGCGGTCATGCCTACGCCCCCACCAGCGCCGCCGCCCGGCAGCTCGCCGACCGCATGCGTGGCCTGCTCGGGGACGGCCGCGGCCGGGCCGTGGTCCTCAGCCACTTCGTCGCCGGGCTCACCGCCGACGACGAGGCCACCATCCTCGCCCTGCTGGCCGCCACCGAAGGCGAGGCCGAGTCGTCGAATCATGGCGAAGGCGCGGCGCCGGGCGAGGCCGAACCCTCGGGTGCACCGTCGTCATGACAGCGGCCTGCATGCCGGCCGGCGGACCGATGCGGCACCTGAGGTTCCGATGAGGTACATGGTCTGGGTTCCCTTGATCACCAACGTCGTCATCGCGTTGGGGGCACCGGCGCTCGCCCGCAGGCTGCCCTATCGGATGAAACCGGCCGCGCTGACGGCGAGCGCCGTGCTGGCGGCGAGCGCCGTGCTGGCGGCGGCCGGCTGGATGAGCTCCCTGATCCTGCTGGCGGCGAGCTTCGTCGACCGCGTGCCGGCCCTGGCGCACCGGCTCGGCACGACGACCGTCGCCCGGGCAGGCGAGCTCCCACCGTCCTCGGCGGGCCTGGCGGCCGTCGTGGCCGTGGGCGCCGGCGCGGGCATGCTGCTCGCCGCGACCGCGCGCAACGGCCTGGCCCTGATCAGGGCGGAGCGGCTGGTTCGACACCTCCCGGCCGGGCGGGTCCATGTCCTGCCGCAGCGCCGGCCCGATGCCTGCGCGATCGGTGGCGTCACCGGCGGCCGGGTGGTCATCACCGCGGGCCTACTCGACTGCCTGGACGCCGCCGAGCGCGACGCCGTCCTGGCCCACGAGCACGCCCATCTCACCGGTGGGCACCACTGGCTCCGGATGACCGTCGCCTGCTGCGCCGCGGTCGACCCGCTCCTGCGGCGCCTGCCCGATCTCGTCGAGACGCTGGGCGGACGAGCACGCCGCCCGAGAGCCCCGGCAACGCCGCGTCCTCGCCCGGGCTCTCGGGAAGGCAGCCCTGGCCACGCTGCAAAACGCCAGGGATGCCGGGGACGCCGGGTCTGCGGCGGCGGGCCAGGACCGGCCTTCGCCCACCGCCTGCGGCTTCCACCATCACGCGGTGGCCGAACGCATGGCCGTGCTACTCGACGCGCCGCCCCGCGCCACCCGGGTGCCCGCGACGGTCCTGCTCACCACGAGCGCGCTCACGGCCGCGATGATCGGCTCCGCGGTGCACGCCGGCACCGACTACCTCGCCCTGTTCCACTGAAGACGCGCATCGGGCAAACCTAGGTCGGCCGATGCCGGCCCTGGCCGCCCGGCCGTCAGCAGTTGCAGGAGGTCATCTACGGCTTGCCGTCCACGGCACGAACGCGGGAAGCACCGGAGAGGCGGGCGGATGGCCCGCGCAGCCGCTCGGCGAGACCATCCTGGTTGACGTCCTCCCTGGCCTGAGAGCCGGGGT
>NZ_CADCWT010000308.1 GCF_902806485.1 Candidatus Frankia alpina | reverse complement strand
CGCGAATCAGGTAATGCGGTAGTGGGGCCCGTGCCGCGGCGGGCCGGCTGGCCCGCCGCGGCAGGCGGACCGGCCCGCTCCGGCGGGGGCCGGCTGGCCGGTGCCGGCGGATCCTCGGTTTCGCACGCCGCTCCTTTTCGCTTACTTGGTAAACTAGGTAAACCTGATGGGGGTGGCCGGTAGGCGAGGTGCGGCGGGTGCGCCAGGCGCGTCACGCCGCGTTCCGACATCATCAAAGAACACTGTGTGAACTACGTCGGCCAGTCGTCTGCCTGGCCCGGGCGGCATGATGAAGCGGGCACGGCGGCCGTCGCCAGACCCGTCATCACGAGGAGCGCGGATGAAGATCGACGCAACCCTGACCAACGACCTCGCGGCGACGCCGGCGGGCGCGGCGCGCATCGAGAAGGAGGGCTACGCCGGCATCTGGGTCGGCGAGACGTGCCACGACCCGTTCCTGCAGACGCTCCAGGCGGCCAACGCGACGTCGACCGCCAGCGTCGGCACGTCGATCGCGATCGCCTTCGCGCGGACCCCGATGACGCTGGCCTATCTCGGCTACGACCTGGCCCAGTACAGCGAGGGCCGGTTCATCCTGGGCCTGGGCTCGCAGATCAAGCCGCACATCGAGAAGCGGTTCTCGATGACCTGGTCGCACCCGGCCGCCCGGATGCGCGAGCTGGTCCTGGCCACCCGGGCGATCTGGGACGCCTGGCAGAACGACACGAAGCTCGCCTTCCGCGGCGACTTCTACACCCATACCCTCATGACGCCGTTCTTCGCGCCGGAGCCGCACTCCTACGGCCCGCCGCCGGTGTACCTCGCCGGCGTCGGCGAGGGCATGACCGAGGTCGCCGGCGAGGTGGCCGACGGCTTCTTCGTCCACCCGTTCAGCACGAAGAAGTACCTGCAGGAGGTCACCCTCCCGGCCCTGCTGCGCGGGCGGGCCAAGGCCGGCAAGGCCGACCTGGACGGCTTCGCGATCGCCGGGCCGTCCTTCGTGACAGTCGGGCGCACCGAGGAGGAGCTGGCGGCGGCGGTTTTCGGGAGCAAGAAGCAGATCGCCTTCTACGCCTCCACCCCGGCCTACAAGGGCGTCCTGGACGTGCACGGCTGGGGCGACCTGCAGCCGGAGCTGACCGACCTGTCCAAGCGCGGCGAGTGGGACGGCATGGCCGATCTCATCACCGACGAGATCCTGCACACCTTCTCGGTCGTCGGCGCGCCCGAGGAGGTCGGCAAGGGACTCGTCGCGAAGAGCGGTGCCATCTACACCCGGACGGCCTTCTACGACACCTGGAACGCCGACCCGGCGGTGTGGCCGCTGCTGCTCGACGCGATCCGCTGAGCCAGCCCGCAACGACCGCACATCCCGCGCGGCGGCCCGGCTATGTCCGCACCGCGCTGGGCGACGACCTCCTCGACGACGAGAAGTTCGCCTGGGACTGCCGGGTCCGCCGCTCCAAGGAGTGATCATGGTCGCCTCATGGAGGCGCTGCATCACCTAGATAACTATGTGATAGTTCTGAACCCGTGGGCGCCGGGTGACCGCACGGGCCCGGGAAAAGGAGTCCGTCGTGGGTTACCGCTGCTTCGAGGTCGACGTCCCCGGCTGGGTCGCTCAGATCGTGCCCAACCGGCCGGCGGCGCTCAACACCCTGCTGCCGGAGTTCTGGCGGGAGTTCCCCGACGCTGTCGGGCGGCTCAGCGACGCCGGTGACGTGCGGGCGTTGATCATCTCCTCGACCGGCCGGCACTTCTGCGCCGGGATGGACCTGTCCTTGTTCGAACACTCCGACCTGCTGCCCGGCGGCGACCCGGCGCGCGCCAACGCCGGCCGCAAGCGGCTCATCGCCCGGATGCAGGACGCCTTCACCGCGCTGGAGCGGGCCCGGATGCCGGTGCTCGCGGCCGTGCAGGGCGGCTGCTTCGGTGGCGGCCTCGACCTGATCACCGCCTGTGACCTGCGGTACGCTACCGCCGATGCCTTCTTCGTCGTCCAGGAGACCAACATCGGCATCGCCGCCGATCTGGGCACCCTGCAGCGCCTGCCGACCCTGATCCCGGCCGGGGTGGCCCGGGAGCTGGCCTACACCGGACGGCGCCTGCCGGCCACGCGGGCGCGCGAGGTCGGTCTGGTCAACGAAGTGTTCGACGACCACGACGCGCTGCTCGCCGGGGTTCGCGAGATCGCCGCCGAGATCGCCGAACGCAGTCCGCTGGCGGTGTGGGGCAGCAAGGAGAGCCTGCTCTACGCCCGAGACCACGACGTCGCCACCGGGCTGGACCAGATCGCGACCTGGCAGACCGGGGCCTTCCAGGCCGAGGAGGTCGCCGAGGCGATGCGCGGGCGTGCGGGTGGGCGCGTCCCCGACTACCCGGACCTGCCGGCGGTCCTCCCGCTGTGACCGGCGTCCCGCCTCCCGACGTCACGATCTTCCGAGTGAGGAGCTGTCAAGGCCGATGCCGATCCCGGGGCCGATGATCTTCTGGTGGAGCGGGTGGACGGCGCGTCCGGCGCGGGAGCCGCCGGCTGAGCAGGCACCACGCAGGCAGGGACGGCATGATCCGTGCGGAGGACCTGATTTAGCCGCAAGCCGCGATCCCACCTCGTCGGTGTGATCCACCCGAAGGAGCGATGATGCCCGACACCTCGACCCCCTCTCCCACGGCTGCGCACGGCCCGTTGCACGGCGTGCGGGTCATCGAGCTGGCCGGCATCGGCCCGGCGCCGTTCGCGGCCACGCTGCTCACCGAGCTCGGCGCCGACGTCATCCGGGTGGACAAGCCGGCCTCCGTGGGGTCGCAGCCGGACTGGCTGACCCGCGGCCGGCGCTCCGTCGCCCTGGACCTGAAGAACCCCGACGACCACGCCGGCCTGCTGGAACTGCTCGACGCCGCGCACGTGTTCATCGAGGGCTACCGGCCGGGCGTCACCGAACGGCTCGGCCTCGGCCCCGACGCGCTGCTCGCCCGCAACCCCGCGCTGGTCTACGGCCGGATGACCGGATGGGGCCAGGACGGCCCGTGGTCGCGGTCCGCCGGCCACGACATCAACTATGTGGCGATCACCGGGGCGCTGGGCGCGATCGGCCGGGAGGACGGGCCGCCGCAGGTGCCGCTGAACCTGGTCGGTGACTTCGGCGGCGGGGCGCTCTACCTCGTCGTCGGCATTCTCGCCGCGCTGTACGAGGCGCGGGACTCCGGGAAGGGCCAGGTCGTCGACTGCGCCATCGTCGACGGGGTGGCGTCGCTGTCGGCGATGACGTGGTCGATGATCTCCCGCAAGGAGTGGGGTGAGCCGCGTGGCACGAACCTGCTCGACACCGGCCGGCCCTGGTACGACGTCTACGAGACCGCCGACGGCGGCTGGTTCTCCGTCGGCGCCATTGAGCCGCAGTTCTACGCCCGGCTCGTCGAGCTGCTGGGCCTGCCGGAGTGGGCCGACGCCCAGAATGATGCCAGCCGCTGGCCGCAGCTGCGCGTCGCGTTGGCCACCGCGTTCGCCAGCCGCACCCGGGCGCAGTGGGAGCAGGTGTTCGATGGCACCGACGCCTGCGCGGCGCCTGTGCTGAGCTGGTCGGAGGCCCGCGCACACCCGCACCTGGCCGCCCGGGAGGTGTTCGTCGACCTGGGCGAGGAGGTGGCCCCGGCCCCGGCGCCGCGCTTCTCCCGCACGCCGGGGCGGGTCGCCGGCATGGGACCGGCCGTGGGCAGTTCCACCCTCGCGCAGGTGCGGGAGACCTGGGGCCTGGCCACCGCGGACTGACCGGCGCGGCCGGCGTCGGCAATCCTGAGCGGATAGATGATCCAGAAAGCATGGGGGAGTCGTGCAGCCCGCAAGCGTGAATAGTGTGAACGGTGTGCAGCCGTCGGCCGAGCCGGCGGTCACCATCGTCGATCTGCTGGAGTTGGAGGAGCTGGACCAGGACCTCTACTGGGCCCTGACGGTGTTCGAGGACCCGTACTCCCTCTACGGCGGGCAGGTCGCCGCCCAGGCGCTTCTCGCCGCCGGGCGCACGGTGCCCGATGGACGCGTCCCGCACTCGCTGCACGGCTACTACCTGCGCAGCGGGGACGCCTCCCGGCCGACGATCTTCCGGGTGGAGCGGGACCGGGACGGCCGGTCGTTCTCCGCCCGCCGGGTCGTCGCCGTCCAGGGTGGCAAGGTCATCTTTAACATGTCGGCGTCGTTCCAGGTCCCGGAGGACGGCGACGACCATCAGGTCAACCCGATGCCCGACGCCGGCGACCCGAATACGGCCGAGGAGCTGCGACTGGCGCGGCTGTTCTCGATCGAGGGCCGCCTGCCGAAGCAACCCTACGAGAACACCGGATGGCCCACCCGGGTGTGGGCGCGCAGCACCATCGCGCTGCCCGACGACCGGCTGCTGCACGCCTGCGCCCTGACCTACCTGTCGGACATCTTCACCGGTCTCGCGGCGTTCCCCGGCGGCGCGGTCCACTCCGGCGCGAGCCTTGACCACGTCGTCTGGTTCCACCGGCCGATCCGGATGGACGACTGGGTGCTGCTCGACCTGGTACCCCACTCGGTGGCGGGGGGCGCGGGCTGTACTCCGGCACGATCCACACCGTCGACGGCGTCCTCGGCGCGAGCCTGAGCCAGGAGGCGCTCTACCGCGTCCAGCGCGAGTCCAGCCGGCCGAGGCCGATGCCCCCCATGGGCTGACCCGACTGCGCCGGCGTTGCCCACGGCGCCCGAAGGCTCGACGCCGCGCTGGAGATCGCCGCGCAGATCACGGCGTTCCGCGAGAAGCGCGCACGAATCAGAGTGGACTGCAAAGGTCAGAATTGCTCCCGGCAGGGCGCGCGTCCTCCCGTGCCGGCCGGTTCCAGCGAACACCCCGTGCCGCGGCGACCAGGGCCCCGGGAAGATCGTT
>NZ_CADCWT010000307.1 GCF_902806485.1 Candidatus Frankia alpina | reverse complement strand
CGAAAGTGCCATCGCGGGCGACCCTCGACACGCGCGGTGTCCATCAGATTGTGCATCGGCACGCCCCGGACGCCGCCGGCGCGGCCTGCGCGCCAGCCACGGGTGCCGGCCTAGCCGCCTGAGCAGGGAATACGCCGGGATTCCGGCCGGACCGCAGCGAGCCGTACCGCGGAGCAGGGGATGCTAGCCCGTCCGTCGATTACCACAGGCAGCTATCCCGGCCGGACTTTCGCCCCTATCGCCGGGCGTCGGCCACAAAATGTAGGATGTTCATGTCGATCAGTCATCGACGCTCGGGCCGGGGGGCAATTTCCGGCCGTATTGACTCCTCAGGGTGGCCCACGAGACGTCCGCACGGCCACGGATCCCATATTTCGCGGTTTCCGACAATCGGAGGACGACGGCGTGACCAACAACGCCGCGGCAGCTCAGCCGCTGCACGTTCAGGGTCGAGATGCAGTGATCGCAGCATCGCAGGGCATGACATGGCGTGATGGAGAGCCACCGGATTATCACCTGTCCCACCAGAACATGCCGGAGGAACGCTCCGTGCATCACGAGCCCGGTTCGCTCGCGGACATCGTGGAGCGGGTCGTGCAGGTCTTCGAGATGGAGCTGTCACACAAGAAGAACCCCTCCGAATGGGTAAGCATGGTCGCCGACAAAGTCAAGGTCAGCGTCAATGGCGGCCCGCGGGTAGGCGCCGCCGAGCTGGCCGAGCGGGGCAGCTACAACGTCCTGATCGGGGAGAACCCGTACTACTCGGCCAACGACGAGTCCTTCGAGTCGTCGCACGACGTGTTCCACGAGGCATTCCCCGGCGGTTTCTTCTGGGAGGTCCTGGAGGTCTACTCGCCGCCGCCCGTGATCGCTTTCAAGTGGCGGCACTGGGGTACCTTCAGCGGCCCCTACAAGGGAGTCGAGCCGACCGGCGAGCGTATTGAGATGTACGGCGTGACGGTGGCCCACGTGACCGACGACCTCCACCTCACCGAAACTCAGCACTTCTACGACGACACCGATTTCCTCGGGCAGCTCGCCCGCGGGCAGCTCGCGCCCAACCCGCGCGCCCACCAGTAGGAACCGCACCGTCGGCCGCCGCGGGCGTCCTGGGCGGATCGGACCGGCGGCGCCGCCACACGCGGCGCCGCCGGCAACGGCCTTGGGCAGGTTCGCCGCCGGGAGACTCACCGGCCCCGACCGCCCGCGGGGCCGCCGACACCAGGCGAGCGCGACCTGCGCCGCGTTCGCGTCGTGCGCGGCGGCGATGGTGTCGAGCACCGCGCCGAGACGCTCGCCGACCAGCACCGGCGCCCACGGCAGGAACCCGAGCCCGTCGCGCTCGCAGACGGCCAGCACCGCCTCCGCCGCCCGGTCCCCGGCGTTGTAGCGGTTTTGCACGCTGACCACGTCGGCGAGCGAACGGGCCAGGGCGAGCTGCGCGGGCGTCACGTTCGACACGCCGATGTGGCGGACCTTGCCCTCGCGCTGGAGATCGACGAACGCCCCCACGGTGTCCTCGTAGGGCACCTGTGGGTCGGGGACGTGCACCTGGTAGAGATCGATGGCCTCGACCCGCAGCCGGCGCAGGCTCGTCTCGCACTCGGCCCGGATGTGCTCGGGGCGGCCCAGCGGCGGCAGGCTGGTCGCCCCCGCAGCGACCTTCCCGGGCCGGAAGCCCGCCTTCGTCGTGATGAGCAGGTCGTCGGGATACGGGTGCAGTGCCTCGGCGATGATCTCCTCGGATTCGCCGTAGCCGTAGATGTTGGCGGTGTCGATCAGGTTGACGCCGCGCTCGTACACCCGGCGGGTGAGCGCGACGGCCTCCGCGCGGTCGCGGACCCCCTCGGTGTTGCGCGCGCCGGAGATCCGCATCGCGCCGAAGCCAAGGCGGCGCACGGTGTGGCCGGCCAGGCGGAACGTGCCGGTCGTGGTGTCGTCGAGGGTGCGGTGTGCCATGTCTCGACCACTTGCCTCTCGCTGGTGGGCTGTCGGCGGGACCTCGCACGCCAGAAACGGTCGGTCGGGCTCACGCTGCGCCTACCAGGCGATCCGCGCAGGTGGCAGGTAGGAGGTAGGAGGTAGGAGGGATCGGTCCCAAATGCCGCGGGATCGTCCTCCGAAAGCGGCACCGACCGGTCCGATGTGGGACCGTGGATCAGGTGGCCGATGGATCGTTCGCCAGCTCGCGCGGCCTGCGCGGGGTCCCGGTGCGGTTGCCCTCAGCGGCGCCGTCGGGCCGGCCTGCGCGGCAAGGAGCGGGGTTCCTGAGGCCACAGGATGCACACCGCCATTAGAACACTAAGTTAGCTATTACACCGCAGGCTTCAGGGCGGAACCGGCCTCCACCGAGGCGCAAGCCAAGGTTACATAGTTTACTATCTGTACTTTGTGGTGGTCGGACCGTCCCGTTGCGCAGCCAGGCCGGCCCCCGGGCCACCGTTCTTCCGAGAGGAACTCACGTGCAGATCGCGGATTCAGTCGCAGTGGTGACCGGCGGGGCGTCCGGCCTCGGCCTCGCCACCGCCACCCGGCTCGTCGACGCCGGCGCGAGCGTCGTCCTGCTCGACCTCCCGAGCTCCAACGGCGCCGCGGTCGCGGAGAAGTTCGGCAACGCCGTGCGCTTCAGCCCGGGCGACGTCACCTCCCCCGCGGACGTCACCGCCGCGCTGGACGCGGCCGCCGAGCTCGGCCCGCTGCGGATCGCCGTCAACTGCGCGGGCATCGGCAACGCCGCCAAGACCCTGGGCAAGGAGGGGCCGTTCCCGCTGGAGATCTTCGAGCGGGTCATCCGGGTGAACCTGATCGGCTCGTTCAACGTCATCCGGCTCGCGGCGGAGCGGATCAGCAAGGCCGAGGAGACCGAGGGCGAACGCGGCGTCATCATCAACACCGCGTCGGTGGCGGCGTTCGAGGGCCAGATCGGCCAGGCCGCCTACTCCGCCTCCAAGGGCGGCATCGTCGGCATGACCCTGCCGATCGCCCGTGACCTGGCCAACCTGAAGATCCGCGTGGTCACCATCGCCCCCGGCCTGTTCGACACCCCGCTGCTCGCCTCCCTGCCGGAGGCCGCCCGCATCTCCCTCGGCCAGCAGGTGCCGCACCCCTCCCGGCTGGGCTCCCCCGACGAGTACGGCCTGCTCGCCACCCAGATCATCGCCAACCCGATGCTCAACGGCGAGACGATCCGCCTCGACGGCGCGATCCGGATGGCGCCCAAGTAGATTGCCAGCCCCCGCCGAGCGACCCCCGGCGCGGCCGCGCACATGCGACCGCCCCGGGGGGGCGATCCGGCCGAGATCCGCCGGCCGCCGGGAACACCGTCCCAGCGGGAACGGATCTGGCGCCTCTGCCTCTGCCTGTGTCAGCGCCAGACGCATAAGTCCGACTCATCCTCGTTGCCCTGGGTAGTCGTCCACTGATCCCTTCGGCGCCGCACGGCCACTGCCGCCCGCCTGTCCGCCTGGTTTGCTGCCAGATTACGGTCAGATGGTGCCGAGGTTTGGTCACGGTTTTTCGGCCCAGAACCGTAGCTACGCCTCGGCACGATTCCGTACGTGATTGATCACAGAAAGATGCGAAGGGTAGGGGGGCGAGTGGGCACACCGAACCACGAACCCCTAGGAGATCCGGCCGAACCAGGCCAGCGGCGCGTTGCCGAGCACGACCGCCGGCGGGGCGTCCCGGCACCGGTCGAGGGACACACGACCACCCCAGGCGGCGAGGCCCACGCCGACCAGACGAAGACGCCGAACGCCAGCAGCAGCCGGAAGGCGCGCCGCACGTAGAACCGGGCCAGCCAGACAATGCGGTCCCGTTCGGCCCGGCGTCGACGCACCCGCGGCCCGACACGGCGACCGGTTGTGTGCGACGCGAGCCGCACTCCGACGTTACGTCACCATGGAACGGGCCCGTTCCGGGCCAGCGCAAGGCCTACCGCATCACCGACGCGGGGCTGACCGAGGTGCGCCGCTGGCTCACCGACGACGAGGTCGACCACACGCTGCGGATGGAACCGCTGCTGCGGTCGGTCTTCTTCTGGCTGATGAAGCCGGCGGACCTCGCCGCCCATCTGGAGCGCGAACGACAGTACTACAGCGGCACGGCCGCTGCGATGCGCACGTACGCCGGGGCCAAGGACCGCGGCGAGTTCGGCACGAGCGAGCAGACCCGGTCGCTGCGGATCGCCGCGGAGGCCGGCATCCGCCTGTTCGAGGCTCTCGCCGAGTGGGCGAGCTGGGCCGAGCAGTACGCCGCCGAGCACCTCGCCGACCACCCTGCCGGGCCGCCCGGGCCACGAACCGGCATGACCGGCCAGACCTGACCGCCGCTGTGCTGTGCCGGACATCTCGCCCCGAGTGCGGGCATCCGGGCGTCCGAGCAGGCAAAGGTGGAGTGGGAGACCACGACGCCGGGCGCGCGGCCTGGGAACGGAGGGGCACGGTGGCAGACGGGAGAGATTTCGGCAGCGCCGAGAGGCTGGCCGAGGAACACCTCGAGTTCGTCGGCCTGATCGAGGCACTGCGCGCAGCGCAGGACACGATCACCGGCGCCCACCCGCCCGAGGAGGTGGCCCGCAAGGCCCGGGAGGCGCTGGAGGAGGCGACCCGGCTGCTCGCCCCGTTCACGGTGGGCGAGAGTGAGCAGCTCGCCGGCTACCTGACCTCGGTTCCCGGGCACACCCAGGCCCTGGCGCCGGTGATCCACGTCGACGACAGCAGTACCGACCACGTGCGGGGCCGCGTGACGTTCGGGCGCTACTACCTGGGCGGCAACAGCGCGGCGCACGGCGGCAGCATCCCGTTGTTCTTCGACGACGTGCTGGGCCGGCTGGCGAACCTCGGCGGGCGGGGCACCTCCCGCACCGCCTACCTCCACGTCAACTATCGCAAGATCACACCGGTCGGCCCGGAGCT
>NZ_CADCWT010000306.1 GCF_902806485.1 Candidatus Frankia alpina | reverse complement strand
ACACCAACACCACATTGATGTCACGCAAAGCGACGAAACGTTACCGGGAAAGGCTCAGTGCCCGGCCTGCGCCAAGATCGATGAGCTCAAGGCGATTCCGCCGAACGTGACGACCTACGCGCCCGGTGCGGAAGTCGCGGTCACCGCGGGCAAATAACTCCACCGGGGGCCGCGGGCGGGCTGTCCTCAAAGATTCCGCCTGCCCGCATCCATCGATCCAACGTCCCCTCATCAACGAGGCCCTCGGGCTGCTCCTCGGGTTCGTGCCCCAGCTCGTCCTGTCCATCGCCGGCGGTCAGCCGCGCACGTGCAGCCTGAAACCCGTGCGGCCTGCGGGCTCCAGTCCCTCCTTCAGGTGCAGTGAGGGGATCTCGTAGTCACCGAAGTTCTGGCGCCGGAACGCGATCGGCTCGGTCGACTCCAGGGTGAGCAGGCGCTGCTCCCAGGCCTTGGCGACGTCCGGGTAGTCCTCGCCGGTCATCCGGTCGGTGCCGTAGAGCACGAACGGCGGCAGCACCTCGATGCCCGGGTAGTAGAGGATGCCGTGGTGGATCGGGAACAGCAGATCGTCGATGGGTCCGTTGATCCCGCGAGCGGCGTAATGCGCCTGTGGGCCGCCGGCGGTCACCGACAGCAGAGCCTTCCTGCCCGCGAGGGTGCCTTCGCCGAAGCGCTCGCCGTACCTGGTGTCGCTGTGCTCGCCGACGCCGTAGGCGAAGTGGCAAGCGAACACCCGGTCCACCCAGCCTTTGAGGATCGCGGGCATCGTGTACCACCACAGCGGGAACTGGAAGATGATCGCGTCGGCCCACAGCAGCTTCTCCTGCTCGGTGAGGACGTCCGGGGTGAGCGTCCCGGCGTCGAAGGCCCGGCCCGAGTCCAGGGCGACCTTCAGCGGGCTTGAGGCGTCGGGGCCGTAGTCCGCGGCGTCCACGACCGCCTTCCAGTTCATCGCGTACAGATCGCTCACCCGTACCTCGTGCCCGGCGGTCTCCAAGGTGGACACCGCGAGGTCCTTCAGCGAGCCGTTGAGCGACGTCGGCTCCGGGTGGGCGTAGACGATCAGCGTCTTCATGGGAACTCCTTCGGATCGGGTGCCGTTCGGGTGCCTTCGATCCTGGGCGCCGCGGCGCCCGCCGTTCAGGGGCGCCGCTTCCGTCGGACGGGACTTCCTGGGTATGGCAGGACCACCTTCACGGGCGCCGCCGAGGCCATACTGGGGGCATGGACGATCTTGCGGGCTTCCTGCGGACCCGGCGTTCCCGGGTCGACCCGGCGGTCGTCGGCATCCCCACCGACAGGCGCCGCCGGGTCGAAGGGCTGCGCCGCGAAGAGGTCGCGCACCTGTCCGGAGTCAGCGTCGACTACTACGTACGCCTGGAGCAGGGCCGCGCGACCCAGCCCTCCGAGCAGGTACTCGACGCGCTCGCCCGCGTCCTCGGCCTCGACGAGACCGAACGCGGACACCTGCACCGGCTCGCCCGGCAGCGCCGCCGCCGCGCGAAGGCGCCGGGCGGACGGGTCCGGCCGGAGCTGGCGCGCGTCCTCGACCTGGTCGCCGACGCACCCGCGTTGATCATGGGCCACCGCCTGGACGTGCTCGCCGGGAACCGCCTCGCGGGGCTCCTCTACGGCCGGCCGATACCGGGACTGAACACCGCCCGGCACATCTTCCTCGAGGAGGCCGAGCGCGGCCTGTACGCGGACTGGGAGAACTGCACCCTCGACGTGGTCGGGCACCTGCGCTTGGCCGCCGGGAAATACCCCGAGGACCCCCGCCTGGCCTCGCTCATCGGCGAGCTGGCGATGGGCAGCGAGCGCTTCCGCCGCCTCTGGGCCCGCGCGGACGTGCGCGCCCGCACACATGGACGCAAGGCGTACCGGCACCCGCTGGTCGGACTGCTGGAACTACACCAGGAGAACTTCGCGCTACCCGACGAATCGGGCATGGAGCTGGTGGTGCTGTCCGCGGCCCCCGACAGCCCCGCCGAGGACGGGCTGCGCCTGCTCGCGGGCCTGGGCGCGGACAGCGGTGACGCGCATCCCACAGCGAACGCCCAGGTCCGCGCACACCTCACCGACACGTTCACCACCGAAGCCGGCCGGCATGCCGAACTGGCCGTCATCCCCGAACTCTTCGACGCCGTCGATCACGGCGCAGGCAACGATCTAGCTGGACTCCTCCGCACCCGTGCCGCCCACCTGTTCGACCGCCCCGTGCCCGGCCAGGACAAGCCTGGGAGAACCCGGCCGGGCCACTGAAAACCCTCTGGCCCTGGCCTGGGCCACCCAGGGCTTGGGGGCGTTGGCTCACACCGGGATGGCCAGGGCTGTGCGTATCTCGCGGGTGACGAGTGCCGTGGTGGAGGGATCCACAGGGTCGGCCGTCAGGTTGTTCTTCGCCAGCGCAAAGGCGAAGTTGCGGTCCGGGACGGCCCACCCGAGCGATCCGCCGGCTCCTCCGTGACCGAACTCCCGGTCATCGGGGCCACCGACGACGTAGCTCAGGGCACGTCGGGTTCTCCGGCGCGTCGTCCACCACCACCGCCACCCGGGGCGCCATGGATTCGGCGATGCCGTAGATCGGGGAGTCCGCGATGCCCAGTGGGCCGGTGATCTCGTCGCGGACGACCTGGTCGACGGTCCGGCCGTCCGCGCGGCGGACCGCCTCGCCCAGGATGTATCCGTACGTCAAAGCGTGGTAGCCGACCCGGGTTCCCGCCTCCCACAGCGGCGCGGATTCCGTGATGACGGCGCACATCCGGTCCCAGTCGCACAGGTCGCCCGGGGTGGTGTCGGCCGGCAAGTGTGGCACGCCGGCGGAGTGGTTGAGTACCTGCCGCAGGGTGACGCGCTGCTTTCCGTGGCAGGCGAACTCCGGCCAGACCGTGGCGACAGGCATGTCGTATTCGAACAGTCCACGGTCGGCGAGCAGGTGGATCGCGGTCGCGGTGACTCCTTTGCCGCAGGAGTGGAGTGGGAAGAGCGAGTCGCCGTCCACATCGTGGCCGGTGGCACGATCAGCCGCCCCGGCCCAGGCATCCACCACCAGCTCGCCATCGAGATAGGCCGCAACCTGCAGGCCGACTTCCCGTCCTTCGCTGACCAGCTGCTCAAGCACTGCCTGGATCCGGCCCTGTGCGTCGATCACACTGCCCCCTCATGTGTACGGCGACAATCGGGTGATCAACTGGCGCGCCCCCGACGGGACTACGCGGTGGCCGCGGCCGTCGCCATCGCGTGCAGCGTGGTGGCCCTGACCGTGGGATCCAGCTCGCCCGAGCTGTGCGGGGTCGAGTTGATCAGGCCGAAGATCGCGTGGGCGCGGACGCGGGCGGCGGGAGCGGTCAGTTCCGGGCGCAGCCGGCGCAGCACGCCGACCCACAGTTCGACGTAGGCGCGTTGCAGCCGCCGCACCTCGTGTTCGTCTGGCGCCGGCAGGCTGTGCAGGTCACGGTCGTGGATGACGATCAGGTCGGGATTGCCGACGGCGAACTCGACATGCCGGCGGACGAGGCGGTCGAGGGCGTCGGACGCACTCGGGTCCGCGCTCAGCACGGTCTGGGCCCCGTGGAGCAGATGCTCGCTGATGCCCACGAGCAGCTCGGTGAGCATCGCGTCCTTGCTGGCGAAATGCCGGTAGATGCCGGGCCCGCGGATGCCGACGGCGGCGCCGATCTGCTCGATGCCGACCCCGCGGAACCCCCGCTCGGCGAACAGCCGGGCAGCCGCCTGCAGCAGGTCGTCCCGGCGTCCGGTGCGAGGCCGCCTGACCGGGGAAGTCGTGGTCGGGTCGGGCTCGACGGCGGCCGGCGCGGGAGCGGGATCCTCCGCCGCCGCGAGGGTGGGTGGTCCGGTGGCGTCGGAGAAGGTGGGGGCCAGACCCGACGGGGGTGTCACCCGGGTGGCACGCGACGGCACGATGTGGTCCTCCTCCGGGCAGAGGCTACCAAGCCTGGTCCACCGGTCGACGGGAGTGTTAACAGTTGCTAACATCTGGACCCATGTTAGCGACTGTTAATGTCGGCGACGGTCCTGCCGCCGCGCGTGCAAGGGCAGCGGCGGCGGAAGATCTCACCGGGCCGCCGCTGCGCAGCGCCGTCGACGCCGCCTCGCCCGCGGCGCGCGGCTACGCCGAGACCCACGCGACGCTCGTCGCCGAGCTGCGTGAGCGGCTCGCCGCGGCGGCGCTGGGTGGCCCCGAGCCCGTCCGGCGCCGGAATGTCGAGCGCGGCAAGCTGCTGGCGCGGGAGCGCATCGAGGGGCTGCTTGACCCGGGCAGCCGCTTCCTGGAGCTGTTCCCGCTGGCCGCGGACGGGATGTACGACGGTGACGCGCCGGGGGCGGGCATCGGCCGGATCGCGGGGCGCGAATGCGTCGTCGTTGCGAACGACGCCACCGTCAAGGGCGGGACGTACTACCCGATGACGGTGAAGAAGCACCTGCGGGCGCAGGAGGTGGCGCTGCACAATCGGCTGTCCTGCGTCTACCTAGTCGACTCCGGCGGGGCGTTCCTGCCGATGCAGGACGACGTGTTTCCGGACCGGGAGCACTTCGGCCGGATCTTCTACAACCAGGCCACGATGTCGAAGGCCGGCATCGCCCAGATCGCGGCGGTGCTCGGCTCGTCGACGGCGGGCGGCGCCTACGTCCCGGCGATGAGCGACGAGACGGTCATCGTCCGCAACCAGGGAACGATCTTCCTGGGTGGGCCGCCGCTGGTCAAGGCCGCCACCGGAGAGGTCGTCGCCGCCGAGGACCTCGGCGGCGGCCTGCTGCACGCGAAGACCTCCGGGGTCGTCGACCACTTGGCCGACGACGACGCCGACGCCCTGCAGACCGTGCGCCGGATCGTCGCGAGCCTCGCCCCGCGGGCGGCGCGGCCCTGGCCGGTCGCGGCAGTGGAGGAGCCCGCGGTCGACCCGGCCGGCCTGTAT
>NZ_CADCWT010000305.1 GCF_902806485.1 Candidatus Frankia alpina | reverse complement strand
GTGACCGCGTCCCGTGGTGAGCAGGGCCAGGCCCGCCTCGGCCCGGCCGACGGAGCCGGCGAGCACGACCACGTCGCCCGGTCGGGCCCCCGAGCGCAGCACCGGAGCCCGACCCTCGAGATCGCCGAGGGCGGTCACCCCCAGCATGATGGCGTCGGCCGAGCTGATATCGCCGCCGGCGACGCTGGCCCCGGCCGAAGCGCATTCGGCGGCGAGCCCGTCGGCCAGCGCCAGAGCCCAGTCGACGGTGAGGTCACCGGGCGCGGCGAAGCCGACGAACAGCCCGGTCGGTCGGGCGCCCATCGCCGCCACGTCCGCGAGGTTCTGCGCCGCGGCCTTGTGCCCGACGTCCACCCCCGACGACCAGTCCCGCCGGAAGTGGCGACCCTCCAGCAGCAGATCGGTGGTGACGACCACCCGGGCATCCGGCGCGGCCAGCACGGCGGCGTCATCCCCCGGGCCGACGAGCACATCCCGGCCGCGGGCGAAGCGGGCGGTGATCGCGCGGATCAGCTCGAACTCGCCGAGATCCCGCAACGTCGCGGTCATGACACCCCCGTGCTGCGGGCGGGGGCGACTCCAGCGTCGCAGGTGGTGGCACTGAAGGGGCGGGGCCGCAGGCCTGACCGCCGCGGGGGGCCGACGGACTCCACCTTCACCGGCCCAGCACGCCTCTGCCGACGGAATGACCGCGATCGCAACATCCACGTCACCTTTTCGTCATATTCCACTGAAAATCTGACGCGCGTGCCTGACCAGTCCTGTCGCTCTGTATGCCATGTCCGGCCCACCGGGACGCCATGGGCCGGCCGGCCGCACGTCCAGGCGATTCGTCCCGGCGGGGGCCCACTCGCCCGGCGGCGGGGCCGGTAGGCCCGCCTGTGGCGCTGCAGCCGGGACGGGGCAAGATCGAGGGGAAGCACTACCTGCCCTCCACCCCCGAGACCGTCACATGGGGCGAGCTGCCCAACGTACTGACCAGGCCGGTGCTCAGTGTCGACTCCGGCGCCACGGTCACCTTCGACACGGTCAGCTCGGAGGGGATCCTCGGCGACCAGGGACGTGATCCCGACGCTTTCCTCGCCAACCTAGGCGTGCCGCCCTCGGGGGTCCTCGCCGACGCCCGGGCGATCGCCGCCTCCGGCCTGCCGCACCGGTTCGGTGTGGACGCCCCGCACATCGTGACCGGGCCGGTGCTCGTCCGCGGCGCCCAGCCGGGGGACGTGCTGCGCGTCGATGTCCTGTCGCTGCACCCGCGGGCCCGGTACGGGATCGTCTCCACTCGCCACGGCGCCGGCCTGCTCGCCGGGGAGTTTCCGGAGGGCGGACCACCCGAGCCGGACGCTGACGCGCGGCACTGGCAGCGCTTTCGCACCGTCACCACCTTCTGCGCCGTCGAACGCCGCCGCGGCCGCCTCTTCGGCTCGCTGACCAGCACGAGCGGCGGGCGGGCCCGCTTCCCGCTGGCTCCGTTCCTGGGCGTCATGGCGGTCGCGGTGGACAGTACCACCGAGGTCATCGCGTCCACCGCGGTCGGCCTGCACGGCGGCGCCCTGGACTGCCGTGACCTCGGCACCGGCGCCCGGCTCTACCTGCCCGTCCAGGTCGGGGGCGCGCTGTTCGCCGTCGGCGACCCGCACTACGCCCTCGGCGACGGGAAGATCGGCGGGACGGCTCTGGAGGGCCCGCTGCGCGCGCCCCTGCGCCTGACGGCGCTGCGGGAGACGGCCGCCCGAGCCGCCCTCGGCACGCTGCGCGAGCCGTTCATCGAGACCGACGCCATGTGGGTCACCATGGGCCTCGACGCCGACCTGACCGAGGCGATCCGCCGCGCGACCCGTTCGGCGGTGCTGTTCCTGCAGAGCCGGGTCGGGCTCGAACACGCCGAGGCGCTGGCCTACCTGACGGCGGCGGACATCGGGGTGTGCCGGCTGGGCTCCGGGGCGCCGGGCGCGTTCTGCCGCATCCACCGGTCGGACTTCGCCGAGCCGGCGGCGGCGAAGCCCCGGCTGCACCGGCCGCCGTTCGCCCGCATCGTCGGCTCCGCCGACGTGGGTGACGACGTGGGTGACGACGTGGGTGACGACGTGGGTGACGACGTGGGTGACGACGTGGGTGACGACGTGGGTGACGACGTGGGTGACGACGTGGGTGACGACGTGGGTGACGGCAGCGACGGCGGCCACGACGGCATCGAGCGCGATCCCGGTTCGGGCCCCACTCACTCAGACGTCGTCGCCACGCCGCTCGAGCCCGACGGGGTCGGTGGGCCGCCGCCCTGACCGTTCCCGGCTCGGTCGGCAGCAGTCAATGATCAGTCGGCCGGATCGCCCCCTTCGGCCGGCGTCGGCGCGTCGTCGAGGCCCTCCAGCTCGGAGAGGGTGATCGGGCGCCAACGGTGCAGCAGCTCGTCCGCGCCGGCCCGGACCGGCCCGCGGACGGCGGCCGGGCCGCCCGGCGCACCCCGGCCGTCGACGCCGTCCCGCTCGGTCGGGATCGGAGCGATTCCGGCAGCCGCCAGACGTGGCCACAGCGAGGCCAGCGCCGCCTCCGGGTCGAGTTCGAAGTCGGACTGGCGGACCCGCCAGAATCGCCATCCCGCCCGGCGGAGCTCGCGTTCCCGGTCGAACTCGCGGGCTATCTCCGCGGGCCCGGGGCCGACGTCGCCGTCGCACTCGACCGCGAACCGGGCCCGCCCGCCCGCCACGACCAGGTCGACCCGCCGGCCGTTGACCTCCACCTGGGGCATGACGAGGTAGCCGCGGCCGGCGAGGTGGTGGAACACCCGCTGCTCGAACAGGGAGCCGAAGGCCGGATGGGGGCGGTCCGTGGCGACCTCGGCGAGCGGCGGCGTCACCCCGGGCAGCGGCGCGGCCGGGCGCGCCGCGGACAGCACGTAGCTGAGGTAGCTGTGGCGCAGGTCCTGGTGGTCGAGGTCGGCCGGCGCCACCGAGTGGAACAACCAGACCTGGTCGCGCGCTCGGGAGGCCGCGACGTTGAACCGCCGCTGGTACTCCAGCCGGGTCAGCGGGACTGGTCGGTCGCCCGGCGCGACGACCAGCGACAGGAACACGACGTCACGTTCGTCGCCCTGGAAGTCGGCCGGAGTGCCCACCCGCAGCCGGCGACGCAGGTGCTCGGCTGCCGACATCCGTTCGGCGAGCCGGTCGCGGATCAGTGTGGCCTGCGCGGTGCCCTGGGTGACCACCACCCCGAAGCTGAGCCCGGCATAGCGTGGGTCCTCGGCGCAGGCCAGGACCTGCGCGACGAGTGCCTCGGCCTCGGCCGGGTTGCGCGGCCCCGCCGGGGTGGCCGTGGTGAACCCGTGCGGGACGAACCGGGCGACCAGCGGCGTCAGCCGGTCCGCGCCGAACTGGTGCAGCGGCAGCAGCGGTGCATCCCGGTAGAACATCGCCGACGACCATTCGATGATCTCGGGCATGCAGCGGAAGTGCTCCCGCAGCCGGATCACCTCGCCGAAGCGGGTCCGCAGCAGGCTGAACAGGCTGGACCGCGGGGTGAAGCCGACGCGCAGCCAGGCCGGCACGTCCGGCAGCAGGGCGTCGAGCCGGTCGAGGACCGGGTCGAGCTCCTGCGCGGGGTCGACCGGCGGGGTGCACTGGCGGTCGTCGCCGACGACGATCACGCGAGGCGCCAGCCACAGCAGGAACAGACTGTCGAGCCCGGCCTGGCTGCCCTCGTCGACGATGACGACGTCGAAGCTGTCGCGGACCGCGGGGATCGTCGACAGCACCTCCCGGATCGGCATCACCCAGGCCGGCACCGCCGTCTGGGCGATCTCCATCGCCTCCCGGGCGGCCTGCCGGTAGCGCTCGGCGTGCCGACCGGCCAGGGTGCCGCCGACGGCGACGGTGTCGGCGTAGGCGCGCAGCGCGGCGGACTGCTCGGCACCCATCCGTTCCAGGCAGTGCTTCCAGGCCTTCGCCCCGGCCAGCTCCGCGGTGGCCGCGGCGAGGACGTCCTCGGCCGCGTCCAACCGGGCGTCCAGGTCGACAGGTGACGCGCCGTCGGTGTTCGCAGGGCCGTCCGCACGGGGGGTGCGGGCCAGCCAGCTTGCCGCGACGGCCCAGGCCCACGCGGCCGAGAACGCCGTCAGCCGGGCCGGCCAGGGATCGCCGTCGCCGTCCTGGCGCGGGCGCGCGTCGCCTGGGCCGCGGTCGGGCCGGGCTGGTTCCGCGGTCGCGGTGGCGGCCAGGAGATCCGCCAGCGCAGGATGGGCCGCGCGCAGCCGGCGGAGCAGCTCGGCGCGCCGGGCGGCGGCCTGCCCTCGGGCCACCGCGGCGTCGAGCGCGGCGCGGGCGACGGCGTAGGCGTCGGCGTCGCGGGCTGCGGTCGCGGCGGCCACGGCCCCGAGCTCGGCGGCCAGCCCGGCCGGTGTATCGGGGTCGGTGGTGAGCCGGTCGTACCCGTCGGCGAGGTCGGCCAGCGCCCGGTCGGCGACGGCCGCGGCCGCCATCGGTTCGAGCGCGGCCATCGCCGCGGCCAGATCCCGCACGTTCGCGGCCGAGTCGATCGAGACCGGGCTCCCGGACGCCACCTCGGCGGCGAGGGCGACGACCCGGTCCCGCGCGGCCACGACTGCGTCGATTCCCTCGATGGCCTGCTGCCCCTCGACCAGCCGGGACAGCCGGACCTCGAGCGGATCGCCGGGCCTCGGCGGGCGGCCCACCAGGGTCCAGCCGCGGCCAGCCGCCTCGACGGCGAGTTCCGCCCGAAGCCGGGTCAGGACGAGGTCGAGCAGCTCCGGGGTGGTCGGCGCGACCCCGTCGACGGTCACCTGCCGCAGCAGCGCGTCGGCCTCTCGCTGCACCTTCGGCCGGAAGCGCCGGCGCAGTTCGGCGCCGCCGTCCAGGTGGGCGCGCAGAGCCTCGGCGCGGGGGAGCAGAGCGGCGGGATCGAGGTCGGCGGCCCGCTCGTCGTCGCCGGGTTCGTCCGCGCGGC